>MTCR01000119.1 GCA_002212725.1 Sphingobacteriales bacterium TSM_CSM | reverse complement strand
ACCTGCCGCCGGGTTTGTACTTCTATCGGGTACAGCTTCCCGCATCGGGGCAAACGGTGGCAAGCGGTAAGGTGGTAGTGGAGTAGAAATTATGAATTATGAATTATGAATTATGATAGGGCGCACGGCCGTGCGTCTGTACCTGTCCTGTGCGTCTTGATAGTGGACAATAGATAATAAAGATTATTACAAAACAGCCCCAACGGGGCAAAATACCGGAGCGAGGTGGTAACACCCCTCGCTCTTGCATGGCTGCCGGCAGGTATTTACTACTATCGGGTAGTGTTGCCCGCATCGGGGCAAACGGTGGCAAGCGGTAAGGTGGTGGTGGAGCAGAAATTATGAATTATGAATTATGGTAGAGACGCACGGCCGTGCGTCTGTATGGGCTAGGAAAGAGGAAATTTTAGGATAAGGCACAACATCGGCATAATTTTTTTACTATCTTTCGGCAAATACAATCAGGTTCATCATTAAATCCTGTAAAACATGGCACAGACACTGCCCAACACCCCGCAGGGCAATCCAAGTACTTCAGACATAGGATGTTTTGAAAAAAGTGAACAAGACCTGGCACTATTGGAAAAAACGCAGCGGAAGTATAACTTCAGACATAGGATGTTTTAAAAACATCCTATGTCTTGTGTCTGAAAACTCCTATGTCTGAAGCCATTTACATAGTTGCATCTAACAGGTCAGCAAAACCACAATGTAAAACCTGTTCTTGAGCAGTGGCATATAGCTGTTTCTGCTTGCGCGGGGCTTAACCTTGCCGGTTTTATAACCCGAAATGCTAAGTTCTGACAAAAAATTAATTTCCCACCTACACTGAGGAAATCTCCCGAGCGGCTATAACAAAAAAAGGCATTTGTTAATCATCGCCCAGATAACCCGATGAAGTGCCGGTATTTCCTCCGGTAATATGCACATACCCTTCATAGTGTTCGGTACAGCCGGTGGCGGTATTTTCTATGGTAAGGTTAAAGAAATAATCTCCTGTTTCGGAAAAAGTGTGTATTGGGCTTTTTTCTTCCGAAAAACTACCATCGCCAAAACTCCAGAAAACGCGGCCAAAATCCCCTTCAGATTGGTTGGTAAAGGCAACCGTTTTACCCTCTACGGCATACTCAAAAGCTGCCCAAAGTTGCAAAGCGCTGCAATCGGGCATGGCCGGTGCAGGCCAAATTACTTCTTCCACTGTAGAACCGGTAATTATGTTTACAGTATAATCTTCGGTTTCGCCATAACTGTAAGCGCCGCAGGGTCCGGTTGGGTTTTTAAACCGCATGGCCACGCGCATTCGGGTTACACCGCCTGTGGCCGTTGCCGGTACAATTATGGTAGCGGTTAATGCGCTGTTAGTAGCGCTACCCGGGTCAAGCATCAGTTCGCCTGTGTCTTCAAAATCGCCGTCGGCGTTCAGGTCAATCCATACACGCCAATATTCGTTGTATGCCTGTGCTGCAAAACCAGGTGTAAGGGTAATGGAGTAAGCCGTACCGGCAGTAAGGTCGGCAGAAAGTCCGGTAAAATCGGCATACCCGCCATTACTGCCCGATGCATTAATTAAATCACCTATTTGAACACCGGCAATCCACTCGTTGGTGGCGTTGTTTCCCTGCAGGTTGCAATAGGTAAGCGAAATACTGCCGGTTCCGGCCGGTGGCGCAGTGCAAAGGGTTATAAAGTTGGCAACCTCCGAAAATGCCCCCGAACTGCTGCTGCTGCATATAGCTTTTACCTTAAAACTGTAGTTGGTGCAGGCAAGCAACCCGTTAAGCACATAGCTGTTGGCAGCCACGGTAAGGGTTTGCCAGGCACCGCCGGCAACGGCATACTGTAGTTGGTAATTAGGAACGCCGCTTACGGCAGCCCAGGTAAGGGTTGCCTGTGTTTGGGTAATGCCAATTGCACCAAGTCCGGTTGGGGTGGCACAAGCACCGGCAGCGGGCAGGGTGGTAAAGGTGGCTATGGCGCTGTAGCTGCTGTTGCCGCTGCTGCAGGTGGTTCTTACCTGGTATTCATAAACGCTGTTGGCAGTAAGACCGCTAATGGTTTTAGCTGCCGAAACACCTGCCGAAGTTACCGACCATGAAGAAATACCCGATTTTCGATAGCGCAACGTATAACCCGATGCGCCTGAAACGGGTGTCCAGCTAAGGGTGGCTGTGGCAGCAGTAATGCCCGATGAGGTAAGTCCGGCAGGAACACTACAAGGCCCGGCCGCGGGCAGAGTAGTAAAAGTGTAAGACCCCGAAAATGCACTGCTACAGTTGGCTTTTACCTGAAACTCATAACTGCTGCCCGACTGCAACGCCGTTACCACAGTATTAACCGAGGTGGAATTTACCTCTGTCCAGGCGCTTTGGGTGGTTAATTTATACCTGACCGTATATGCAATGGCACCCGGCACCGTTGCCCATGACAAAGTGGCGCCCACAGCGCTGATATTGGTTGCGCCTAACCCCGATGGTACGGCACAGTTAGCGGCGGCAGTGGTAAAGGCAAGCGCAGCAGAATAAGAGCTGCTGCTGTTGGAACTGCAAATGGTTTTTACCTTTACTTCATACACCGATTCGGCAAGCAGGCTGTTAAGCGTTATGGAGGCGGTGGCTGCGCCCACATTGGTCCATGCCGAATTGGTTTGTTTGCGGTATCGTACTGTGTAGGCAATAGCGCCGGGTTGGGCAGTCCAGGTTATCTGTACGCTGTTGCCGGTAATGTTGGAGGCAGCCAAACCGGCCGGCATACTGCACCCGCTGACAGTGGTAAAAGTATAGGTGACGGTATAGTTGCCGGCGTTGCTGCCGCCACAAAGAGTTCTAATCTGGTATTCGTAGGAAGTACCCGGCGCCAAGCCTGCAAGAGATTGGCTGTTGGCTGCCGCCGAAACGGTAAGCCAGGCGGTTGCGCCTTGCTGGCGATAGCGTATTTCATACGATGCGGCGCCGGATACATTGCTCCAGTTAATGTTTACAGAAGTGTTGGTAATGCCCGATGCCGTAATACCCGAAGGTGTATCGCAGGGTGGCAGGGCAGTGGTAAAGGTGCCCGTGGGCGAGTAATCCGATGTTTGGTTGTTTCCGCAATTGGTAGCTATGCGGTATTGGTAAATGCTGCCACTATTAAGCCCGGTAATGGTATAGGGCAGGTTGCTGTTGCCAATGTTGGTAATGGTTTGCCAGGCGGTTTGCGAGTTAAGCCGGTACTGAAGCGTATAGAGTGCCGAAAAAGGCGCATCGGGAACCGACCAATTGAGCGTGGCGCTGTTGTGCGTTACCACCTGTGTGGTTGCATTTTGCGGAGCATTGCAGGCAGTTGCAGCCATCGGGTTTATTTGTATGGTATAGTCTTCCACCTCGCCATACTGAAAATTGGTGCAGGGCAAGGGCAAAGCCACATCGTTGTTGCCCAGCCATTTCATGGCAACCCGCATACGCGTAGTGCCGGCAAGTGCGGTGGCAGGTATGGTAAGGCTGCCGTTTACCGTGCCGGCCGATAATATACCCGGGTCAAACGCCAACTCACCTGCATCGGTAAAATCGCCGTCCTGATTATAGTCAATCCATACGCGCCAATATTCGTTAAAGGAACTGCCGCTAAAACCCGGTGTAAGCAACAGGGCGTAAGCGCTGCCTATGGTAAGTGCAGTGTTGGTGCAGGTATTATCCTGATACCCCGAACTGCCCTGCGAGTTGTGTAACATGGTGTTGAGTGCTACCTGTGCAATCCACTCACTTGCACAACTGTTTGCCGTGGCGGTGCAATAACTCAGCGGGGTGGCAATGCCGGTACCAAAATTGCCCGAAGCCGAAAATTCGGTAGGCTGACTGCCGCTGCAAATGCTTCTTACCTGAAATTCGTAGGAAGTGCAGGACGACAAACCGGTAAGGGTATAGTTGTTACCCGATGCAGTAACAGTTGTCCAGTTGGCTATATTAGACGGTTTATATTTAAGTGTATAAGAACTTGCATTGGGCACAACACCCCAGGTTAAGGTGGCGCCGGTTCCGGTAACGGCTGTTGCCTGTAAATTGTAAGGAACCATGCACCCTGCATTGGGCGCGGCACATTGTACGGCTGCCTGGGCATTTATTAACCCTGCCCCCAACTTGCCGTTATAACCCGGGTTAAGCGAATTAATATTGGTTGCCGAGTTAGACAGGCATTGCAACACCTCTGCAGGGGTAAGATTGGGGTTGCCCGATAACATTAAGGCGCACAAACCCGACACCAAAGGCGCCGACATAGAAGTGCCGCTTTTTATGCCATAAGCATTGTTGGCGCTTGCCAGCGAACTTTTTATCATAGAGCCGGGAGCGGTAATATCTATCCAGGCGCCATAGTTGGAGTAACTTGACTTTACACCGTTGTTTTCGCAGGCTGCAACGGCAATAACCGGCCCGTAAGCCGCCGGGTACAGCGGCTGGTCGGAGTTGGAATTGCCCGCTGCCGCCACTATTACTATGCCCTGATTTACGGCATAGGTGACCAAATTTTCATACACGCTGGAGTAAGCAGTGCTGCCCCACGAAATACTGATAACATCGGCATTTTTTTGTATGGCATATTCCACGCCTTGCCAGCCATGTGTTATAATAGACGTATTGTTGGTAGTATTTGCAGTTGCCTTCATGGGCATAATTTTAACTCCGCTGCCCAGGGAAGCCAGTCCCAGATTATTGTTGGTTGCAGCACCGGCAATGCCTGCACAGTGCGTTCCGTGTGAAAAGGAAGCCGCCGTGGCAGTACCCGGCGGATTGGGGTCTTTGTCGTTATCGGCAAAATCCCATCCGTTATAGTCATCAATAAGTCCGTTGCTGTCATCGTCCAATCCGTTATCGGGTATTTCGGCATTGTTGGTCCAAATGCAGGGCGCCAGGTCTTCGTGGGTGATTTTTACCGCATCATCGCAAATTGCTACTACAATGCTGTTTAACCCCAGCGTAATATCCCATGCAGCATAGGCATTAATGAGGTTCAGGTGTGCCTGTTCGCCGTTGTCTTCCAGGGGGTCATTGGGGTTATAGAGCAAGCGGTCTAAAGGTACGCGCTCTGCAAATTCCACTTCGGGAAGGTTGTTCAATTCACGCCAAAGCAACTGGGTTTTACCGGTTTGGGTAAATTGCACTTTGTAGATATTTTTGAAAAACGGCGTCTGTAACAAGGTAAACGGTTGGCTTACCTCCACAATGCCAAAACTGCTTATTAACCGCCCCAAAACAGGGTAGTCCTCTTTTACCGTTTCACCTCGTTTCAGGGTGGGTAAAACCCTGTGTGCATCCTCCTTTATTTTTACAAACATCTCCCCTTCTGCATACTCGGCACCGGGTATTTGCTCATACATGGCATTTTGAGCCTCCAGCGTTGTTACCTGTATCATCAGCAGAAAGAAAAACGATAAAACATGTTTCATTTTTTCAACAACTTTATTAATGCCAATAATAGAACCGCAGCACACTTAAAATGCACCGCCTTTGAAAAATTGTAGTTTCAGGGGATTGAAGGGTAACACCCGGCCGGTTACTATGGCTGCGTGTTTAGTGGGGTGTACGTATAAAAGCCAAAAAAGTTGATGGAATGGCAACTGTAACAGTAAAAAAGAATGCCTCCGCTTAAATATTTGCATACTCATTAGCTTCAAAAGCAACCAAAAACTCTTTTAAATAAAGGTTTTAAGTAGCATAAAAGCATAAAAAAACGCAAAGACCATGCCTATAAATCATTGTGCCGTTCTAACCTCGGGTTGTTTTTTGGGGGGCAACCGGCAGGTGTCTAAACTACCCTGGACTGCAGTACAGATTATTGGCCCATTTTCAGAATAACTCAGCTTTTTGGCATTTTCGGGTCAAGCCAAAAATGCCAAGTTGTAACGTTGGGATACTGCAATCAATACAGTAAATGATATGTTTATGAAAATTTTAAAAGGCTGTATGAAAAGTATCTGTGACTACTTTGGGGGCTATTGTTTTCTTTTTGCCTTGTGTTTCGCGTGCTTTTTGAATGAAATATTAGTACTTATTTAGGTCGCACCTTTGTTGGTGCTGTTCTTAACTAAATTCCTTTCATTTCACCGCAAGGAACGCAAAGCTTTGCGCAAAGCCTGCAAAGGAATTTGCGCTCATCTGCAAGCAATAAGTACTGATTTCACTTTTTGTACAACTTCTAAGTGCTGATATAGCTCAAACTAAGGTTGCACCCGGAAATACAGCGCCTAAACAGTACCTGAACCCAAATTGCAATATTCGTTAATTATTTTTTACAATTTTTCATTTTGGTTCTATCCGGCACAGGCTATAGGTAATTTGTGTTCGGGGTTCGGTAAAACTATACAACACGGGCAGTTTTTTTTCGGCGGCAAAGGCGGCATCGGCTAAGTAAAATTTACCCGGTTCGGTTGTTGGGCTATATTGCACAATATGCCCCGTAGCGCGGGTAAGGTAATACGATATGCGAAACAGCAGCGGCGGCGGCTGCATAATATCCGTTTCAACCAACGGCTTACCGCCCAAAGCAAAAGTTTTAACATGCAGGTTTTGGGCGTGTCCGGCAAGGTAAACGGGTTGGCGGTTGGTAATTTCCAGTATTTTATCTAACTGCGGCAGGGCTGCATCGGCGGTAAAAACCGGAATTTGCAATGGTATTATGGTTGTATTAAATTCCATCCGCAACAAAATGGTGCAAAGAACCAGCAGGAGCAGGTTGTCAAATTTTTGTTGCCTCCATATAAACCATATCAGGGTAAAAAGCAGGGTAAAAAGCAGCGCTTTAACCAAAATAAACGGCACCGGTTGGGTTTGTGGCAGTACTGCCGTAGCCGCCGATGCCAATGCCAGTATGGCGGCCATTATGCCCGGCATATAACCTGTTGCCTTTTTAAACCGGGGCAACAGGTTGCCAAAATGTATCCATGCATACGCAAGCAGGGTAAAGAAAAAAGGCAGAAACATATACAAATAGCGGTCTTTGGTGCCGGGCGAAAGCCAGTACACCCAAATATTGGCCGCAATAAACAACCCCGAAAACCGGAGCGCCGGTTGTGTTTTTATGGCCTGCCACATGTTGCGATGCAAGGTAAAGGGCAGCAGTATTACAAAAGGCGACAACAGTTTGAGCAAAATTACCGGAAACTGCAAAAAAAACAACACCTGTTTACCCCACCCTTTTTCCATTACCGTGCGCTCGGTTGACTCACTCAGCAATTTGGCAAAATACAGGCTTACATTGTTTTGCAGGTTATACAGGTAAAAATAACCGCCGGTAATGAGTAACAACACTGCCATTCCGGCCAGGTGCTGCCAACTGAAAAGCAGGCGCCATTTTCTGCCGGCTGCAAGCAACGCCAGCCCGGTAAACGCCTGAAACAGCAAAGACGGCAAACCTTTGGTAAGTACGCCCAGCGCAGCAAAAAAATACGATACTGCAAACATGCGCCCGTAATGTCTGCTTTGGTAAAAATGAAACATGGCTATTACTTGCGCATATACCAGCAGGGTGTAAAACAAATCTATTTCGCCCAGCAGCGAAAAATAAAACAAAATATCGGCGCTGCACATGTAAAACAAGGCCGAAAGCAGGGCGGTTTTTTCATCGGTATGCCGCCGCATTACCCAATAATGCAGCCACCCCAGCAGCAATACCGACAATACACTCGGCAACCTTACCACCCATTCGGCAGAACTGCCCAAAAGCCGGTACAGCATCAACAACAGCCAGTTGTACAACGGCGGTTTATTGTAATAATATACGCCGTTTATGGTTGGTGCAATGTAATTGCCCGACAACTTCATTTCCTGTGCTACCAGCGCGCGGCGAGGCTCCTCGGCCCTAAGCGGTATGCGGTTTAAATGGCTAAACAAGGCCAGCAGCAACAAACCCACTATAACCGCGGTAAGGCGGTAATCGGGTTTGGTAATGACAGATGTTGTGGCAAGGTCAGGGGTTTCCATGTGCAATTTAGTTCTTTTGCTTTGTTCGGGCAAAGTTAATAACCCCAAGGAAAGAATTGCCGCAATTTGCCCCAAAAGTATATGGCTTTTTAATACCTTTCGGAAATTTTAAACCTCCGCAAGGTGTAATTAAATAATAAATTGCCATGAAACTACTGTTTTGGTTATTGTGGTGTGTTAATTGCCTGCTAACTGTATTTATTGTTATAGCAAAAGGTTTCCGAAACAGTTTTACCGGCAGTACCGACCCTACTGCGTGGGTAACGGTTTTGTTCGTATTTTGCCTTATAGCAAGCATTGTGTTGCGCTATGTTTTGCAGCAACCGGCATGGAGTTGGGTAATGGTGCTCTTGCCAGTTTTATTGTTGGTGGCCTGGTATTTGGTTGATACTGTAAAATAACGGTGCCTGGGGGAAGGGTAAATGCTTTTGTATTGCAGTACAGTGCGTTTCTTTATGCGCAACTCTTCGGAACCGGTTCTCTGAGCTTTGCAGAGAAAATACGGGTGTTTCCACTTTGCTCAACACACCAAATAACCAACCCCGCATTTAAGCACGGCGACTGCGCAAAGTTGAAGGCACGCATAACAGGCAAAAGCCCAAAGCATAATTAAACATTTCATTTATAGCAAATTAGCCTTGCGCTTGCTATCTTGCACCGGAAATCAAAATATACAAAACACATGACCGAATACAATACGCCCGATTACCATTTTATGCTGGAAGCGGTTCGGTTGTCGGCACAGTCGGTACAGCAGGGCACCGGCGGCCCGTTTGGGGCAGTGGTGGTAAAAAACGGCGAAATTATTGCAACCGGCAGCAATTGCGTTACCACCGCCAACGACCCCACCGCCCATGCCGAAGTAATGGCCATTCGGGCAGCTTGTACTGTTTTGGGTAATTTTCAGCTTACCGGATGCGATTTATATACCAGTTGTGAGCCTTGTCCCATGTGCCTTGGCGCTATTTATTGGGCACGTCCCGACCGCGTTTTTTATGCCAACAACCGTTACGATGCCGCCGCCATAGGTTTTGATGACCGGTTTATTTACGATGAAATTACCCAACTGCCCGAAAACCGCAAAATTCCGTTTATTCAACTGCCTTGCCCCGAAGCAGCACAGCCATTTACCGATTGGTTGAACAGTACCCAAAAAATAACCTACTGATTTACCGCCATGGCTACCATTACCATATTAGGCACAGGTAACGTGGGGCAGCACCTTGCCAAAGCGCTGCACTCGGCAGGCCACCACATAGTGCAAATATATAACCGCACTCCCGCGCATTGGCAGGAACTGATGTCTTTTTTGCCCAAAACAACGCAATTTACCACACATTTAGCACAACTGCTGCCCCACACCGGGCTGTACCTTATTGCCGTGGCCGATGATGCCGTAGCTGCCGTTTCCCAAACCATGCCTGCCGTACCCGGCGTGGTGGCGCACACATCGGGCGCTACGCCCATGAGCACACTTGCCAAACATCCGCGCAGGGGCATTTTTTACCCGCTTCAAACCTTTACCGCCGCACATACCGTGCATTTTGAACAGGTGCCCTTTTGTATTGATGCCCTTTTACCTGCCGATGCTGCGTTTTTGCAAAACATTGCCCGCACCCTTAGCCCCCGCGTGTATGCCATAACCGATGAGCAGCGCCGCATACTGCACGTGGCCGCCGTTTTTGCCAACAATTTTACCAACCACCTGTTGGCTATTGCCGATGATATTTGCCAAACAAACGGTGTGCCCTTTGAAATTCTGAAACCGCTTATTGCCGAAACCCTAAAAAAAACCGAACAGCAACCGCCCCGAAACGTGCAAACCGGCCCCGCAAAACGCGCCGATGTGCATACCATTACGCAACACCTGCAACTCCTGGAAACGCAACCCCAATACCGGCATCTTTACCGAATTTTATCGGAAAGCATTGCAAAAATGTATCATGGTAACCTGAAACTGCCTTTCCCCGAATAACCTGACCAACCTGCCACAGCTATGTTTTAAAACGCCCTATGAACTTTTAACCCCGATTTGTGTTTTTTTGATGCAATTAATATCTCCTGCCCGAACCAACCCTATTTTTCATGTACCAGGTAAAAGTAAATTTTGAACAACCCGATTTAGCGCCGGTTACCATACAAGCAGAACCCGATATATCTTTGCTGGAAGCCGTATTGCTTAACAACATACACCTTAACCACAACTGCGGCGGCGTGTGTGCCTGTACCACCTGCCATATTTATGTAAACCAGGGACAACATTTTTTGGAAGAAATGACCGAACGCGAAGAAGATTATGTTGACCGCGCCTCGAATCCGCGCCTCGAATCGCGCTTGGCCTGCCAATGCGTTTTACTCGAAGGCGCCGGTAACATAGAAATTACCATACCCAACCAAACCGACATCATCGGGCACGAACACTAAGCCCAACAAACGAAACCAATAAAACACACCCATTCATATTCATAATTCATAATTCACAACTCCTAATTCTCCATGCCTTTAAAATTAGAAGAACCGCCAATTAACTGGTCAGACTACGAAGACATAGCCATAAAACTGTACGAGCGTTTCGGACCCCGGTTTGATGAGGGTAAAATATACCGCATCCGCTTTACCGACCTGCTGGAGTGGGTATTGCAAATTGACAATTTTGTTGGCGCCCGCGAAGACTGCAACGAAGGCCACTTAGAAATGATTCAATCTACCTGGGTGTATGAATGGCGCGAAAGCCACGAAGAAGATTTGGAAAACGAAGCGGAAGATTAACCCCGAATGCCGGCCGCATTAATCCGCAAATAAGCTACACAACTCTACAGTAACATATCCTCACCTGACGGCAGCAAATACCAAATTTCATAAGACTTTCTACCGCACCACCGCCACCTTACCCCGCGCCAGTACCACGCCGCCGCCGTTGTTGTTGCCGTTGTTGCCGTTGTCGGAGTCCCCTCCGACAACACTAACGCAAATACCAAATTTCATAAAACTTTCTACCGCACCACCGCCACCTTACCCCGCGCCAATACCTTGCCGCCGCTAATACCGCCGTTGTCGGAGTCCCCTCCGACAACACTAAGACTTTCTACCGCACCACCGCCACCTTGCCCCGAGCCAGCACCATGCTGCCGCCGTTGTCGCCATTGTCGGAGTCTTCTCCGACAATACCGCTGACTACATAAAAATAGATACCCGCCGGCAGGTGCGCTACCGATAGAGTGTGGGTTGTAGTGTTTGCGGTTGTTGAACCTGCCGCGGTTGTTGAGCTTGTCGAAACAAGCGGGGTTTGTAATACCAACTGACCGGCGGGGGTGTAGAGGGAAAAGCTCGTTTCGACTTCGCTCAACGAGCGGCTGATTTGCAGCGTGTTTTGGGCGGGATTTGGATATACTACCACCTGCTCCCCCCCTTGCCCCCCCTCAAAGCGGGGGGGAGTTTGTGGCATACCCACCGTTTGCACTTGTACAAACTGCATGTAAACGGAGGTATCTTGGCAAACAATGAGGGTGAGGGTAACGGTAAAATTGTCGTTATCGGTGTAGGTGTGTGCGGGGTTGGCATCATATACGGGCGGGCTGCCATCGCCAAAATCCCAGCTAAAGTAGCCACCTTGCGCAAGGTAGCTGTTTTGGCTGAGGTTGGTAAATTGTACCATGCCGCCAAAATCGGTGTAGGTGAAGGCGGCTTGTGGGTTGGGTGCGAAATCTATACACACGGCGCGTGTAAGCGTAGAAGTATCGTTGCAGACAATGGCTTGCAGGGTAACGCCGTAAATGCCCTCTGTTTGGTAGGTGTGGGGTATGGTGTTTTCTGAGCAGGGGCTGTAGCCTTGCCCGCAGAGGTAGGGCGGGCTGCCATCTCCCCAATCTAAAATATAATGCCCGCCGTCTATGCTGTCGGGATATACATATTGGCTTTGGTTGGCAAAGGCTATGGTTTGTGGCATGGCAGGAAAAGGTATTGCCATAAATGCTGCCTGCGGCACGGTGAGCAGCCCCATGCAGTTTAAGCGTACCAGCCAGGCATCTGCCCTGCCGGGTGGCAGGTTGCTTTCTGTTCTGCCACAAAGCACATAGCCGCTCCTGCCGCTGTAGTCGTGGTCTTGGACGATGGCATCATAGACATAATCATCACCATTTCCACCAAATTGTCTGCGCCAAAGTAACTCCCCAAGCGGCGATAATTTTAAAATTTCGGCATTCTTATTATATAACCCATCGTCTAAATAATAGCTGCCCGCTACAAAGTAACTACTGTCTGCCAACTGAATAAGGGACGGACCGCCGCCGCCTCTGCAATAAGCATCAATAATCCACTCAGTTTGGTGTTGTGCATTGAGTTTGTGTACATAGTTTATGCGCAGGGCAATATTTGGCTTATCTGCTATATAACTCATTAGCACTCCTCCGTCGGATGTGGTGATGATATGTCCGGCTATATCTCTTGACATCCAAGAGATAGTGGGGGGAGTAGGGTTATACACCTGATGCCATTGCCAGTTGCCGAGGGAGTCTA
>MTCR01000023.1 GCA_002212725.1 Sphingobacteriales bacterium TSM_CSM | reverse complement strand
TTTTCGGGGGTGTTGGGGTGGCAGACCTTACAGGTTTTGAAAACCTGTAAGGTCTTGCGCTGAAATATCTGCTGAACCATGTTTTGCAGG
This sequence comes from Sphingobacteriales bacterium TSM_CSM, assembly GCA_002212725.1. Taxonomy (GTDB): domain Bacteria; phylum Bacteroidota; class Bacteroidia; order Chitinophagales; family UBA2359; genus UBA2359. Next base: position 12,664 of record MTCR01000023.1, on the reverse strand, counting down.
ATTTAATGATGAACCTGATGATTATTGAATGCAAGATAGTAAAAAACATTGCGCATTATCCATTATCAATCAATAATCACCTTACCGCCTGCCACTGTTTGCCCCGATGCGGGCAACACAACCCTATAGTAGTAAATACCCGCCGGCAGGTGTTCTACCGGTACTTGTTCTATTCTTGTGCTGCCTTGTAATGTTTCCTCTGCTACCTGCCTGCCGAAAGCATCATACAAACGCCACACTGCGCCACCGGAGGGTAAAATGCCGGCAGGTATTTGGTAGCGGATAAAGAGATGGGTCGAAGCAGGAACAGGATAGACTATTGCTGCTACCTCCGGGTTTGAATTGGATGGAATACCGGGCATTACTTCTACCACTACCGTGCTGTCGCAACCTATAAAGCTGCATGTATTGCCGAGGCTGTCTGTTTTGACGACCCAACTGCTTTGCTGCGAGTAGTTGAAGCCGGATAGCACCCAACCTCCGTCGGGAGTAGAATCTATGTCTTTCAGATACCAATCGTCCGAAGGAAACGAAACCGATAACGGATAATACCACAATAAGGAAAAATTCTCGTTAAAATGCAATAAATACGGCTCGGTTCCGCCGACATTATTCATAAAACTGCTAATTCCTGTAACACTCAAATCATTTGGATTAACCAATACGTGAATTTGAAAAGTAACTACATTTGCAAGTTGGAATATTGAAGGATTGCCTAAAATATCTCCTTCTAAATTTATTTTGGAAAGATAAAGTTTCCTAACATCTCCTTCTTTAATCGATGCCGACATAATGAAAGTATCATTGTTATATGGCGTTAAAAAGCAAGCGGAATCGCTTTCGTTTGTTCCATAACTGTTACTCCAGATTAAGTTTCCGTATTTGTCTGTTTTAACGACAAACATATCTGTATCGCTCAAAGTATTAACGATGTACCCCCCTATAATGTAACCATCAGGTGTTTCATGTACTGAGAATGCAGCACCTTTCAAATTGCTACTATATGTATTATCCCACTCTTTATTCCCCCAGGCATCTGTTTTGAGAACATAGAAACGATTGGAAGTAGTGAAGCTGCGCTGTATGCCGCACATAATGTAGCCGCCGTCCTGTGTGGGGGTGATGTGGTAAATCCCTTCTACTGTAGTACTTGTTCCGTGTGTTTTTTTCCAAATAACATCGCCATTTCCGTTGAATTTTATCATAATAATATCCAAGTTGCCGGATATACCTATTGTATCTCTCATTCCTACCATAATAAAGTTGCCATCCGTAGTTCTTTCCAGTATGCCGCCTCCTATGATAGCTGTAAGCGTGTAACCGTCTTCTACTATATTGAACCATTCTGTATTTCCTTCAAAATCAAGTTTGCGTATGAACAAAGCTGAATAATTGTTGAAAGAATTAAAGCCTCCTACCGTTAAATACCCATCTTCCACGACTAAAACAGCTGGCGAAAGAATGTTCATGGTATCGGGCTTAAAAATTTTGTTGAAGTAGGTAAATGTCTGTGCCGTGAGTGGAAAATAAAGGCAGAGCAAAATAAGAATATAAATATTTCGTAAGGTTTTCATGTCTATTTTATTTAAAAAATACCATACACTTTTGTTGCTTGGAATAACGACAAAAGTGTATGATGCTTTCCGAATTAAAGGAATTACCGGGAAATGAGAAGTTTGCCGGTAAGCGTTTTGCCGCTTTGGGTGGTAAGTTGACAGATATATAAGCCGTTGCTCAAGGTTTGAGTATTGAGGGTTATGGGCTTATGGGCAGAGTGATTAAGCAGGGGTAGAATTTGCAGAAGCTTGCCTGTTAGGCTGTACACATTCAGGCTGATTATTTGTTCCCAATCGTTGGTTCGCAACGAAATAAAAACTTCGTTTTGAGCGGGATTAGGCACTATCTGCAAAGCAGCTTTTTTGTAACTGTTTGTCTGCGGGATAATTTTAAGGTCGGACGGGGTACGGTGGTATTGGCTGCTTTTTTGCAATGCGGTAGCAGCTTGGGCTAACAAGATTATACGGTTGTTGTTGTTGCTTTCGGCAGCCATGCTTTGAATTTGCAAAGCAGCGGGGCTTATTGCTTTTCCCTCAAAAGGCATAAGGTCGGTATTGTTCCAAAGTTCGTAGAGATATGCCGAAAAAAAGGCATAAAAATCGGCATCTTCTGATGTTTGAATTGGCAGGGTTTGCAGCAGGCTGTCGGCCTTGGCAAGGTTGCGTTCGTCTGTATAAGTGGCAATTAGTATTTTTAAGCCTACATTATCGTTGCGGGCTTCGGTTTCTGCTTTGGCTTCGGCCAGCATACTGTTTTGTAAGTAGCATAAAAGCATAAGGACTATTATCTGAACCATAATTTGCAGGGATTTAAAGATGAACCTGATTTTATTTGCCGAAAGATAGCAAAAAAATTATGCCGAAATAGCAGGTAGCAGCGATACTTGTATCGCTTAAATATGTTAATCCGATACAAGTATCGGAACTACCGTGAGGCTACTCTACTACCACCTTACCGCTTACTTCATACTGCTCATAGCCGCCCGGTAATGCCAAACGCCATACGTACATGCCCGGCAGTATGCCCTCTAAATTGAGGGTTTGGGTAATTTCCTCCCTTTGGGAGGGATTAGGGGAGGGTTGCAGCACCCAATACCGCACTTTTTCTCCCTGTAAGTTATACAACTCTAAAACGGCAAAGGGTAGCTGCGGGGGCAGGGTGTAGGTAATGGTGGCACTGCCTTTAGCGGGGTTGGGGTAAACCTCTGCCCGAGTGATTGTCTCATTGTGGGGGGGAGTTATAGCGGTTACATACAAACTATCTAAACAAGGGGCTGTGCCGCAGTACTCGCCATTGGGACCTAACTTGACCACCCAACTGCTTTGTGGCACGGTGTAATTAAAGCCGGCCAGTATGTAACCGCCGTCGGGCGTGGGTTCAAGGTCGCGTATGTAATCTTCACCTGGTAAGCCGCTGCTGATGGGGATTTCCGATACTATTTCGCCACTGTTGTTGAAGGTGGTAAATGCTACCTCCCATATTGGCGGAGGACCGTAACTGTTGGTTACACCAACATAACTTCCATCTTCTAAATAAACAGGATTAGAATCAATAATAAACACTTCATTTTTGCTTATTGTTTTTGAATAGATTACATTGCCTGCATCGTCTAACCAAGCACTGTAGAGGGCTTTGGTAAATCCTCCCACCCATTTTAGCCCTACTAAATAATACCCGCCCAAGGGGTAGCTTTGCACACTACATCCACCGTCATCTACTGGAGTGCCATAAGTTTTTTCCCACTCTACCATGCCCAATGCGTCTATTTTAAGTGCATACATATCATATCCGGTGGCGGTATTGTACTGGTAGCCCGATATGATATACCCCCCATCGGCAGTTTGTGAAGCGTGTGTGGGCCCTACATTATTAGCGGGGTAGATGTATTCCCATTCTTCTTCTCCATTGTTATCCGTTTTAATGACATGTATCCGAGCTGGTCCAACGCTGGTAGGGGTGAAGTATTGTTGTGATAAACCAGTTATTAAGAAACCGCCATCAAAACAACTCACAACTTGAGCAGTATTTTGATTATACTGTCTTTCATATTCATGAAGCCAAAGCACCTGCCCATTCTCCTGAAATTTTATCAACATAAAATTCATATTGTGATATTGAGATCCTTTGTTAAAAGCAACTACAAAATTGCTATCTGCGCTATATTGCAAACATCCTCCCAAATAAATAGTGCTGTAACAGGTTTCTCCATATAGGATATGCGTAGTAATCTTCTCGCCTCTTTGATTTATGGTTTGCATATAGGTGCCCGAAAATCCATTCACAGCATCTATATCTCCCACGTACAAATAACCATTATTGGTTGGTTTTACAGCTACTACAGATACTAACCCCGTATCAACAGTATTGTATTTGTTAAAAATATAAGCATTTGTAATTTGCGCATAACCGAGACAAGAAAACATACTTAAATTTATTAGAATAAATAATTTTTTCATGTTTAGCTGATAAATATAAAAAAGCGCATACTAACTATTTAGACAATATGCGCTCTTAGGGTTAAGAAATTAACGGACAATAATTAACTTATGGGTTTCTACTATTTCGCCGTTTTGTTTTACTAACGCACAGAAGTACAATCCCCTATTCAGATTATCGGTATTCCAAACTAACTTACCGTTTTCTAACAGATGTACTGCTACTTGTTTGCCGTACATGTTTGTTATAATTATGTGGTATTGCTTGCCATCGGTGGGCATCATAAAGTGTACATAATTCTTGGCAGGATTTGGAAACACCGACAACAAGGTTTGTTTGCAAGATACATTCATTACTTGCTTTGTAGTTGTCGGTTTCACGTTTTTGTAGTAGGCCTCGCCATAATAGCAGGCATTAATGGCTTGGGCTATGGGGGCGCTTGCTATTTGTTCTTGCAGAGCAGTTTGGCGAAGGTATGCTTCTTGTATGCCCATGGCTTTACCACTGCCCGCAGGGGGATCTATACCTTGCAAAAGTTGGGCATACAGGTCTTTAAACGCTGTGTTTTCGGCGTTGTCGGCAGGTATTTTGTTTAGGTATAACCAAGCACTGTCTGCCTTGTATTCGGTATAGTAGGTGGCAGCAAGCAGTTTGTCGCTTTCGGTGGTATTGCGGGTGCGCAGGTCGGCTTTGGTTTCGGCCAGCATATCGTTTTGTAAGTAGCATAAAAGCATAAGGACTATTATCTGAACCATAATTTGCAAGGCATTAAAGATGAACCTGATTTTATTTGCCGAAAGATAGTAAATAAAATATGCCGATGCTGTGAATTTTCTCTCTCATTACCCGTACAGACGCACGGCCGTGCGTCTATCATAATTCGTAATTTCTACTCTACCACCACCTTCCCGCTCGCCACCGCCTGCCCCGATGATGGAAGAACAACACGATAGTAGTAGATACCCGCAGGAAGATGTTCAACCGGTACTTGTTCTGTCCCTGTGCTGCCTTGTAATGTTTCCTCTGCAACCTGCCTGCCGAGAGCATCATACAAACGCCACACTGCGCCACCGGAGGGTAAAATGCCGGCAGGTATTTGGTAGCGGATAAAGAGATGGGTCGAAGCAGGAACAGGATAGACCATTGCCGCTACCTCCGGGTTTGAATTGGAAGGGATGCCGGGCAGTACTTCTACCACTACCGTGCTGTCGCAACCTATAAAGCTGCATGTATTGCCGAGGCTGTCTGTTTTGACGACCCAACTGCTCTGCTGCGAATAGTTGAAACCCGAAAATATGTAGCCACCGTCGGGAGCGGCGGCTATGTCTTTCAAATACCAATTATCATTAGGATTTAGTCCCGGAATGGTGCGGGTCCAAAGAGTGTCGCCGGTGGAGGTAAACTTAAAAATCCTTATATCGGTTTTACCAAATTGATTATCAAACCCATAGATGCAAATTGCACCATCATTTTCAGTTCTGAATATTGGTGCTTCTTGCAAAGCCCTTACTTCTGTTTCATACATCTTTTGCCACAAAATGTTGCCTTGCATGTCTATAGAGAAAATAAAAGGTTTTTTTTTATTGTCACTTTTTATTGAACCTATTGCGAGATATGAGTTACCGTCAGCATTGGAAGACAATAAACATCCGCTGTCACTATCATTGCCGCCATAAAATTTCTGCCATATAACATCACCGAGCTTATCAATTTGCACAATCACCATATCATAGTTTGTGACGGCATTATACATATATCCGCTTACTATATATCCGTCAAATGTTTCAAAAACAGAAAAGGCCGAGGCATGTTGTAGTGGATTATATACTCTGTCCCACTCCTTATTCCCCCAAGCATCGGTTTTAAGCACGTAGAAACGGTTGGAGGAAGAGAAGCTGCGCTGTATGCCGCACATAATGTAGCCGCCGTCCTGTGTGGGGGTGATTTGGTAGGGGTATTCAATAGTATTGGGGTTTTCTATGATTTTTGTCCATAGATGAGTGCCGTCTTCCAAAAAATTAATCATCACAATATCCTGATTCAACCCGCTTTCATAGGTGCGGGACCCTACCAACATATAAGTTCCGTTATGTGCTTTTGTAAGAATACCGCCGCCTATGGCATATATGGTGTGGTTGCCGTATTCAAAGGTTTGAAACCATTGGGTTTCGCCCGATAAATCGGTTTTGCGGATGTAGAAACCATGTTTTAACGTATTGTAAGACCCATACGAACCTGCAAACAAATAACCATCTGATATGGAAAGACAAGCCGGTGATAAAATATTTATTGTGTCCGGTTTATAAGTTTTATTAAAATAAGTGAAAGTCTGTGCAGATATATTTTTTATTGGATAAAATTCCATAAAAGCAAACACAAACATCAGGGATATTACGTTTTTCATACCCAAAGTTTTATAATATAAAAGACCTCTGCTATAATGCTGTTGCAGAGGTCTTTAGATTAACGGAGAACAACAAATTTACTTACGCTTTTCATTCCGTTACCTCCGACAAATTCGCAGATATATATACCGTTGGCTAAAGTTGACGTATTCAAAGACACGTAACCGTTGGTGGTTTGAACAGAAATAATCAAATAACCGGTAGTAGTGTATATTCGAATAATGCCATGCTGTTCTTCACCATTAATGAATAAACTGAGATAGTTTTGGGCAGGGTTCGGGCTTATTAAGATGTTTTGAGATAGTTTTTTAGGTTCGACCCTATTTTTCAAAACTTCTTCGGGCATACGCGAAAACCCCGTCTTATACAAAGATGCAATTGCGGACTGGGCGAAAAGGGCGGTGTTTGATGCCGAATGTTCATCGTTTGCCATATACTGCATCTGTAAGGCGGCAGGGCTTAACGCTTTGCCCTCAAAAGGCATTAAGTCAGAATTGTTCCAGAGTTCGTACAGATAGGCGGAAAAAAAGTCGTAAAAGTCGGCATCTTCAGGTGTTTGCAGAGGCAGGATTTGCAGCAGACTGTCGGCTAAACTTAGGTTGCGCTCGTCCGTATAGGTGGCTATCAGTATTTTTAAACCTTCGTTGTCGTTGCGGGCTTGGGTTTCTGCTTTGGCTTCTGTCAGCATATCGTTTTGCAAGTAGGTGCGAATCAGTTCGGCAAAAAATCGTTCATTTTCGAGTTCTGTCACGCTTTGACTCATGCGGTCTTGCAAAAATGCAATGCGTTCTTCTATTTCGCCTCCTTCAAAAATGAAGCTTTCACAGTCGTTTTCGTCAGTGTTGCAAGGTTCTTGTAACATTACGTTCTCACTTATCAAAGTCGGTTCGTAACCGGGTTGGTAGGTAACCTCAAAACTTTCTGAGGTGTTGTGGTAATATATATGGTAAGAAGATGGGTCTGTAGCGGGGTTATGCCAGTTGTTGGCGGTGGGATTGATATTGGGTTCAATTGGGTCACATCCTCCCTGGTCATTAAAATCTTGGCTGTCGAAGATTCGGATGTCATAGTCGCCGAGGGCGGTAAAGTTGTTGCAGTCTATGAGTACATTAGAGTTGTTGCCCCCTTCTATTTGGACGGAACTTCGGAAGCGGAACAAGCAGGTCAACCCGGGGGTAGGGCAGGCATCGTTTACGATGGCTTTAAAGGTATTGTTATGAATAATGTTGGTAATTTTTCCGCTGTTTCGGAGGGTAATGCCAAAGGGTTTGTTGCTGGTGGGGTCGGGAATGCTGCTGACCACCAGCGTATTGTGGTCTATTTCTATGCCTTGAGTGCCAATGCCATATATGGCATAATCATCGGGCTGCAGGAATTCAAATGTGTTGCCCGAAATTTGGCTCATGGCGTTTCCGTTCAGCGTAATGCCTTTGTTTACGCTCGTGAAGGTATTGTTGAGGATATAGACGCTACTTAACAAAGAACCTTGGGCGTAAGTGTCAATGCCTTTGTACATCTTATTGAACGTGCAGGCTAACAGGGGGTCGGAATCTCCAACAGCAATGGTTGACATATAAGCAACAATTCCGTTGCCGCGTTCTTCTTCAGGCATGGTATAATCGGTATTACTGAAATGGCAGTCTATGATTGCCAGTTCTCTGTTGCGGATTAAAATTCCGGTATAACCGAGGTTGGGGAAAAGGTGATCGGCTTTAAAGGGAGCAGTTATTTCAACAGTTGCTTCTCTGGGATTGATAGAACCGGGCACAAAATGAGGCATATAAAATATGGCTACGGAATTATTGATAAACCTGCTGTTTTTCAGCTCCAAAATTCCGCCGCCCATGGTAATTAGTGAAGTTGGAGGATATACGCCATAATCGCCTACCTGAACTCCGGCAAGTGCATCTTTAACAATCGAGTTTTCGATATGCACAACTCCATGATGTACATGATTATAATCTGTGCCATCAAATAAAGGATTGTCGGCATCACCTTTTACCAAAATTCCCTTCCACACATTACCCAAACATTCATTTCCACTCAAAACTGCATTGTGAACATGTAGGACACCGCCTTTTTCCACCACTATTCCACTGTTTGGGGTCATAAACTCAACGGTGCAGTGTTCAATGGTGAGCGATTTGCCGTTTTCAATTTTTACAATTCCGTTAATGCGGTTGAAGGATGACCAAGTAACTTCGTCGGGCGATTCGCCGTAAATTTCGCCTAAGTCTGTGATAATTGCGTTCGATTCGGGTACGGGGTCTGACAGAGGTGAATTGATGTTTACAGGTACTATGGCGACATTATTATTGTTATTTTCTTCTTCATAAATATTAAGCGGGTCAACCTGCATGACTACATAGTAAGTACCGGCAGCTAAATCGCAGGGTAGAGCAATAAAATTGCCGGGCAATTCATAACCGTAAATATCCAACATTCCGGGGGCCAATCCCTGATGAGTTGTTTCTTCGCACTGGTAGTGTTTACCCAACAAGTAGTTAGGAAACTGTGCCAATTTGTTTTTTAAAATTTCCTGGTCGTCCCAGATTGGATCGTCTGAATCTGCCCAAATGTTATCTTCAGTGCCAACATAATTATCCAATAGACTTAAAGCATCTGTTTCCATTACGTCGGTGCAGGCATAAGGTCGTGCGCAAACGCAAGATTTACCGTTTACAATACAAAAACTGATTTTTTGAACATCCGAAACTGTTTCCCAATTTAATGGTTCGTCATAGTTGGGGTCGGACATATCGGGACGTTTCCGCAAGGTTGTTACAAACCAGTTTTCGGTATGCAAATGCCCGTGTTCGGGATGGTAAATTACAGTCATCGCATCATTTTCATTATCTTCATAGCCCATCAACCAATCGCCGGACACTGGAGGTTGCGGTTTTTTGTAAATTATTTGTTTCAGTTTTTCTTTTAGTTCAAAACCATCGGGACAACTTTCCGAAGGATAGTTTATTGATTCGCAACCGGTTACACCGACTGCTCCAATCGGACAGCAAAAATATTCGCCTTTCCTTTCTACTTCAAAAGGTCCGGAACCGATATTGGCAACGCTGGTATTGAGGAGTAGTTTTAGCGTAAAGAAATCAATGGTTAGAGATTGGTCGCCGTTTTGCGCCATCCATGGCGACACCACTAAATCGGGTTTGAGAGGACATTCAGAATTGGTACTGCCGTCTTCGCAGATACAGGAAGTACATAATCCAAATCCAATATCATTTTTATGATAGTCGAGTGCGCATACAGAGGTTTTAAGGCAATGGTCTAAAAAGTCATCGCTGTAATTCCAATAGGCATCCGGCTCGGTACAGCCCGCTTCGTCAGCCATATAGGCTGGATTTCCATCGACATTTAATTCTATTTCAGTTTCGTCGTCTTCTAAGCAATTGTAGTTAAAACTGCTCTGAGCCTTTGTTGTGTGTTGAATTGTAAAAAGCAGTATTAACATAGCACTAAATTGTATAACAAGCGTTAATACATAATGGGGGGGTAATGTGTTGTTTCATAGCATTCGGTTTTACGTGTAAAATGCTGTGTTTTTACAAAGGTAAACCATTATGCTTAAAAAAGCAATACTTACGGGAAGATATTTTTACATGATTTATTTAAGTTGTTTGGTGCATATATATTAACAAAAGCAATTACCCCGTAATTGACATTGTTTTGGTAATAGTGAACGGATTGGCAATTTAATCTTTACCGATGTACTGGTAACCGTGTTTTTGGTTAAGTAATACGTTTTCGGGCAGCCAGTTAATGAGGTGTGCAAAATCGGTTTGGCGTTGCGGGCAGGCTGTTTTGGGGCAAAACCGGCAGGCTTCGGGTATGCAGGGGTCAAGGTGAATGAAGCATTCCACGTTAGAGTCAAAACTTTGCGCCAGCAGTTGCTCTAATTTGTCCACCTCGTCGTGTGCCTCGCGCACTTTAAAGTACCAGGGTATGGTAAGGTGGCAATCTATATGCAGGCGGGCGCCGTAGCGTATAATGCGCAGGTTGTGCACGTCAATCCAGTTTTCGGTGCGGTTGGCGTTTAATATTTTAATTACCTTTGAGTTGAGTTCGTCATCGGCCTCGTCCATAATTCCGGCTACCGAATGGCGCACCACCTTAAGCCCGGTAAATGCAATGAGCAGGCCAAACAACAGCGCCACCACATTATCAATCCAGGCAATTTTGGTAATAAAAATAATAACCAACCCTATAACCAGCCCTGCGCTGGAGTAGGCATCGGATTTAAGGTGCTTGCCATCGGCCACCATGGTAAGCGAATTGGTTTTGTGTCCTCTGTGTTCCAGAATAACTCCCATAATGTAGTTAACCAATCCGGCAAAAGCGGTAAGCGCCAGCCCTATGTCCACACTGCTTAACTCGTGCGGAAAAAACAGGTTATATACCGATTTTGCACTAATGACCACTCCCGCAATAAATATAAGCGTGCCTTCAAACCCTGCCGAAAGAAACTCTACTTTGCCATGTCCGTAGGGGTGGTTTCTATCGGTAGGTACGTTGGCCAGTATGAGGCTGTATAAAGCCACAAAACCTGCCACCACGTTTATGATAGATTCCAGCGCATCGGTTAAAATGGCGTTGGAGCCGGTAATTTTAAAGGCATAAAATTTTATGAGCAATAAAATAATGCCTACAGAAACGGTAATAAATTGTATGCGTATGTTTTGGGCTGCGCTCATAATTGGCAGAGGTTAGGTAAACGGTAGGCAATATTGCGGCAAAGGGTGCCCGGGTTAGGCGGTGGTATGGTCTTTTTTGTTTTTCTGCAACAAAAATAGCCTTAAATCTTCGTATTGCGTACTCATGGCAACCGCCTGCTTGGGTTGCTGCATGAGTTTTTGTAAATTTTCGGGCACCGGAACGGTAATATGCAGCGCCGGCTCTACAATATCCAGAAACTTTACCGGGTGTGCCGTACCCAAAAATATGCCTGTGGTGTTGGTGTCGGGGTAATCTGCAAAATACTGCTGAATGCCCAGGTAGCCAACTGCCGTATGCGGACACATGATATAGCCATATTTGGCGTATGCTTCCTTCATGGCGGCCAGGGTTTGTTCATCGGTAAAACTGTATGCGGCAATATCGGCTCTTATTTCGGACAGGTTGTGATTGTACAGGTCTTCAATGCGTTGCAGGTTGCTGGGGTTGCCCACATCCATAGCATTGGAATAAGTTTTTACCGATGGCCTCGGTTCAAACCGCCCACTTCGGTGGTAATGGGTAAACACATCGTTGGCATTGTTGGCAGCTACAAAATGTTTAACAGGCAGCCCCATGCGTTTGGCCAGCAAACCGGCGGTAAGGTTGCCAAAATTGCCGCTTGGCACGCAAAAAACCACCTCTCGCCCCTCATTTTTTACCTGTGCATAGGCCTGAATGTAGTAAAATGCCTGCGGAATTAGCCGGGCCAGGTTAATGGAGTTGGCCGATGAAAGCCGCATGGCGCTGCGAAGTCCGGTATCTAAAAAGGCCGATTTCACCAACCGCTGACAATCATCAAAAGTGCCTGCCACTTCCAGCGCTGTTATGTTGCCGCCCAATGCGGTAAGTTGCTGCTCCTGCAAACGGCTGATTTTATTGCCGGGATACAGGATAATGACCTCAATGCCCGGTGTGTTTAAAAAACCTTGGGCTACCGCTCCGCCGGTATCGCCCGATGTGGCTACCAATATGTATAACTTTTGAGCCGATTGCCCGACAAAATACCCCATCATGCGCGCCATAAACCGCGCCCCGAAATCTTTAAACGCCAGCGACGGCCCGTGAAACAACTCAAGGCAACGCAACTGAGGGGTTAAGGGCACAACCGGCGCTTCAAAATTTACCGCATCATATACAATTTGCCGCAACACCTGCGGCGGTATGGTATCTTGCAACAACTGCAAGGCCAGTTGGTACGACATTTCGGGAAATGAAAGCCGGTCTATGTTTTGCCAAAATCCGGGGGGCATGGGTTTTATTTCCTCGGGCATATACAAGCCGTTATCGGGCGGAAGCCCCTGCATAACCACTTCTTCCAGATTTGCCGGCGTTGATTGGTGTTTGGTGCTGTAAAATTGCATGTTTCTTGCTTATTTTTCCATTTCGGGTTATCAACTCAATGTGGTTGTTTTTTAGTTTTCAGTACTTATTCAGGTTGTACCTTTCATTTTTTACCGCACAGAACGCAAAGTTTTGCGCAAAGTTCCGCAAAGTTTTTTTGCTGTTTGGTCAACGCTTCCAATCAGCAGGGAACAAGA
>MTCR01000074.1 GCA_002212725.1 Sphingobacteriales bacterium TSM_CSM | reverse complement strand
TTATTATTTTCCTTACCCTTACCACCGTAACCTTTATTGGCGAGGGCGTAAGGCAGGCTTTTGACCCGCGCGATTACCAACGGTTGCGGTAACAGGGCAGGGGAGAGCGGCAACTGCTCTTTCTTGCTACTCCACATACAAACATAATCCTTTCAAGTACTCGCCTTCGGGGTGGTAAATGTTTACCGGGTGGTCGGGCGGATGCCCAAGCCGTTTCATGAGGCGTATGCTTCGGCCTGCTTCTATGGCGGCGGCGCGTATGGTATCGTAAAACAGCGCCCCATCAATTACCCCCGAACAGGAGAAGGTAAACAAAATACCACCTTTATCAATAACAGACAAGGCACGGGCATTGAGCCGTTTATAACCCTGTACGGCCTGGTGTTTTGACTTGAGATTTTTGGCAAAAGCCGGCGGGTCTAAGATAATGAGGTCGTATTTTTGGGGCGAATTTTGCAAAAACGGCATTACATCGGAGGTAAAAGATTGGTGGTTATCTGCAAAATGTCCGTTCAGTTCCACGTTTCGGTCGGTCCATTGCATGGCTTTTGCCGAACTGTCAACCGAATGTACTAAGTTAGCGCCTGCCCTGAGCGCATAGACCGAGAATGCCCCCGAATAGCAAAACGCATTGAGCACCGTTTTACCTGCCGCCCATTTTGCCAGTTGTAGGCGGTTATTGCGCTGGTCTAAAAAAAAGCCGGTTTTTTGCCCGCTTTCCCAATCCACCCAAAAGCGGCAGCCGTTTTCGGTTATAATGTTGCCGCTGTTGCCGGTGCCAATGAGGTAACCGTTTTGGGGTTTAAGTTGGGTAGCGGCCGGCAGGGTTTCGGCGCTTTTGTTATAAACGGCTGTAATTTGTGCGCCCAGCGCCTGCTGTATGGCTTGTGCAATTTGGGTCAGGCTTTGGTAAATGCCGGCAGTATGTGCCTGCACAATTACCGTGTTGTTATAAACATCGGCAATTAGGCCGGGAATGCCATCGCCTTCGGCATGTATAAGGCGGTAGGCGTTTGTTTCGGGAGTTGGCATAATACCTGCCGCCTGCCGGTATTGCAGGGCACTTGCAATTTTATCTTCCCAAAACCGCACATCAACCACGCAGCGGGAAAAAGACAATACCCTTGCCATAATGCTGCCGGCCTCCTGGTAATGTGCCGTGGCAAGGTACTGCCCGTCGGGCGAAAAAAGTTCTACTACATCGCCTTCTTTGGGGTTTCCCTCTTTGCGTTTTACCGCCCCCGAAAACACCCAGGGGTGTTGCCGTTGCAAAGAAGCCATTTTGTTGCCTTGCAGTATAAGCCTTGGGTAATCCATAATTGGTTAATTTATAAGCCGCCTGCAAAAGTACGCTTAATTTGGCTAAAGGTGGTGTAAAAAGCGCGTTGCTGTGCCGGTTTCCCGGCAATTGGGTTGTACGGGCGGGTGGCTAAGGGCATTGGCCGATACATTTTACGCAAAAAAGCAGCAGTTTCGGGCAAAATTTGTAAATTCGCACCAAATAGCAACACTATGGCACTCGATAAATATGGCATTGCAAAACGCATTGCGCAGGAACTCAAAGACGGATATTATGTAAATTTGGGTATAGGAATTCCCACCTTGGTGGCAAATTACATACCCGAAGGCATGACGGTAATTCTGCAATCGGAAAACGGATTGCTGGGCATGGGCCCGTTTCCTGCCGAAGAAGAAGTGGATGCCGACCTCATTAATGCCGGCAAGCAAACCGTTACCACCCTGCCGGGCAGCAGTTTTTTTGACTCGGCCACCAGTTTTGCCATGATACGTGGCGGGCATGTTGACCTTACGGTATTGGGTGCCATGGAAGTATCGGAAAACGGCGATATTGCCAACTGGAAAATACCGGGTAAAATGGTAAAAGGCATGGGCGGCGCTATGGATTTGGTAGCCGGTGCCGAAAATATTATTGTTGCCATGATGCACACCAGCAAAGACGGTGAAAGCAAACTGCTGCCCAATTGTACGCTGCCTATAACCGGACTTAAATGCGTGAAAAGAATTGTTTCTGACCTTGGCGTTTTTGATGTGCTGCCGCAGGGCGGTTTTAAACTGGTTGAACGCGCGCCGGGTGTTTCGGTAGATGAAATACGCGCCAAAACGGCCGGAAAACTCCTTGCCGATGACAGTACACCCGAAATGCAACTGGATTAACCCGAAGCAAATTGCAATTGCAAAGGGGCATGTAACCCCGGTTGGTTATTTTTTTACCGCATTTTTATAACATCGGGGAACTAATTTTGTCTTGTCATTGTTATGAAAAAAGTGCGCAACGGCGGGGGCGGTACAACCCTTTTTTGTTAATCCAAAAAATGTAGCCAATTATGACAATAACCGATACTATCTTTCCTTCTCTGCCCGGTTATGATACTGTGGTAAACGGCGGCTTGCAGGTTGCCCGAATGTTGGGTTTGCGCTGGCATTACACCTATTTCATGTTGTAATTTCCTTAGTTTTCATAAAACAGCCGCAAACATTTTTTTAACCATGTTTGCGGTTTTTTACTTTTGAAAACGCTGCTGCGCTGCTGCTTTAACTCAAATTTTGCCGCTTCCCTTACAGGTTTTACATTGTAAAATACCTGTTCAATTAGGTTTTGTATGTGTGGTTACCCCGGCACAGGGTTACCGGGCATGGTAACCTGTTTACGGGTTTGGTTATTCCAACTTGTTAACCGTTCTGAAATTATTTATTTTATTATTTACATTTCTCTCTAAGCCAATACGTTACTATGAAAAATTTGAAAAAATTGTTTGCCATTTTGCACAAATGGAAATCTTATTACCTCCTCTCTGCTGTATTGCTCATTGTATCCACGTTTTTCAGAATGCTGGAACCCAAGGTGTTGCAGGTTACCATAGACGGGGTAATAAGCTGGTATGGTTCGGGTGGTAAAGAGGCGGTAGCAATTACCGATAGCATAGGCCGCTTCATTTTCTCCTTGCTTCCAACATTACAACCGCAAAACCTGCTGACTGTTTTAACTGCAATTGTGTTGGTGTATTTGTTTATTGCCTTATTGCGAAGCGCTACCATGTTTGTTTCGAGCGCCATAGCTGCCCAAAGCACCGAAAAAGCCATAAAACGCCTGCGCGATAACCTGTTTGCCTACCTTCAGCGGTTGCCTATGAGTTTTCATATTACCGCCACAACCGGCGAGTTGATACAACGCTGCACCGGTGATGTGGACACGGTAAGAAAATTTATTGGTACACAGGTGGTAGATGTGGTGTTACTGAGTACCGTGTTTCTGTTTTCTTTTGGCATGATGCTGAACATGAATGTAACCTATGCTCTCATTGCGGTTTGTCTTGTACCGTTTATATTCATTCAATCGTACATTTTCTTTAAGCGAGAGAGTACTGTTTGGGAGGCACACGAAGCCGAGCAGGATAAACTCACCTCCTTGGTTGAGGAAAATTTGGGCGGTATAAGGGTGGTAAAAGCCTTTGCCCGCGAGCAGGCCGAAATTGACCGTTTTGAAAAGCAGAACCGCGCAAAACTCAGCATCGGGTTAAAACATGTTGACCTTCATGCGCAGTTTTGGCCGCTTTCCGATATGTTGTTTCACCTTCAGATAACCCTTTCCATACTTGCCGGCGGTTATTTTACCCTCAACAACCAAATTACCGTGGGCGAACTAACGGCTTTTTACTCCTACATTGTAATGGTTAGCTGGCCAATGCGCAACATTGGCAGGGTACTGTCGCAAATGAGTATGGCGTTGGTGGCTATAGAACGGCTATCGGCCATTATGGATGCCCCCGCCGAAGATTATTCGGGCATTACCAATGCCGCGGTAAAAGGGCAGGTGGCATTCAGAAATGTGTGGTTTAAATACCCGGGCACCGATTTGTACGTGCTGAAAGACGTATCTTTTACCGTAGAGCCGGGAGAACAGGTGGCACTAATGGGACCTACAGGAGCAGGCAAATCTACCATAATTGCTTTGTTGTCGAGGTTTTATGAACCCGAAAAAGGAGAGATTTTTTTAGACGGAATAAATATAAATAAATATTCTAAAGAATTTCTCCGAAGCAATATAGGCGTTGTACTGCAAAAACCGTTTTTATTTTCTACTACCATTAAGCGCAATATTGCCTATGTAAACCCCGAAGCGGAAGAAGAAAAACTCATTGAAGCCGCACAGGCAGCCAGTATTCATGAAATTATTCACATATTTCCGCAAGGCTATGACACAATGGTAGGTGAAAAAGGCGTATCGCTGTCGGGTGGTCAAAAGCAACGGGTAACTCTTGCCCGTACTCTGTTGGAAACGCCGGCCATTCTGGTTTTAGATGATGCTACTTCTGCCGTTGATACCGAAACCGAATACGACATACAAATGGCGCTTCAGCAATATACCGGCAACAAAACCGTGTTTATAATAGCGCACCGCGTTACTTCTGTACAACATGCAAGCCGTATAATTGTGCTGGATAAAGGCCAAATTGTTCAAAACGGCACACCCGCCCAACTGCAGCAGGAAGAAGATGGCTTTTATAGCCGTATTTACCAGGTGCAGGTGGCTATTGAAAACGAAATATTAAATTAACACAATCCTATGGAACATATACAACAATATCAGGAAAAAGAATTTACCGGCAAAGGCGCCCTGTGGCCCTTTTTAAAACGGTTATTTACCTACTCCATTAAGCATAAGCGTTGGTTTTGGAGTTTTGTGATTTCGGTAATGGTGGTTGCCGTTTCCGATGCTTTGTTTCCCCTTATCTGGATGTATTTTATTGATAATGCCATTACCCCTGCCGCAAAAATGTATTGGGAGGCAAAGCAGCAGGGTTTGACGCCGCAGGTAAACTACGGGCAACTTTGGTTTTACATCGGGTTGTTTTTTGCAAATGCGGTGGTACAGGTTATCGGGGTATTTTTCTTTATTCGCTTTGCCGGCTATATTGAAGAAACGGTAATGTATGAGCTTCGCCGCGAAATGTTCGGGCGGTTGCAGGAATTATCATTCTCTTACTATGATAAATCTGCCACCGGCTGGCTGCTTTCGCGCATTACTTCCGATTCGCAACGGGTAACCGAACTGTTATCGTGGGGCTTTGTAGAAGTGGTTTGGGGCATTACCATGATTATTGCCTGTTTGGGTGCCATGCTTTTTTACAACTGGAAACTTGCGCTCATTGTATTAGGCTCACTGCCGGTGTTGTTTGGTATTTCAATAAAAATACGATTGCTGATACTCAACTACTCACGCAAGGCCCGAAAACTGAACAGTGAGATTACAGCAGCTTATTCTGAACACATAAACGGCATTGAGGTAAACAAAATTACCACACAAGAAACCCGCGTAAGCCACGAGTTTACCCGATTGAGCGACCAAATGCGCATAGCCTCCTATAAAGCAGCCTACTATACTGCCATGTATTTTCCAATGGTTATTCTGGTTGGTTCTGCTGCTGCTGCGCTGGTGTTGCTGGCAGGCGCCAATATGGTGCTGGCTGTGCCGGTTGGCATTAGCATTGGTACACTTACTGCTTTTTTTAGTTATGCCACGCAAATTTTTCTGCCCATTGTAGATATTTCAAGATTTTATGCACAGGCACAGGGCAGTTTGTCGGCCGGTGAGCGCATTTTTTCACTCATTGACGAACAACCCGAAATACAGGACCAACCCGGCGCAGGTGTGTTTAACCAGATTGAAGGCGATATACTGTTTGAAAACGTAGGCTTTTACTACCACCCCGATAAACCTGTGCTGCAAAACCTGAACCTGCATATAAAAGCCGGACAGTCTGTTGCATTGGTTGGTCCTACGGGGCATGGTAAATCTACCATTGCCAACCTTATTTGCCGGTTTTATGAACCAACAGAGGGCGTTATTTATATTGACGGCGAAAATTATACTGCAAAAACCCAGCAAAGCCTGCACCAACAGTTAGGCGTGGTGTTGCAAACACCGCATCTCTTTGAGGGTACAATTGCCGGTAATGTAAAATATGCACGCCCCGATGCTGCCGATAAGGAGGTAATTGAAGCGCTTGAACTGGTAGGAGCCGGATTTTTTACCAACCGTCTTTCCGAAAAAGTTGAAAGCGGCGGCGAAAACCTGTCAATGGGCGAGCGGCAACTGATATCGTTTGCGCGGGCTATTCTTGCCCAACCCCGGATTTTAATCATGGACGAGGCTACTTCATCAATTGATACGCTTACCGAAGCACGCATTCAGCAGGGTATTGAGCACATGATTGCCGGAAGAACATCGGTAATTATTGCGCATCGCCTTTCTACCATTAAACATTGCGACCGCATTTTGCTCATTCAAAATGGAAAAATTGCCGAAGATGGCAACCACATGCAACTAATGAATCAGCGGGGGCAATACTACCGCCTTTACACCAAACAACTTAAACACGAGGTAGCTACCCGCAACATTGCGGAAGAAGAAGAATTGCTGGCAGAGTAACAATTCAAACCCCCGGAACGGCTATGGCCATTTCGGGGGTTTTTCATTTCAATTAGTAAAAAAATTATTCCCTTTCGGCATATAAATACCAAAGTTGCGGGTAAACAGGCAGTGGTTGTAGCGCCCTTTCTGAATAGACTAAAGCTACATTCCAATTGATGTTATTTGTTTATACAGCCGGCTAAAACCGTATTGGGTATTGTACTCAAATATAAATTGCCTCCGGATATATCCGGAGGCAATTTATATAAAATATCTCCCAAATGCTTTAGCCGAAGTATTGACGGAAACAGGAGGGAGCAAAATGACTATTTACCAACCAAAAAGGCATAATACAGCCACTTTACCCCTTTTTCAAAAACACTTCGCACAGCATACAGCGCACACTGCCGCCGCCAATGGTTTCAATAATATGTATGGGTATGGGAAGTAGCAGGTCGTTATGGCGTTGGAGCGATTTTATTTGCCGGTAGTCCAAACTGTCGTATGCCTGTTGCGAAAGCACCAAAATTCGTTCACCCTGTTTGTTGCGCAGTTGCAGCATATTGCCGGCAAAGTTTTGCAACAGTTGTTCGTTGGTTACTTCAATAATTTCATGCCCGGTATTTTCAAGCTGTTGCATAACAAGCAAGCGTTCGCGGGTGTTGGCAATGGCATGGCTGCCCAAAACGGCAAAACCTTCGCCAACGCACATTACCACGTTGGTGTGGTAAATCAGCCCTTTGGTATCATAGGCGCTGAATAATACGGCCGTTTGGTAATTCATGTGTTGTACCCATTTCAGCACCAGGTCGGGGTTGGTTCTTTCTGAAACCGATGCATAGGCAATGCGGTGTACGCGGTCAAGTACCAGGCTTCCTGTTCCTTCCAATATTTGTCCCAGGGTTTCGTATTCTTCAAAATGTTCGCGTTTGTTTACCGTAAGCCCAAAATTATCGCTCAATGCGGCAATAATATCTTCGCGGCGTTCTGCGCGGCGGTTGGGTGTTTTCATCGGGTATGTAACTACCGTGCCATTTTGATGGGTACTCAACCAGTTGTTCGGAAAAATAGAGTCGGGTGTATGCGGGTAAGGCGTATCATTTACAACCAATACTTCTACCCCGTGTTGTTGCAATTGTTCTACAAAGTTGTCAAATTCCAGCAGGGCAATGTCTTGAATTTGGTTGGTTGCCAATTGCGGTATGGCGCTTTGAAAACTGTTGGTAAGCGCGGTTTCTTCGTTAAAGCCAAAACGCACCGGTCTAATCATCAGCACGGTGCTGGCAGTTTGTTGGTGGTTCATAGTTTGTTTTAATGCAGAAAAGTTAATTTTGAACAAAAATACCAACATGTTGCAGTATTTGTATCATAACGGCGGCTATTATTTAACCAATACCCCTTTATTTACCGCCGCCAACCGCGCTTTCCGCTATGGCGACAGCATTTTTGAGAGTATGGCCATGCAGCATGGTAAAATTCCGATGTTAAATGCACACTGCCAACGGCTTGCCCAATCGGCAAAACTGCTGCAAATAACCTTGCCCGAATCTTTTCAACCCGAAGCAGTTGCTGTTGTATGCAGGCAACTCCGGGTGTTAAATGGCAATCCGGAACATGCCCGAATCAGGCTGTGTTTGTACCGCGCCGATGGTGGTCTGTACCTGCCGCCAAGCAACACCGGAAATCTGCTGATTGAATTAACACCCCAGAAGAACCCCTGTTTTTGCATCGGGTTACCGGGGGTAAATGTGGTAATTTATCCCCGCCCCTTGTTGTCTTACACGCCTTTTTCACACCTTAAAACCGGCAATTCGCTGCCCTACATTGCAGCACGCCTCTATGCCGGCGAGCAGGGGGCACAGGATTGTCTGCTGCTAAACCACCTGGGTGAGGTTGCCGAATCTACCAATGCCAATATTTTTTGGATGGAAAACGAACAGTTGTTTACCCCGCCGCTTGCTTCGGGCTGTGTGGGCGGGGTGATGCGCCAGATGCTCCTTCAACGTTTATTACCCGATATGAACGTTTCCTGTACCGAAAAACCGCTGCAAACGCAAGCTCTTTTACAGGCCCGCGAAGTGCTGCTTACCAATGCCACCTCGGGCATACGCCATGTAGCCACGGCAGAAGGCAAAATTTACGGCAATACTGTATCGGAAACTATACAACAAAGGCTGCTGCTGTTAACCCAGGGCAACGTCTAATATCATCATCAGTAAAAAGCCGCCTAAAAATCCCAAAGCGCTCAAATCGGTATATTTATCGCGTTGGGTTTCGGGTATTACTTCTTCAATAACTACATATACCATAGCGCCGGCGGCAAAAGCAAGCGCAAACGGAAGCATATATTGTATATGTATAACCGCCGCAGCGCCCAATACTCCTGCCACCGGTTCTACTACCGCCGACAATTGCCCGTACCAGAAACTTTTAAACCGGCTTAAACCCTGCCGGCGCAGGGGCACCGAAATAGCCGTTCCCTCGGGCAGGTTTTGTATGCCAATTCCTATGGCCAGCGCTATAGCGCTGCTAAAACTCGTGTCGTTCAATCCCAAACTTGCCGCGCCAAACAATACACCTACAGCCAAACCTTCGGGTATATTGTGCAGGGTAATGGCCAATACCAGCAGGGTGGTGCTGTACCAGCTTGTTTTAATGCCTTCGGTTTCGTGCTCTGCAAAATTGAGGTGCAGGTGGGGCAGCAATTTGTCTAAGCCAAACAGCAGCAAACCGCCACATAAGAAGCCTACGGCAGCAGGCATCCAGGGCATGGAAGGATATAGTTTTTCCGAAATTTGTATGGCAGGATTCAGCAAAGACCAGTAACTGGCTGCCAGCATTACCCCGCCGGTAAAACCCAGCATGGTGTCTAATACGGCGCGGTGCAGGGTTTTAAAAAAAAACACCATGGCGGCCCCCAAGGCGGTTAGCGACCAGGTAAACAACGTGGCCAACAAAGCGGCATAAACCGGCCCTATTTCTTGGGCATAAGCAGTTAGCAATTGTATCATCTTTTTTCTGTTTGGCAGAATGTGTTGGTATGGGCAAATGCCTGAAAAGCCGTTCCGGAGGACAGACTTTTCTTGACCGGGTAAATTTAAGAACCGGCCGGCATAAAAAAAATTCTTTGAAGTAATAACCAGAGAAAGGTATTTTTTACCGCTTTTTTTGCTTGCAGGCTGTAAGCAAACAGCTTAATTTGGGTTTATGGTTACCTGCCGTCCGGTAATTTTGTTTAACCGGCCTTTTGGGGAAAAAGTGCATGCTTTTTCGCGTTTGATGGCTTTTTTTGCGCATCAAGTAAATATTTATTGTTTTTATTTGTAGTTTTTTTGAATTTACAAATAAGCATTATAAGTCTTTTTTTTAAATGCCTTTTACACTTGTTTTAATTTATGGCTTATTATGGTAAGTATTGTTATGGAACGGGTAAAATAACAGACATAAAAATCGGCAAACTTTTTGAGCATAGTCATGCAGGTCATAAAATTGAATTAAAGCATTAAAGTGTATGATAACAGGTTACGCATTCTTTACCGGCAATAACAGAGGCAAAATTCAATTTGCCCCATATAAACATAAGTTTGCAGGATTGCTCTTTGTTTGTATGGTGTGCTGGAGTTTGGCTACCCATATAGCATTGTCGCAGCCATGCAGCAACAACATTGGGGGAGTGGTTTTCAGAGATTACAACGGCGATGGGGTAAAAGGAACCTACGAGCCGGGTGTAGCCGGTGTTTCGGTACGTGCCTACAATGCTGCTAACGTGGCATATGGACCGGTAACTACCAATTCCACCGGCGGATTTACCCTTTCCATTCCCAATGGCACCCAAGTTCGTTTGGAATATACCGGTTTACCGGCAGGTAATTTTTCGGCTCCGAATGGAACCGACTCTCGGACATCGGTAAGGTTTATGCAGAGTCCGTCATGTGCTGCCCATTTAGGCATCAATTTTCCCGATGACTTTTGCCAGAATAACCCCCAAATAGCAGTACCCTGCTATGTAAACGGTAACCCGTTGCTGGGTGGTTCGGCGGCTACTGCCGATGTGCTGGTGTCTTTGGGTTATAACAGCGAGGGAACCACGCCTCCACCCAACCATATTGCCATAGGCAGTGAACTGGGTACGGTTTGGGGGGTTGCCTACCATAAAAAATCGAAAAAACTGTTTTCGGCCGCTTTTTTAAAGCGGTTTTCTGGTTTGGGACCGTTGGGTTTAGGGGGCATTTATGTTACCAATATGGCAGGCGCTACACCGGTTAACAGCAACTTTATAAATCTGCAAACCTTGGGCGTAAATGTAGGAACCATAGGCCCGCGCGACCTGCCCGCTAACTTTGGCACTGCCAGCCGCGATGTGGAAGCCTTTGGCTCGGTTGGTAAAATAGGGCTGGGAGACATTGACCTTTCTGATGACGGCAACAAATTGTATGTGGTAAACCTGGCACAAAAACAACTGGTAGTGGTGAATATTGCCAACTATATTGCTTCGGGAACTTTGCCTACATCGGCCAACATCAGCACCTTCAGTATTCCCAACCCGGGTTGTACAAATAGCAATTACCGCCCCTTCGGGTTAAAATATTTGAATGGTAAATTGTATGTGGGAGTGGTTTGTTCTGCCGAAATTTCGCACAATCCAGCCGACCTTTCTGCTACCATTTACGAGTTTAACCCGGTTACCAACGTGTTTACCAATATCCTCGCCTTTTCTTTAGATTACCTAAAAGGCCCGCTTACCTCTTTTCCCACCTCTATCAGCACCAATTGCGACAGGTGGGAAACCTGGTCTGATACCTATACCGATTTTAACCACTATACCTTAACCAATGGCGTTTGCTATCCGCAGCCCATCTTATCCGATATTGAATTTGATACCAATGGTGATATGATTTTGGGCTTTATGGACAGAGCCGGGCACCAGCTGGGGCGCGCCAACTACAGCCCCATTTTAACCGATTTTACCCTTCATACAGGTACTGCCGGCGGCGATATTTTGCGGGCACATAAAAACGGCAGCATATGGCAGGTTGAAAACAATGGTACTGTGGGAGGTGTAACCGGTTGCGGCGCAGGGTCGGGTTACGGCATTGGCGGCGGCGAGTTTTATTGCGGAGATACCGGCGCCGGCGGCGAAACCGAAGGGTCAATGGGTAGCCTCGCGCTCCTCAAAGGTTTAGGACAGGTATTGTCCACCATGTTAAACCCTTTTGTTACCAATTCGGGCGGTATTTTCTGGTTTAGCAACAACACCGGACAGGCCGATAAAAAATATCAGCTTTACAACGATGATATGGCTACGGTTGGTAAAGCACACGGTTTGGGCGATATTGAACTGCTTTGTATGATGGCGCCCATTGAAATAGGCAACTTTGTGTGGAACGATGCCGATGGTGACGGTGTGCAAGACCCCGGTGAACCGGGCATTGCCGGGGTAACGGTAAACCTCTATACCCTTGCCGGTACACTGGTTGCTACTACTGCTACCAACAGTTCGGGCGAATATTATTTCAACAGTTCCAACGTGCCGGGCGGGTTAAATGAGGCAACATCCTATATCATTGCCCTTAGCGGAGCACAGTATAACATGACGAATGGACTAACCGTGGGCGCTTCGGTTTATGGCGCTGTTACTACTGCCAATACCGGTTTTGGCCCAAATGCAGATATGAACGACTCCGATGCCATTGCCGACATGAGCAGCGGCATTCCGGTAATTGATACTAATGGCTTGCCTTACATACAAATAACCACCGGATCGGCAGGGCAAAACAACCATACCTTTGATTTCGGTGTTTCAGAACTGGCCGATACACCTTGCCCCGATTATTTAGGCGAAGTTGAATTAGTTCCTTCTTCTTCTATTTGTTCGGGTGATTTACTTACCGTTAATATCCAGCATAACGGATTGGTTGGCAACCTCATGATTCTGCAAAACGTGGGCAGTATCTTAACTCCCGAAGAGTTATACAGCCCCGGCCATGGTGGCGCTGTGGTACTTAATTCCAACGTGGTAACCGCTTCGGGAGCTACCCAAACCAACGTGCAGATTTCTTTACCGCCCAATACGCTGCCCACACCTTATCCGTACAATATTTATGTAATTCTTGCCGATGGAAATCCCAATATCATCAACCCGGGGTGCTTGCCAACCGAAGTGGCTATGGCGTTGGTGTACCCAAATCCCAATGCAACCTGCACACCCAGTCAGGCTGTTTGCGCAGGGCAATCGGTAACACTTACTGCAAACGGTGGCTTAACCTATCTCTGGAGTACAGGGCAAACTTCGCAAAATATTACCGTAAGTCCTTTGGTTACAACGCTCTATATGGTTACGGTAACCAACGTGTTTGGTTGTAGTATGATGCTTCAAACAACCGTTACAGTAAACAATATCACCGCCAACGCCGGACCCGATAAAAACATCTGCGCTGGACAGAGCACTACCTTAACCG
>MTCR01000110.1 GCA_002212725.1 Sphingobacteriales bacterium TSM_CSM | reverse complement strand
TTTTACCTCAGCACTCGCCCCAATGGCTATTAACTCCCGAAACTTGCCACCGCTTATTATCAACGACTATTACGCTCGTTGTTCCTGACCGGTTCTTATTTTTGCGCAAAAACATAACAACAAAGCTACACATCTTGGACTTGCGTCACCCAATTTGGCAATGCCGCAATTACAACCTTCTGATAATCAACAATTTGTGATTTCTCCCCAAAAAAGTGTCAAAGTCAGGAAAATTTGGCTAAAGCCTTTTATAAATATTGTATTTTTATGTCCTCTGGATAAATCCGGAGGCAATTTATTTACACCAAGGTGTTAGCCTCGCTAATGACTTCGACATTGCAGTTCTTATTTTTGCGCAAAAACATAACAACAAAGCTACACATCTTGGACTTGCGTCACCCAATTTGGCAATGCCGCAATTACAACCTTCTGATAATCAACAATTTGTGATTTCTCCCCAAAAAAGTGTCAAAGTCAGAACAAAGGCAAATAATATATCCTAATGTTGTTTGTCTTTGTAATCCTCTCACACCACTTTTCATGCACTTAATACGGCTACAGCGGTTTCCTTAGTGTGGTTTACGAGACAAACAGGTAGTTGGTGGATGTAATCTTTCTCCCCTCGTTTGATTTCGTTCTTCTTCGCATAAGGAAAGCCACATAGAATTTGCCTCTCCGCGCTTTCCATACCATATATATATGTTTGTAGTGAACAGTTCAACGCTACGGGTTCGTTCTTCCTGTCGCGCAAGTTTCATGCGTACAGTCGTTCGTTTCTTGTGCTGCTTCATTGGCTACCCTTCTATCATAAACTCCCCAACGCTAATGATTCGCCCCTTCGCTTCATCTCTGTTACAGAGGCTTCCTCATTGTTATGGTCGCGGCTGACTTCGGCATCTCTGATTTCTGCCATGCCAGTTCGCCCGTTGTCGCCTCGGCTGTTGGGTACAGAGCATTAAACCTTTTCAACAACTTAATTTACTACCCTTGTTTACTTTTAGCTTCCGGGCTTCGAAATCCAATGTTCACCAACCAAACATGATAAGCTTGTATGGTGTTTCTGTTTGTACTGTCCTTAATTTGCCGCCCCCCTTTGCAGGGTTTACTTTGGGCACTTCAGACAGCACCTCGCAGTGAACACCCTTACCTTTGACCAACAGTTTCTGTTAAGCGGCGTGCTAGGGAATTTCACCCGTAGTTTAATGGTATGCACAGCGCATCAACAAAAAAGCCGCCCTTTAACAGACGGCTTTTTGTTGTTGGCATGTTTTCTTAACTACCGATTAATATAATATAACAACTCTGTTTCTGGTTAGCTACTATTGGTAGATTATCGGGCAAGCGCAATATACATAAGCCAATTAAATGGAGAGATAAGTTGTCTCTAATTTAAACAAACTGAAAAATGCAACAAAGGCGGTTTATAAAAACCCAAATGAATAAATAAAAGTAGAAGTTGTGCTTCGGTTTAGTAAGATAATGTTCAAGAGATTAAATGGTTTTTGCAGTTTCAGCTTTATCTTCAACCAAAAGGGTAAGGAATCCGGCTAAAATCATACTTGCACCACCAATAACCAAGGCATAAACCGGGTCGTTGTTAAAAAACCTGCCAACCAGGAAACCCAATATACTGGCCGCCACAATTTGCGGTATAACAATAAAGAAATTGAAAACACCCATAAAATACCCCATTCGCTCGGCGGGCAATGAACCGGTAAGTATGGCATAAGGCATTGCCAGGATGCTTGCCCAGGCAGCGCCAACGCCTACCATAGAAACCACAAGTAACTGGGGGTCTTTAATTAACCCTATGGAAAGCAAACCCAAACCACCCAAAACAAGGCATATAAGGTGAGCAATGCGCCTGTTGGTATAACGGGCCAAGGGAGGAATAATCCATGCAACGATAGCAGCCACACCATTATAAACGGCAAAACAGATACCTACCCAGTTTGCACCTTCATTGTAAAGTGCAGAACCGGTATCGGTAGTGCCATAAATATGTTGAGTTACGGCGCCGGTGGTATAAATCCACATGGCAAACAAAGCAAACCACGAAAAAAACTGCACAATTGCCAGTTGTTGCATGGTTTTGGGCATTTGGGCAAGACCCGCAAAAATATCGGTAAACATTTTACCAACCCAGACCGATTTAGATTTTTCAAACTCTTCCCGGTCATCAGGCGGATATTCGGTAGAGGCGAAAACGGTCCACAATACGGCAATCAGGAAAGAAACTGCCCCCACATAAAACGAATAGCGTACAGAGGGAGGAATTACCCCTTCGGGCGCTTCGTTGCTGATATGCAGGTAGTTGGCAAAAACATAAGGCAATATAGAACCGGCAACAGCACCAACGCCAATAAAAAAGCTTTGCATGGCAAAACCGGCAGTTCGTTGCTCATCGGGTAATTTATCACCCACAAAAGCCCTGAAAGGTTCCATGGAAATATTAAAAGAGGTATCCATAATCCAAAGCATTGCCACAGCAACCCATAATGCCGGTGAGTTTGGAATAATACACAAAGAAAGCGTAGCTAAAATAGCGCCTAACAGAAAATAAGGTCTGCGCCGTCCAAATTTGGGATGCCAGGTTCTATCGCTCAAATACCCGATGATTGGTTGCACCAATAACCCGGTTAAAGGGGCAGCAATCCATAAAATGGGCAAGTCATCCATTTTTGCACCCAAGGTTTGAAAGATGCGGCTTACATTGCTGTTTTGCAGGGCAAAGCCAAATTGAATACCCATAAAGCCGAAACTCATGTTCCAGATTTGCCAGAAGCTAAGTGCAGGTTTTTTTTGCATATTTTGCGGAGTTTTTAAATGATTTATTTACCAAAAAATAAAACCGGCTAAAGCTACAAAATAACTGAAAACACCCATAGCGAAAAGGCGTTTTTTGTAAATAAAAGTAAAAAGGCTGTTTGTGCAGGTTTTGCCCGGGAATTAATATAACCTTACAAAAAGCGAAAACCGGTTTTATTAAAGGACAGACAGCATCGGTACCAAAGGTAATGAAAACATTTTTGCTCTTTTATGGAGAATATGCGTGACCAAAAACACGGGGGTCGTCTTTAGATTAACAATCCCGAAAAACAAACTAAATTCAAAACAACACAGTAACTGCTGCCACAAAAAGAAAAAGGCACAGCGAAACCCGGATATGCTGCAGCAAAAAACCGAGATGTAAGAAGGCTAAACCCCTAAAAACCCAACAACGAAGCAACCCAACACTCAAAGCAGTAAAAAAGCAGGTAATGTTATTTACCACTGTGCCTCTTTACTTCCTGCAATGAATGCCCTTAATTAAACAACTTTCCCCCTTACATAAACACTTTAAGAGCACATTTGGTAACCCGGCCGGCATTTCCGGCCGGGATTACTTATGCCAAAATGTTAAAAAATAAATGGCAAGGTAAATTGGAACAATAATTGCACAACTAAAAAAAACAGAGGTAAATTTGCAAGGGTTAACAACCATTACCGCTAAACAAAAAATTTGAAACTTTATACAATTTTATGCAAAGCTTTAACGTTAGCTAATTTTGCGCCGTCATTTTAATAAGCACGAACTTACCACATAAAAATACCTTAAAAACAAATGAAGCACTTTACCCTAACCCTTTTGCTGACTGTTGTTGCTGTTTGCGGAGAGCTGCTGGCACAAACCAATTCATTTATGCCGCCCAAAAACAACGCCGAGGCATCTGCTACTTTTACCTTTGTTTCTGACCGGCGTTACAATGTAATTCACGAATTAGACGGCGAGGAATTTGTACCTGCACAGTATCAGGCAGGGCAAGGAGATATTAAAAACCTGAAACCGGGCCAAATGGTTATTGACATTTTACCTTCAACCATACAAATTAACGGCGCCGAAAATCTTGGCAATTTCCAGATACTTTCCAAATACCCCGACCGAGTGGGTTATATCTATGAACTCATGGACCAGAAAGGGCAATCTGCCCGTTTAAAAGTGGTAGTTGACCAGGATAATTATGTTGACCTTATTTACCTTTTTTCTAAAGCAACCGGAGAGCACACATTTTATCTTGCCCAGAAAAAAGACAGCGAACTGGCTGCCGAAAAAAATTACTTTACCGGAAAAAACCAGTACTTTATCCGTTCTTACGGCAACCTGGTTGAAAAAACCATCTTCCCCTATTCGGTTGTTGAAAATGCTACTTCCGGCGACCAACCCGCCCGAATTAAACAAACCGATAACATATCTGTTGTTTTCAATGAAAAAACGGTAAGTACACCCAAAGGCACTTTCGACATTAAGGAAGCCAATACTTTTGCCTACAACTTAGAGGGTTTTCCGGCGGTTAAATCTATGATTGAAATTGCCCTCAAGGGTAAACCCAACAAAATGTATGTGTTCCTCAATTTTAAACAGCAAATAGAGTTTATTGAAATAGCCAATACCCGGTATTTCCTCATGCCGTAGGCAATAACTGCAATATCGCACCCATACCCGCATAAAAAAGGGAGTTGACCGGTTTGCCAACTCCCTTTTTGTTTTTCCCGTTAAAACCAATTGTTAATCACAATGGCAGTTGCGGTCGTTGTCATTGTTCAGGTCAATGGCAGTAACTACCTTGGCCGCATCGGGGCAATCGGCAAAAATAATGCGCACCCGTTCTTTGGTTGCTGTTCTGCCTTCCAGGGCATATTTAGGGCAAGGTGCATTTTCCATATCAGATTTTACCATATTCACCTTTCCGTTCTTAAGCACGTCACCTACCTCTTTTTCTGAAATATTGCGGCAATCCATACGGCATCGGGCGTGTTTGGTGTAAACCAACTTTTTGCCCATGAGTTTCCGGTTAATCTCTTTGCCTTCAACCGGATACTCGGGATTGGTAGTTCCGGGTTGTTCTGCGGGTGGCGGTGGTGGTTGCGGAACAGTGGCAGGAGGCGACGAAGGCTGCATGGCTCCAAAATCGCACTTTTGCCAAACCAATACCATAAGTACAACGGTTGCAATGAGCAGCAACATCTTTCCAAACCTGAAAAAAACATACTTCATAAAGCCCGATTTACCAAACACAAGTAAAGAGTTTAAATGCAATTAATTTATTTGCTGCCAAAATAACTTTTTTTGCAAAAATTTACCCCAAAAAGTATAAATTATTGAATGCCTGTTTTACATTTGCCCTGCAACAAAAAGCAAACAACCATGCAACAGCGGGCAACATACACCAATTTTTGCTTTTTTTATTACTTTCAATACTTTCCGGAAACGGCGGGGTAATGAATAACGTATGTATGCCACTACATATTTACACAAAAAGCCCCGACAGATTTCGGGGCTTTTTGCTTTTATCACCGGAACGAAATTGAATTGCCTAACGTAAATAATTAAATAACTATGCTTTTACCGGCAAACAGACTTCGGGCAGTAGAAGAATATTATTTCTCCAGAAAACTGGCCGAAATAAGACAAATGAACGAGCGCGGCTGCGATGTGATAAATATGGGCATTGGCAGCCCCGATTTACCGCCCCATGCCGATGTAATTGACCAACTGCTGCAAACAGCCGCTTTACCCGATAGCCACGCCTACCAAAGCTATACAGGCATACCCGAACTGCGGCAGGCTATGGCAAACTGGTACCGGCAAATTTATAGGGTTGAACTTAATGCCAACAACCAAATTTTGCCGCTTATGGGGTCGAAGGAGGGTATTATGCACATTTCCATGGCATTTTTAAACCCCGGCGATGGCGTTTTGGTGCCCAATCCGGGGTATCCTACCTATGCATCGGTAGCTAACCTGCTGCACGCACGCCCCATTGCATACCCCTTAGATGAAAACAACCATTGGGAACCCGACTGGAATGTGCTGCAAAACATAGATTTGAAAGGGGTAAAACTAATGTGGGTAAACTACCCCAATATGCCTACCGGCGCCAATGCTTCGGAAAAATTATTTGAACGACTGGTACAGTTTGCGCTGGACCACCGCATTTTGCTGGTAAATGACAATCCTTACAGCCTTATCTTAAACCCGATGCCTAAAAGCATTTTACAAATTCCCGAAGCTGCACCGGTAGCGCTGGAGCTAAACTCGCTCAGTAAATCGCACAATATGGCCGGCTGGCGGGTTGGCCTGTTGGCCGGAAGGGCAGACTATTTACAATATGTGTTGCAGGTAAAAAGCAATATGGACTCGGGCATGTTTTTAGGCATACAAAAGGCGGCGGCCCATGCCCTGCAACATTGCAATGGCGCATGGCAGGAGAATCTGAACCGGATTTATGCCAACCGGCGCGGTTATGCTTTGCAAATTGCCCTGTATTTGGGTTGCCATATACCCCCAAACCAGGTTGGCATGTTTGTTTGGATGAAAGCACCCAACCACATTACAGATGTGCCGCAATGGGCAAATGAAATTTTGCACCAAAGCAACGTGTTTATCACCCCGGGCTTTATTTTTGGCACTGCCGGCAACCGTTACCTGCGCATTTCGCTATGCTGCAAACCGGAGCGCATGCAAGAGGCCCTGCTCCGCATTCAAAAATCGGGCATTTGCTGACAAACAAAGCAGCCTGTTTACAGTTTATATATTTGGCATACTTTTCATCCCGTAAAACAAAACAGCATGGTAGTTTCGGTAGTAGGTCTTGGATTGATTGGCGGTTCTGTGGCCCTTGATTTAAAAGCAAGAGGCTTTACCCGAAAAATAATTGGCGTGGAACAAAACCCTCAACATGCCGGCCTGGCCCTAAAAAGAGGCATAGCCGATGAAATAGCCCTTACATTGCCCGATGCCGTAGCAGCAGCCAATCTGGTAATTTTGGCAGTGCCGGTAAACCAAATAATAGCATTGCTGCCACAGGTACTTACCTTGGCAGGTACCAAAACGGTGGTTACCGATATGGGGTCAACAAAACTGGGTGTGGTGCAAAGCGTGGCAAACCACCCCAACAGGCAAGCCTATGTAGCTGCTCACCCAATGGCCGGAACAGAATTTTCGGGGCCAACTGCCGCCTTGTATAACCTGTTTGACCGAAAAGTGGCCATTATTTGCAACAAAGAAAGCAGCCATTACGAAGCGCTTACCATTGTTGAAAGCATGTTTCGCACCCTTAACATGCCCTTGCTGTATATGGATGCCGCCGAACACGACATGCACGCTGCCTATGTTTCGCACATCTCGCACATAACCTCTTTTGTGCTGGCAAACACCGTGCTGCAAAAAGAAAAAAGCGTATCAACCATTTTTAACCTTGCAAGCGGCGGATTTGCCTCTACTGTGCGGTTGGCCAAAAGTTCGCCAGCCACATGGAGCCAGATTTTTGAGCAAAACACCAACAACGTATTGGAAGTGCTGGATACTTATATTGATAACCTGAACCAATGGCGATATTGCCTGCAAAACGGCAACTTTACCCAACTTGCCCAACTGATGCAGGAAGCCAACGCAATAAGCAAAATACTGGATAAATGAGTGTTAAAAACCAATGCTGAAAAGCCTTTCCAAATTTTGAATTTTACCAAAACTCTAACCCGAAGCAAAGCAACAAAACTTAAAATACTTAATTTTTATAATCTTCAATCATTTTATTTCTATGACACACTTAAGCATTACCCCGCTTGCCCAATGGGAAACAGGCAATGAGTTAAGCACTCCGCTGTTTATATCGGGGCCTTGCAGCGCCGAAACCGAAGAACAGGTACTGGAAACCTGTATCAGGCTGGCCAAAAAACCATATGTTAAAATTTTGCGTGCAGGTATTTGGAAACCCCGAACCCGCCCCAACAGTTTTGAAGGTATTGGCAGTATTGGTCTGAAATGGCTTAAAGAAGCCGGCCGCCAAACCGGCCTGCCCGTAATGACCGAAGTGGCCAACGTAAAACATGTGTACGAAGCCCTGCGCATGGGCATTGACATATTGTGGATTGGTGCCCGTACCACGGTAAACCCCTTTGCAGTGCAGGAAATTGCCGATGCCCTTCGTGGTGTGGATATTCCGGTAATGGTAAAAAACCCGGTAAACCCCGACCTTGAACTGTGGATTGGCGCTTTTGAGCGCCTGAACCACGCCGGTATTACCAAAATTGCCGCCATACACCGAGGTTTTTCTGCCTACGGAAAAAATAAGTACCGAAACCGCCCACAATGGGAAATACCTATTGAACTGATGCGCCGCATACCCGATTTGACCGTAATTTGCGACCCCAGCCATATTTGCGGCAACCGCGCACTGCTGCAAGAAGTGGCGCAAAAAGCTATGGACTTAAACTTTGGCGGATTGATGATTGAATCGCATATCTGTCCGGGTAAAGCCCTTAGCGATGCTCAGCAACAAATTGAACCCGAAGTTTACCATCAACTTATTGAAAACCTTATTCTGCGAAAAACCACCTCAACCGACTCTGTGTTTTTACACACCTTGGAAGAACTGCGCGAAATTATTAACGAATTTGACGATAAAATACTGGAACTCATTGCACAACGCATGAAAGTTGCCGAAGATATCGGGCACTACAAAAAGGCAAACGGCATTACCATTTTACAACCCAACCGGTGGGACGAAATTATTCATACCCGAAGCAAACACGGCAAAGAACTCGGCCTGAGCGAAGAATTTGTGAGCGCTTTGCTCAATGCCATTCATAAAGAATCCATACAACATCAGGCCACCATCATGAATGCCAAAGAACCCAAAATTCAACCCGTTAAAAACGGTTAATGCCCGTTGCAAACGGTTAAAGATACCCGGCCGTACCAAAAACAAGGTAAAAATTGCGTACCTTTGCGGCAAAATTAACCATTTGTACATTATATAAATTAATAGCTATGTCTGTTACCGCAAATGTTTCTGCTTTCGATACCTCTTTTTTGGGGCGGTTGGGCCTTACAGCCGTAAATCCGGGCGTATCTACCGGCCTGCAATGGCAGGAAGGCGATGGCGAGTTGCTCCACTCCTACTCTCCTGCCGATGGTCAACTGATAGGCAGTGTTAAAACCGCCACGCGTCAAAACTACGAGCAGGTAATTAAAACAGCCGAAGAGGCTTTTGCCGTATGGCGCATGATGCCCGCCCCCAAGCGAGGCGAAATTGTACGCCAGTTTGGTGAAAAACTGCGCCACTACAAAGCCGACCTTGGCAAACTGGTATCTTACGAAATGGGAAAAAGCCTGCAGGAAGGCATGGGCGAAGTGCAGGAAATGATAGATATTTGCGATTTTGCCGTAGGTTTATCGCGCCAGTTGTATGGTCTTACCATTCATTCAGAAAGGGCACGGCACCGCATGTATGAGCAATGGCACCCACTGGGCATTGTGGGCATAATTACCTCCTTTAATTTTCCGGTGGCGGTATGGTCGTGGAATACGGCCATTGCCTGGGTTTGCGGCGATGTCTGCGTTTGGAAACCATCGGAAAAAACCCCGCTTTCAGCGGTTGCATGCCAGAAAATACTGGGCGAAGTGCTTCGGGCTAACCAACTTCCCGAAGGCATTTCGTGCCTGGTAGTGGGCAATTACCGGGTAGGCGAGTTTTTAAGTACCGATGAGCGTGTGCCATTAGTTTCGGCAACCGGTTCTACCCGAATGGGCAAAATTGTAGGACAAACCGTTGCCGCACGCCTTGGCAAATACCTGCTGGAACTGGGCGGAAACAATGCCATTATTGTTACACCGAATGCCGACCTGAAACTAACCGTTATTGGTGCTGTGTTTGGAGCCGTAGGCACCTGCGGGCAACGCTGCACCACTACCCGACGGTTAATTATTCACGAAAGCATATACGATACGGTAAAACAACGCCTGGCCGATGCATACGGGCAACTGACAATTGGCAACCCGCTTAACCCCGCCAACCATGTAGGGCCATTAATTGATACCGATGCCGTAAATATGTACCTCAACGCATTGGAAGAGGTAAAAAAAGCCGGCGGCCGCATGGTGGTGGAAGGCGGTATGCTAAAGGGCGATGCCTATGCTTCGGGCTGTTATGTAAAACCCTGCATAGTAGAGGTTGATGCTCAATATGATGTGGTAAAACGCGAAACCTTCGCCCCTATTCTTTACCTGCTTCAATATAAAACCATAGAAGAAGCCATTGCCCTGCAAAATGAAGTGCCGCAAGGACTATCATCGGCCATTATGACTACCAACCTGCGCGAGGCCGAATTATTCCTATCGCATGAGGGGTCTGATTGCGGCATTGCCAATGTTAATATTGGTACCTCGGGGGCAGAAATTGGCGGCGCTTTTGGCGGTGAAAAGGAAACCGGCGGCGGACGCGAATCGGGTTCCGACGCATGGAAAGCTTATATGCGCAGGCAAACCAACACCATTAACTATGGAACAGATTTACCCCTTGCCCAGGGCATTGAGTTTAACCTGTAACCGGCGATGCCGGCGCTGTGCGGTATGCCTTTACCGGGCATACCGCACTCATATAAAATTACTTACACTCATACTTTAAGAAAGCCCCCGATACATGGAGTTTATACAACAACTCATTGACTTTGTGCTGCATATTGACAAACACCTGCTGGAGATAATTAACCAATACGGCACTCTGACTTATTTTATTCTTTTCGCTATTGTTTTTGCCGAAACCGGTTTTGTGGTTACGCCTTTTTTGCCCGGCGACTCGTTGCTGTTTGCCATTGGCGCTCTTGCTGCCGGCGGCGCATTAAATGTATGGTTTATTATGGGGCTGCTTATTGTAGCTGCTTTTACAGGCAATATGGTTAACTTTTATATTGGACGCTATATTGGCCCCAAGATTTTTGGCTATAATAACATACGATTTATTAAACGCGAGTATTTGGTTAAAACTCAGGAGTTTTATGCCAAACACGGCGCCAAAGCCGTGGTAATAGGCCGGTTTTTACCTATTTTCCGCACTTTTGTGCCTTTTGTAGCCGGCATTGGTAATATGAGCTACAGCAAATTTATATTCTATAACTTGTTGAGTGCGGTTTTGTGGGTAGCGCCTTTTACCTTGGCGGGTTATTGGTTTGGCAATATTCCTTTTGTGAAAAACAACTTTACGCTGGTAGTGTTGGGTATAATATTTATTACCATTTTACCGGCACTTTTTGCGGCCATTAAAATTCGGTTGCAAAAACAGCATCCATAGCCCCAAAAAACACAACTGTTAAAAGCGGCAATGAGCTAAGTATCGGGAGTAATTTTGGTAACCAGAATTTTGTCAATTCGCTGCCCGTCTTTATCTACTACTTCCAATTGGTAGTTGTCGAAAATAAATTTTTGGCCAATGGCAGGCAGGGTATTGTTTTGGTAAATAATCATGCCCGCAACGGTGGTAAACTGCTCATGAAAATCTTCGTCCAGGCTCAGGTTAAAATACTTTGCAAATTCTATAGCCGAAAATTGCCCGTCAACCAGCCAACTGTTTTCATCGCGTGGTACAATCTCGTACTCGTCCTGGCCAAGTTCGGAGGTATCGCCTACCAGCGCATCTACCACATCATCCATAGTAACAATGCCTTGGGTAGTGCCGTATTCATCTACCACAATACCGTAATGAATGCGCTCTTTTTTAAAAAGTTCCAGCACTTTATAGGCAAAAATATTTTCTTCCAGGTATAAGGGCTGCTTAATAATTTTTTCGAGAGCAAAGTCTTTTTCAATCAGGGAGGTAAAAAGGTCTTTTAGCAGCACAATACCTACAACGTTGTCAATGTTGTTGTTGCGGCAAACGGGGTACGCCGAGTGTTTTTCTTTGTTAATTTTGTACTTAATGGTTTCCCAGTTGTCGTTTACATCAAAAAACACAATGTCGCTCCGGTGGGTAAAAAGGGTTTTCACTTTGCGGTCGCCCAATTCAAAAACCCGTTCCACAATATTGTGTTCAATATCCTGAATTTCACCTCCTTCGGCGCTTTCTTTAATAATAGATTTAATTTCCTCTTCGGTTACTTTGCTGTCTGAAATGCGGTGTATGCCAAAAATGCGCAAAATAATATCGTTGGTAAAGGTAAGCAGCCATACAAACGGCGAGGTAATGAATGATAATATTTTCATTGGCCCCGATAAATACATGGCAATGGGTTCGGGAAAAGTCATGCCAATTCTTTTAGGCAATAATTCGCCCAATACAATAGACAAATAGGTAACAAACACCACAATTACGCCCACGGCAATACTGTGTGCATAGGGTTGCAGCAGTTCAATGCGCATTAATAATGCGGCCACACCCGAAGTAAGGTTTTCGCCGCTGTACACACCCAGCAAAATACCAATAAGCGTAATGCCAATTTGCACGGTTGATAAAAACCGGGTGGGGTTTTCTGCCAAATCAAGCGCATTTTTTGCTCCTTTGCTTCCTCTTTTTCTGGCACTTTCCAGTTTAAACTTTTTTGCCGATACTAACGACATTTCGGTCATGGAGAATATGCCGTTGACCAATACCAGCCCGATAATAATGAGTATTTCCATTGTTTGTTAAATACCACACAAAGTTCGGTATTTTTGCGCTAAATGTACCATTTTCATAGAATTGCCTTACATAATCAGCAAATTGTGTTTTTACCGGGGTTATTACAATGTAAAAACATCAAACTAAAGGTGTCTTACATTTACGGCTGTTTATACAAACCTGTATGGTTGTAGTACAGGTATAAGATGCAAAGGCCGCTTCCCGTAAGAAAGCGGCCTTTGCGGGTGCATGGGCCTTAAAATAAAAAGCCCCGATGCGTATTACATTTACCCTTTTTCTACCTGCTCTATAACCGGTTTTACAGGCAGGTTTTGCGAGTGGTTTACCGGGTGCAATTTGGCAATATAGGGGGCAATAATGAGCGCAACAATACAGGTTAACTTAATAAGAATGTTCATAGAGGGTCCGCTGGTGTCTTTAAACGGGTCGCCTACGGTATCGCCCACCACCGAATTTTTATGCACATCGCTGCCTTTATAATAGGTATCGTTTCCAATTTTCACCCCGGCTTCAAAAGATTTTTTGGCGTTATCCCATGCGCCGCCGGCATTAGACTGAAACATGGCCAGCAGCACACCCGAAATAAGTACGCCGGTAAGCACACCGCCCAACACTTCGGGGCCAAAAACAAAGCCGACAAAGGTTGGCACAAAGATGGCCAGTAAACCGGGCGCCATCATTTCGCGTATAGCAGCTTGCGTTGAAATGGTAATACA
Source organism: Sphingobacteriales bacterium TSM_CSM (assembly GCA_002212725.1). Classification (GTDB taxonomy): domain Bacteria; phylum Bacteroidota; class Bacteroidia; order Chitinophagales; family UBA2359; genus UBA2359. The sequence goes on along the minus strand of MTCR01000110.1, from coordinate 52,687 downwards.
TTGTGCATAATCTGCTTCCACGCCTTCTTTACCTTCAAGCAGGCCTTTTATTTCGCGGAACTGGCGTTGTACTTCCAATACCATGGAGTTTGCGGCACGCCCTACAGAGCTAATGGCCAAGGAAGAGAATAAATAAGGTATCATGCCGCCTACCAACAGGCCGCCCAATACCCAGGGGTTTGAAATATCAAGGGCTTGCAATCCGGTTATTTCCATAAAAGCGGCAAACAACGCCAGGGCGGTAAGCGCAGCCGAAGCAATTGCAAAACCCTTGCCAATAGCAGCAGTGGTATTACCTACGGCATCAAGCACATCGGTATTTTTGCGTACTTCCTTGGGCAGTCCGCTCATTTCGGCAATACCGCCGGCATTATCGGCAATAGGGCCAAAGGCGTCTATGGCTAACTGAATGCCGGTGGTTGCCATCATGCCGGCAGCGGCCATGGCCACCCCATACAAACCACCTACCAAAAACGACCCGATAATACCCGATGCCAGCACAATGGCAGGCAAAGCGGTTGACTCCATACCTACGCTAATGCCGCCAATAATGTTGGTAGCCGGGCTTGACAAAGACTGCCGCACAATGCTCATTACCGGACGACGCCCCATAGCGCAGTAAAACTCGGTTATAAAGCTGATTAATCCGCCTACGATTAAACCGATTAACACGCTGTAAAATATGTTGATACTGGGGTAGGTATGCATTTCTGTAAGCGTGCCGTCTGCCATTTTTTTGTATTCATGGCATTCGGCAGGTAAAACGTTGGTTATAATAAAGTAAGAGGCAATGGCAGTAAGGATAATGGCAAGCACGTTGCCCCGGTTAAGCGCACCCTGCGGGTTGCCACCTTCTTTTACTTTTACGGCAAAAAATGATACCATAGAAAATATGGTTCCTACGGCAGCAATAAGCAGCGGAAGAATAACGGCAGCAAAACCTGTATCGTTAGTACCGGCTTTTACCAGTACGCCCAATACCATGGTAGCCAAAACGGTGCTTACATAAGACCCGAAAAGGTCGGCACCCATACCGGCAACATCGCCCACGTTATCGCCCACGTTATCGGCAATTACGGCGGGGTTGCGCGGGTCGTCTTCGGGAATACCGGCCACCACCTTGCCGGCCAAATCAGCGCCTACATCGGCAGCTTTGGTGTAAATACCACCTCCTACGCGCGCAAACAGGGCTATACTTTCGGCCCCAAGTGAAAAACCGGTGAGCACGTTCAACACGCGCATCATATCGGCATCGGTATTGCCTTGGTTAAATAAAAAGTTAAAGAGCAAAAACAGCAGGCTCAAACCCAAAATACCCAGCGATACCACGCCGGTACCCATTACCGAGCCACCTGCAAAAGAAATATCCAATGCTTTAGACAAACTGCTGCGGGCGGCCTGTGCAGTGCGCACATTGGCGCGGGTAGCTACCCGCATGCCTATAAACCCGGCCGTACCGGAAAAAACAGCACCTACCACAAACGCAAGCATAATAAGGGGTGATGAGTTGGCATCGGTTAAGCTAAGACCGCCCAGCAATGCGGCGGTTATCACAATAAAAATAGCCAACACGCGGTATTCTGCCTTTAAAAAGGCCATAGCGCCATTGGCTATCAACTGGCTGATATGCTTCATTTTAGGCTCTCCTTCGGATTGTTTCATAATCCATGATGAGCGAAAGAAAATGTAAACAAAACCTAAAAGAGCTACAAAAGGTACAAGATAAACTAAATTCATGAGTACTTATATTGTTTGTTTTATATTTTATTGGCCCAATACATAAGAGAAGGGTGTTTCAGCCCCTCCCAAAGGTAAGTTTAATACAAATTCAATTGTGTTTACAAGTCAAACACATAAAAAATAAATAGTGCTTTTTAACAGCCTGCAAAAATACACTCTCGGCGGCATTTTACCAACAATTGCATTTTTTTGTTTGCAAAACTGGTTTATTACGGCTGTTTTTTTCTATTATTGCCCCTGTTAAACAGCAAAAAAGCCCATGCGCAGCAATTTGCCTGCCGGAGTTAAGGTATCGGCCTGTAAAATTTGGTTCAGTTATTTGTATCCGTTACTGCTTGCCAAAACCAGCAGTTCTTATAATCCGGTGCTGGAGGTTCGGTTGAGCCGAGGCCGGCTGCGGTTAGATTCGGGCAATTCAACCTACTCTTACGAAGATTTGTACGATACGTTTTACACACCTTTCAGGCATCTTAAAATAGCACAAAAAACCCTGCAAACAGCGTTGGTATTGGGGGTTGGGTTGTGCAGCGTGCCACTGATGTTGTATCAATATTTTAACCAGCGGCAAACACGTTTTGTGGCGGTTGATATTGATGAAGTGGTCATTTCTTTGTCGAGGCAGTTTGTTCTGCCCGATGTGCTGGCACATACCGACTTTTTTACCGCCGATGCTTTTGATTTTACGGCAGCCGATACCCGGTTTTACGACTTAATTGCCGTTGATGTTTTTATTGACACAAACACCCCTTCAAAATTCAGGAGCGCCGAATTTTTACAACTGCTGAAAAACAGGCTAAACCCCGGCGGCTTGCTCCTGTATAACACCATGACCGGTTACCCCGACTTAAACAAAACCTCCAATACTTTTTACCGAAGCACTTTTAAACAGGTTTTTCCGGGCGCGTTTGCCCTACGCACATCGGGAAACCGCGTACTGGTTTTTCAAAATCCAACCGCCTAAATTCACCTTTATGAACAAACAACCACAACCCATAGAAACCATGGCGGTACTGGCACTGGCTGCACTGGTGCTGTACCTGTTGTTTAACCAGATTTACCTGTTATATGCCGGCGTACTCTTGCTGCTGACCGGCATATTTTTAAAACCCGTTTCGGAGCTTATACACCGGGGCTGGATGTTTCTGGCTCATGTATTGGGCAAGGTAAACGGCATTATATTTTTGGGAATTTTGTTCTTTGTTATACTCACCCCACTTTCATGGCTGTTCCGGTTATTTAACAAAGACCATCTAAATCTGAAAAAAAATACAACAAACAGCTACTTTACCCCGCGCAACCATACTTTTACCGCTAAAGACCTTGAAAAAATGTGGTAGCCCGTATTTTACCACTGCCGGGCTGCAATACCTTATATGTTTATATTTACACATCGAAACAAACCCTGCATTTATTTTTAATTTTATATACAATTCATGGAGGCATTAATCATCTTTATTTTTATTATCGGTTATTTAGCCATTACCTTAGAACATCCGCTCAAAATTGACAAAGCTGTATCAGCAATTTTATTGGGAGTTGTGTGTTGGAGTGTTTTTGCATTATTTTCGGAAAACCACCAACTTACCGAAGAAAAGCTAACAGAATTGCTGCCCGAAATAATGAACATACTGTTTTTTTTGTTAGGAGCAATGACCATAGTAGAGCTTATTGATATACATGAGGGGTTTGGAGTTATTACTAATCAAATTACCACCAACAACAAACGCAAACTGCTATTTACTACCAGCATACTGGCGTTTTTTTTATCGGCTGTATTGGATAACCTTACAACCGCCATTGTAATGGCATCATTATTGCGCAAATTGATAGCTAATAAAGAAGACCGGCTTGTTTTTGCCAGTATGATAGTGATAGCCGCCAATGCGGGTGGCGCATGGTCGCCTATTGGCGATGTTACCACTACTATGCTGTGGATAGGAAACCGGATAAGCGCATTTAACATTGTAGAAGATTTATTTTTGCCCAGTCTTGTATGCCTTATGGTGCCGTTGTTGTTTCAAATGTTTTTACTCAAAGGCTCTTATGAAGCCAGGGAAATAAAAACAAAGTTCAAAACATCTTCATTTGAAAGAAAACTGATTCTCTGGCTGGGCATAGGCTGCCTTATATTTGTGCCAATATTTAAAACCATTACCCACTTACCCCCGTTTATGGGTATGTTTTTAGGGGTGGGCATTATGTGGCTGGCTACCGAACTTTTACACCGCACCAAACACCACGATGAAAAGCATCATTTTTCTACCATACATGCCCTTTCCCGTATTGACTCTGCCAGCATTTTGTTTTTCTTTGGCATATTAGCCGCCGTAGGTTGTCTGGGGGCTATTGGCACATTAGAACATGCCGCAGTTTTTTTAAGCAATACTGTAGGCAATTTAGACCTGATTATTTTTCTCATCGGTATTTTGTCATCGGTAGTAGATAATGTGCCATTGGTGGCTGCGGTAATGAAAATGTACTCGGTAGAACAATTTCCTACCGATCATACTATTTGGATTTTTCTGGCTTATTGTGCAGGCACAGGTGGCAGTATGCTCATCATTGGTTCGGCTGCAGGGGTTGCTATTATGGGCATTGAAAAGATTGAATTTTTCTGGTATTTTCGCAAAATTGCCTTCCTTGCATTTACAGGATATGTTGCGGGAGCGCTTGCTTATCTTGGTATCCTTGCCCTTCGGGGGGGTGTATAGCTAAAAGCAGGATAACTTACCCTAAAAAAGCAGTTGTTCATTTACGTAATCAGCAAATTCCGGTAAAATTATTCAAACACTTTGGGGGTTTTGTATCTGTTTTAACTCTAACTTTGGCGCACTTATTCCAAAATACTTAACCGGTTCTTTTGTATGGAGTTCCTTATTATCATTATTTTTGTTGCAGGCTATTTGGCCATTGCGTTGGAACATCCTTTAAAAATTGACAAAGCAGTTTCCTCCATACTTTTGGGAGTAATAACCTGGACCTGCTATGCCCTGTTTACCTCAGAACACCACCTTATTGAGGAGAAGCTCAACGAAATGCTTCCCGAAATTATGAACATCTTGTTCTTTTTGCTGGGAGCAATGACCATTGTAGAGCTAATTGACATGCACGAGGGATTTAGGGTGGTTACCAACCAAATTACCACCAGCAACAAACGCAAACTGTTGTTCACTACCAGTGTGCTGGCATTTTTCCTCTCCGCTGTATTAGATAACCTTACCACTGCCATTGTTATGGCATCGCTGCTGCGAAAACTCATACCGGGAAAAGAAGACCGGTTGGTTTTTGCCAGTATGATTGTAATTGCTGCCAACGCCGGCGGCGCCTGGACACCCATAGGCGACGTTACCACTACCATGCTTTGGATTGGCGAGCGCATCAGTACAGTTAACATAATGAAAGAGTTGTTTATACCCAGTTTAATCTGCCTTTTTGTACCGCTTATCTATCAATCGTTTTTTTTGAAAGGCGATTTTGAAACCCGGCATGTTGCCACCGAATATCACACAACCGCCTTTGAGCGAAACCTGATGCTTGGTTTAGGCCTTGGCGGACTTATTTTTGTGCCGGTTTTTAAAACCATTACCCACCTGCCACCTTTTATGGGCATGTTTTTTAGCGTGGGCATAATGTGGCTGACCACAGAATTGCTGCATAAAAAGAAGGAAAGCGAGGAAAAAAAGAAATACTCTACCATACACGCGCTTTCAAGAATTGACTCGGCCAGTATTTTATTTTTCTTCGGCATTCTGTCTGCCGTAGGTTGCCTTGGCGCTATTGGTGCGCTGCAAGATGCCGCCGTATTTTTAACCAATACGGTTGGCAACCTCGATATCATTATTTTCCTCATTGGCCTGTTGTCGGCGGTAGTAGATAACGTACCGTTGGTAGCTGCGGTTATGAAAATGTACTCCGTAGAGCAGTTTCCCATGGATCACAGAATTTGGGAGTTTCTGGCTTATGCGGCAGGCACGGGCGGCAGTTTGCTCATCATTGGTTCGGCAGCAGGGGTGGCTATTATGGGTATCGAAAAAATTGAGTTTTTCTGGTATATGCGCCGCATTACTTTTACCGGCTTTTTGGGTTATACTGCCGGCGCTATTACATATCTTGGTTTTGCACATTTTTTCGGGCATTAACCGCTTAGTTTTACCAACTGCGGGCCGGTAAATTTTCAGTTCAGGTATTCGGGCAGGTATCTTCGTTTGGCAATATCTTTATTTTTGCGTAATATTGCGAAGATTTGCAGTAGCCCTTTATTTTAACCTGCTTTGCATGAAAGATATTTTGCGACAAATGGACAAAGCCTTTGACAGCCGGGTGCGGGTGGCTGTTATGTCTATTTTGCTGACTTCCAACGATTGGGTAGATTTTTTAACCCTCAAACAACAATTAGGCATTACCGATGGCAATTTGGCCAGCCATATTAATTCCCTGGAAATAAAAAAATTTCTGGAGGTGCGCAAGCGGTTTGTTGACAAATACCCCAATACATCTTACCGCATTACCCAAACCGGCAAAGATGCTTTTGCACGCTATGTTGCCGCTCTGCGGCAGTTGCTCAACATTAAATAAACTGCTTTTAGTGTTTACTGTGTTATGAATATGCCCAACAAACAACAACATCCTCCTCCGGGTTTTTGGGAAAAAGAGGCAAACAGTTTTGGTTATGCTTTCAGGGGAATCTGGCAAGCATTGCGGCATGAGCGGCACCTGCAAATACACGCTTTTTGTACCCTTGGCGTATTGGTTTGCAGTTGGTATTTGGGTTTAACCATTGCGGAATGGTGCTTAGTAATTTTTGCCATAGGTATGGTATTGGCTGCCGAAATTTTTAACTCTGCCATTGAGCAACTCACCAACATTGCCAGCCCTCAATTTAATGCGGCCGCCGGAAGGGTGAAAGATATGGCTGCCGGCGCAGTATTGGTAGCGGCAATAACCGCGGCGGCGGTAGGTTGTCTTGTTTTTCTGCCTAAAATATGGGCGCTGTTTACAGCATAGCGGCCTGCAAAATGCCGCTTGCCATGGCATCCCAGGTAAACCGGTTTTTGTGCCGGGCGGCGGCGGCAGAAAATCCGGCTTCGCGGTGGTTGTCATAAAAATCGAGCAGGGCATCGGCAATGGCTTCAGGACTTTCGGGCTTTACCACATAGCCGGCTTCGCCATGGGGCACAATTTCGGCCAGCCCGCCAACGTCTGTTACCAGCATAGGGCGCTCAAATTGGTATGCCATTTGCGAAATGCCGCTTTGCGTGGCTGTGCGGTACGGCTGCACTACCATATCGGCAGCGCAAAAATAATATTTCACCTCCTGGTTGGGAATAAACTGCGGATGCAGCGTTACCGTGTTTTGCAACTGTAAATCGGCAATAAGTTGTGTGTAATACGATTGGTCGTGATAGTACTCCCCGGCAACCAATAAATGAATGCCCGATTGCCGCACGCGGTCGTTGGCCACTGCCCGAAGCAACACGTCTAGCCCTTTATACGGCCTGATGATGCCAAAAAACAACACCAGTTTTGCATCGGGTGGTATGTTTAAAAACCTGCGTGCTTCTTCTTTGTCCACCTTTTCCCCAAAATTATCATATACCGGATGTGGGATAAACAAGACCGGTTTGGAACCGTTAAACCATTTCACCTCCTCCTGTACTGCCCCCGATAAGGTAACAAAACCATGGCACGACTGAACAAAATAGCGGTTCAACAGCCGGTCGGCGGGGCTTTTTTCGTGCGGTGCAAGGTTATGAATAAGCCCCACAATGCGCGTATGGTTGTTTTGGGCAAGTATGCGGTTTACCGTGCCCATGCAGGGCGCCAAATAGGGAAGCCAGTATTGCCAAACAACCACATCGGGCTTCAGTTGCCTCAACAGTTTGCCCGATTGGTACCAGTTTGCCGGGTTTATTGAGTTAAACAACCGGGTAATGGGTAAATTGGGCGGCAAATCACTGCTAAACTGGGTACTGCCCGGAAAAAACAAACCCGGATATTGAAGAGTGAAGGTAAAAAGATGCACCCTATGCTCTAAATGCAGAAAAGCTTGCGCCAGCCGTTCGCCAAATGAGGCAATGCCGCCCCGGTATGGGTAGGCGGGTCCTAAAATAAAAACAGATTTGTGCCCGCTTGCAGCGTTCTGGTTATTTTGCATAACGGCAAAGGTAATACAACAAACCACTCCCTACAACTGTAAGCGGTTAACATTGTAAAAAAAGAGTGCGGCAAGCACATACATTAATTTGAAACGAATTTTACACTACCCCAAACAGACCGCATAAACGTTTAACGGATTGCTGCAGACAACCCTGTTACAGCAAAAAATTTGAGTGTTAAGATTAACAATTGAAAAACAGAAATACAGCATAAAGACTTATCTTTAACCCGTATTATCCGAATAAAACTGTAAAACAACATAACTGCATGAAAACAAATATTGCCTTCATAATCCTGTTCTGGTTAGCTGCCGGTTTTTCCTTGTTTGGACAAAACATAAATTCGGGTTTTGAACACAACGGATTGCCCCGAACCTATATAGTACACCTTCCGCCTGCTTACACACCCAACTCACAAATGCCGCTTGTGCTTGTTTTGCATGGTTTGGGCGATAGCGGGAACGGCATTATGATGGGAACGGGTTTTAATATGGCAGCCGATACCGCAGGGTTTATTGCCGTTTACCCCGATGCTGCCGATGCCCTGTTTGGTGCAGCCGCCTGGAACAGCGGCGCCAATCCCTTTGGTTCGGCCGATGACGTGGGATTTATATCGGCACTTATAGATACTATGTATGCACAATATCATATTGACCTTAACCGGATATACGCCACCGGTTTCTCTATGGGCGGCATTATGAGCCACCGGTTGGGTTGCGAGTTGAGCAACCGCATAGCTGCCATTGCATCGGGGTCGGGTACGTTTGCCACCACGGTAATAGGCAATTGTTCGCCCGGCAAGGCAGTACCGGTAATGCAGGTGCATGGCACGGCCGATGCCGTAGTACCTTTTGATGGCAATGCATTGCTCGGTTTGCAATCGGTAGGCGCTACCATTAATTTTTGGGCTGCCAACAACAATTGCGCCCTTACCGCCCCGGCATCAACCCCTATACCCAATACGGCAAACGACGGCATTACCATAGATAAAACAAAATATGACCTCTGCACCAACAACAGCGAGGTAATTTTATATACCGCAACCGGCATGGAGCATACCTGGCTGCAACCAAACAACGATATGTGCCAAACTGCCGAAATATGGAAGTTTTTCCTGCGCCATCAATTAAATGAACAAACCGTTGGCACAACACCGGTGCAGCCGGCGCCGGCGCTGCAGTATTACCCCAACCCTGCCAAAGACAACCTTACTGTAATGGTTAATTTACCAAATGCACAATACCTTAAACTCCTGAACCTTGCCGGGCAAACCGTTTATCAGCAAGTGCTTACAGGCAATGACCAAATGGTTCGCATTCATACTTTTAACTTTATTCCCGGATTGTACCTGCTGCAAATACAACAAGCCAACCGTTTGCATACGGTTAAAATTCAAATTGGACAGTAATGTAAATTATGAGTTATGAGTTTCTTTCCTGAATTAACTTGCCCGATTTAGGGAGTTATGAACTAAAATTCAAAGATAACTGCTTGTCATTTTGCTTGTTTTTTATTTTTTGGCGGTAAATTTAATTAGTCCGTGTTCGATTTAACCAACCAATTCACAACCCATTGGTTCGACCAAGCTCACCAACCACTCATAACTCATAATTCATAACTCATAACTAAAAAAACTCACCAACCACTCATAACTCATAATTCATAACTCATAACTAAAAAAGTTTTACTATTCAAAACCATTTTATTCACCACTTTAAACTATTTTCCAAATGCAAAAATTTATTGTGCTGTTTGCCCTGTTGCTTGTCTGTGGAGGTGCCTATGCCGGCGGTTTCCAGATAGCCTTACAGGGGCAGCAGCAAATTGGCATGGCACATGCCGGAACTTCTGTGCCGCTTAATGCAGCCTCGCTTTATTACAACCCCGGCGCTATGGGTTTTTTACAGGGGCGCAAGATATCGTTCGGGATAAACCCGGTATTTGCCGATATTAATTTTTTACAAGCCTCAACCCGCCTGCGCAGCAACAACAACTTTGAACTGGTAACGCCTTTTTCACTTTATTACACCCAACGCTTAGGTAAATCAGCCCAAACCCAAACATCGGGATTTACCTTTGGTGTGGGTGTTTACACGCCTTTTGGCAGCAAACTCAGGTATCCCGATGATTGGGTAGGTAAATTTCTGGTGCAAAATGTAGGGCTAACTACCATTTTTACACAACCTACCATAAGCTATACCATTAACGACCGCATTGGACTTGGCTTGGGATTTGTTTTTGGGTGGGGTAATTTTGCCATACAAAGAGCCATACCTATTTATGGGCAATCGGGACATGGAACGGCAAAACTGTCGGCAAGCGGTATTGGCTTTGGGTTTGCAACCGGGCTGTATGTTGAACCCTGGGAAGATAAACTATCGGTTGGGTTGTCTTACAAATCGGCAGCAAGGGTAAACCTGAATGGAAAGGCCGATTTTACCGTACCGCAGGGAGCCGAAATTCTTTTTCCCGACAGCGATTTTGATATGAATGTGGGTTTGCCCGATTTGTTTTCTGCCGGCGTTACCTACTACTTTAACGGCACTAAAGAGGGTATTTTACCCGATAAATCGAACGCCAACTTCATTTCCATAGATGTGGAACGGGCCGGTTGGAATATTTTTAAAGAACTTAAATTTGAATATGCCGATACCATTGCCGGTGCTACCGAACTGACATTGGCGCGCAATTACCAAAATACTTACCGGTTCAGCGTGGGAGGACAGTATGTGGCCGGACCAAAATTATCGTTCAGAGCCGGTATTTACTACGACCTTGCCGCTGCTCCCGATTGCTGCGTAACCCCCGATGTACCCGACACAAAACGATTGGTTGGCACAGCAGGGGCAACTTTTCATGCCTCATCTAAAATGCAAATAGACTTATCGCTCCTTTATGGACAAGGCTTTGAACGAACTACCATAAATGAAGAAAACAATTTCGAAGGTACTTATACCGCCAAAGTGTTTATTCCGGGCATTGGTTTGCAGTATTCATTTTAAATCTACCTAAACATGAAAATAATATCTAACTTAATTTACCTCGCCATACCTGTTCTGCTGCTGGTTATTGCACCGGCCTGTAATGATGAAATTGAACAACCCGATATTACAACCGGAACCGGCAACTTTGCTTCGTATATAGCTGTTGGCTGTTCTTTTACCGCCGGAACCACCGGCGACGGGCTTACATACTATGCCCAGCAAACCTCCTACCCCAACCTGCTGGCCGGGCAGTTTGCCTTAGCCGGCGGAGGCGCATTTAACCAACCTTACCTGCCACAGGGCAATGGTTCGGGCATGTTTGTGCTAAACGGTTTAAGCATAGACTCCTGCGGAAACGCCAAGCCCAGCCTTTCAAAAACCCAGCCCGACCCTGCCTGGGAAACAAGCGTAAGCAACCTGGCGCCTTTTAACAACTTAGGCATTCCAAATATGAAAGTAGCCGATATTAACAACGGCTTCATGTATCTGTTGAACGCTTACCTCAAACGTACCGTTCCGGCCGGCACCACTTACCTGCAAATGGTAACGCAAACTGTACAAGATTTGCAACCCACCTTTTTTACCAACTGGCTGGGCGTTACCGATGCCCTTGCCTTTGCCGCAACCGGCGGAGGGTATAACGGCAACACACAGGTATCGCTCTTTGCACTAACCGATACTGTTACTTTTGCCGCCAATTACCAGCAATTGCTCAACGCACTTACTGCTACCGGCGCCAACGGGCTGGCTTTTACCATTCCCGATTTAACCAAATTCCCTTATTTTAATGCCGTAGCTTATGAAGCACAAGGCCCCGATAGCTGTGTGCAAAGGCTGCCCCTGTACATAACTACCACTTCAGGGGTAAGAAAGGCCCTGTATAACCCCAATTCTTTTTACAACGACCTTATTTTGCTGCCCGCCGGCACCGAAATTGGCCGCCCCGATACCCTGCTCATTAACGGCACCGACAGCATTGCACCTTATGGGTTGAGCCAGGCCAACCCACTTGTGCAAGACCATGTATTAGACAGAAACGAAGTGCAGCAATGTATTCTTACCATTAAGGCGTATAACCGCGCCATTAAAACAGCCGCACAAAACCTTAATGTGCCCGTTATTGATACCGATGAGTATTTCAATAACCTGCGCGCCGGCACTGCTTTTAATGGCATTGAGGTTAATACAGATTTTATTTCCGGTGGCTTTTTTGGACTGGACGGCATTCACCCGCACGACAGGGGTTATGCCCTGCTGGCTAACTTTTTTATCCAAAAAGTTGACAGCATATACAGCGCTACCATTCCGCAAATGAACATTGACAAGTTTTCGGGAGTTGTTTTTCCTTAGCAACCGCCGGGTTTTACCGCCAAATACACAAAAATGCCCCGATGAGTGCTCATCGGGGCATTTCATTTGCCGGCCAACAACTTTTACAGGTCGCTTGCTTTAGGAGCCGGTTTTACTTTAGCATCGGGTTTTTTGTCTTTGGTTTCCGTCTCCTTTTTATCGTTTGGTTTCTTGTTCTTGTTGTTTTTCTTTTTGTTCTTTTTGTTTTTTTTCTTCTTCTTGTCTTTTTTCGATTTTTCTTTGGCTTTAGCCTTGGCTTTTTCCTGTTTGCCTTTTGCATCTTCCTTAACGCCTTCAGCTTTTTCTTTAGCTTCGTCGCGGGCAACTTTACCTTGTTCTTTTGCGGCCTCTTTTTGCTCTTTCTTTTCAAGATGCTCTTTTTCCTGTTCTTCTTGTTGCTGTTTTACAGAAGCAGGTTTGCCGGTAGCCTTCCCTTGGTTTTTTCCGTTGCCTTGAGCATACATTGTGCTGGCATTTAGCGCCAAAAAGGTTACAAAAAGTAATAAAATCCAATTTTTCATAAAAATTTTAAACGGTTTTTAATGAAACAATTTTTTGAATGAATTTATAACGAACTGAAAACGTTTTTATTGCACTAAATTAGTTATTTTATTTGCCTGATGGTGTTTTTTGTTTTTACCCTGTTTAAAACGGCCGAGTCCGGTTTGGCTTCCGGCAATGCTCTTATATTGGCATCTTTCAGGTGGTTTATTTGTTTGCCGCTGTTGCCGGTTGGTGCGGTATTTAGTTTAACGGTATCGGAGGGCAAGCGGTTCAATTCCCTTCGTTCAATGGCTTTGTTCACTACAGTGGTATTGATGCGGGTATGTGCGGTATCGGCAGGTATGGCTGCCACGTCTAAAATCATGCGCGGAGTAAGGTTAAGGTCTTTAAGGTTTACAACCTTCAGGGTTTCCAGCACAAAGGTAGTGGTATCGGTTCGGGAAGTGCTTTTATTGGGGTTTCGCATGGCCAACAGCTGCAGGGTTTTTTCGCGCACCAACCTGCTGTTGCGCAGCCCCATAATTCCGGGTGTGTCAATGCGGTAAATTGCCACTAAGCTTTCTACCAGCGTATCAAAAAGGTTAGATTTAACCACCTCCACATCAAAACTGAGGCCATCTTCGTAATTAATCTTGCATTTCCGGGCGGTAACAACCTGCACTTCCTGCTCGCCCCAGTAAATTTCTTCGTTATTGCCAAGGCTATATACCCCCACGTAGTTTTCTCTGAACTGCAGGCGGTGTATAAACGAGTCGTCGGTATTGGGGTTTACCCAATCTCCCTGGATGTTGTAAATTAATTGCTTTTTATCTTCTTCCAGTTTGGCTTCGGTTGCTTTGTTTTGGTAGGCAATGCCGGCAAAAATACCTGTGGCAATGGCCACTATGCCCATAACGGCTGCCAGCCAACGGTTAATTTTTGGTTTTCCGGTATTGGAGGCATCGGCATTTGGGGCAAACACCCAGTCGCCGTTTTGCAGGGTAAACCGGGCAACTACTTTTTGAATTTCGGTAGCAATGTTTTTAAAAGCCGAATCGGGGTTATCCCATTCGGTAACCGGTATTGCGCCCTGCGGCAGTGGCGTTAGTTGCCCCAATGCGCCGGTTTTCCAGATGCAATCGCGCAAAATTACGGGTATTACCCTGGCCTGCCCCTGTTTATGGCGTTCAAGGGCTTTAAGCACTTCATTTTCATAAGCATAATCAGATGCTAAAAAGTCGGAACTGATGAGCAACAAAATAATTTGGGCATTTTGCAGTGCCTGCGCCTGAATTTGGTCAAAGTTTTCGCCGGCTTCAATTTTTTGGTTGTGCCAGACATTAATAACACCCTGGCGTTGCAAAATGGTTAAATGCTCTTCCAGTTCGTCTTTGAGTGCGGTATCGGCAGGCGAAAAAGCAATAAAAACGTTTATTTTGTTGTCTGGCATGGCAACGGTTTATAAGAGTAAGGCGGCATTTCTTTTTGACACGCTTGCTCAAATAAGATTAATTTGCCGCGCTGCATAATGATGCTTGCATAGTATTTTGGGGTAAAATTGGCAAAAAAAGCTTGCATTACCTAATTTCGGTTAAAATTTGCCCTGCAAATTCGGGCGGCAGTTGTGCAGTGGTGCTTTTATGAACGCTGCCGGCTATTTACCGGGCATTTTAGGATAGGCAAACAGGTGTAAATTTACCTTTGCGCGGGTGCAGTTTTTCCAGTTATTGGTTTGCAGTTGCAGGCCTACCACGCTGCAGGTTGGGTTTTCGGCGGTAAAATGTTGGTGGGTAAAGTGGTTGGCCAGTTCGGTAAAGGTGGGGTTATGTCCAAAAAGCATAACGGTTTGCTGTTCATCGGGCAGTTGCTCAATAAAGTTCAGAATTGCCTCTACATTGGTGTTGAATGTGTAGAGCAAAGGCTGTATAGAAATTTTTTCCTTATCAAACCCCAGTTCGGCGGCTATGAGTTGTGCGGTTTTTCGGGCGCGTTTTGCAGGGCTGCTGTAAAGGGCATCGGGTTTAACCCCTTGTTGTTTCAAATATTTACCCATTTCCGGTGCATCGCGTTTACCCCGTTCATTGAGCGGGCGGTCAATATCTTCTAAACCGGCTTCTTTCCAGCTCGATTTTGCATGTCGTACTATATACAATGTTTTCATACGCAACCTGTTACATAATAATTAAAACCGGTGCCGGATAGCTTCCACGGGATTCATCCGGGCGGCGCTGAGTGCGGGAATAAAACCCGATAAAATGCCTACAATAACCGATAACAGAATGCCGGTTTGAATATTTTTTACTGATACGGCAAGTTTAAAACTCTCAATAAAATTGTTTCCCAGTAAAGACAAAAGCCACACCAGCAGCAACCCCAAAAAACCGCCCAAAATGCACAGGAAAATGGCTTCAACAAGAAACTCAATCAGTATAAAATAGCTTTTTGCTCCCAACGACTTTTTAATGCCAATAATACCGGTTCTTTCTTTTACCGAAACAAACATAATGTTGGCAATGCCAAAACCGCCTACCAAAATGGCAAAAATGCCAATAATAAAGCCGGCAACATTAATAACGGCAAATACATTGTCAATAACAGCCGTTAACAGACTCATCTGGTTAAGGGCAAAATTATCTTCTTCTTTTGGTTTGAGTTTTCGTTCGGCGCGCAAAACGCCGGTAATATCATCTTTAAGTTGCTCTATACTTACCCCTTCGGTGGCCTTTACGGCAATAAGAGGCATCATGTTCTCACTGTTGGTATCTACATAGCGGCGCATGTAGTTGTAGGGTAAAAAAGCTACCTCATCAAAACCATCGCCCAGCAGGCTTTTACCTTCGCGTTTCAGAACACCCACCACCCGCAGTTTTTTGCCGCTCATGCGCACTTCTCTGCCAATAGCGGCCGAAACGCTTGGAAACAACTGGGTGGCCAGTGTATTGCCTAATATTATGACATTGCTGCCCACCTGCGATTCTATCGGGTTAAAAAAGCGTCCTTCTTCAAATTCGAGGTTAAAAATGTTGCCAAAATCATGGGTTCCGGCAGCCATGGGCACGTTTTCTATGGTATTGCTGTGGTATTTAAGGTCTTGCCCGCGCACAATTATACGCAGGGTAACGCCGGCAGCAGAAGGCACTTTTTCTTGTATGGCCTTAAACTCATTGAGTTTGGGAAAAGGCCGCCTGATGTATTTCCACCAGTTCACCGACGGGTCTTCGCTCCACGGAAAACGGTCAACATACACCACATCATCTCCCAACCGTTGAAACGATTGTTTAATGTTTCGTTGCACGCTTTCTACCATCATTTGCACGGCAATAACACAAAAAATGCCAATGGTAATACCCAATACCGATAAAAAGGTGCGCAGGCGGTTGTTCCACAACTCCTGCAACGCCTGAATGACAGCTTCCGAAATTATTTTTATAAAAACAAACACAACCCTAAATGGTTATAAGCAGTTTAATAATGAGTGCAGTTTACCTGCTTTACAAGCAGTACAGCACCAACTTTTATGCCTTTATACATTGGCATAGTACCTTGTTAGTGAAATAACCACGCAATTATTTACAAATTTAAGGTAAATTTAACCAAACACACCGAAAAAAGTTATTTTTGCCCGCATTTTGCAGATAAGCACCCAAAACGCCAACTTTTAGCGCTATCTGTTTGTTTTTTTAGCTAATGCAATTTAATCTTTACAAGGCAAGAACAAAATTTCTATAACCCGATTTATGAAGCTATCTGACTTTAATTTCAACCTTCCCAAAGAACTGATTGCACAGTATCCGTCGGCCGATATGCGCCACGAGTCGCGTTTGATGGTAGTTAACCGCAAAACAGGCACCATAGAACACCATATTTTTAAAGATGTGCTAAACTATTTTGACGACGGTGATGTAATGGTTATTAACAATACAAAAGTTTTCCCTGCAAGGTTATATGGAAAAAAAGAAAAAACCGGCGCAAAAATTGAAGTATTTCTGTTGCGCGAATTAAACAACCCGCAACGGCTATGGGATGTGTTGGTTGACCCTGCCCGAAAAATAAGGGTTGGCAATAAACTCTATTTTGGCGACAATGATTTGCTGGTGGCCGAAGTGGTTGACAATACCACATCAAGGGGCAGAACCATCCGGTTTTTATTTTCGGGTTCCGATGAAGAGTTCCGAAACAGGTTAGATGAACTGGGCAGCACTCCCCTGCCTAAATATATTAAACGCAAACCCGAAGATATTGATAAAGAAAGATACCAAACGGTTTATGCCAAAGAAGAAGGGGCGGTGGCGGCTCCTACTGCCGGTTTACATTTCAGCAAAGAGCTGATGAAAAGGCTGGAACTGAAAGGTATTAATTTTGCCGAAGTAACCCTGCATATAGGCTTAGGAACTTTCAGGCCTATTGAGGTGGAAGATTTGTCGAAACATAAAATGGATGCCGAGTATTTTTTAATTCCCGACAACACGGCAAATCTGGTAAACACCGCCCGCGAAACAGGTAAAAAGGTGTGTGCCGTGGGCACCACATCGGTAAGAACCATTGAATCTTCGGTTACCGCCACCAATATGCTTAAGGCAGCATCGGGCTGGACCAATCTTTTTATTTACCCTCCCTATGATTTTAAACTTACCAATTGCATGATTACCAATTTTCACCTGCCGCAAACCAGCCTTATTATTATGATTTGTGCCTTTGCCGGTTATGATTTGGTAATGCGTGCCTATGAAGAAGCTGTAAAGCAAAAATACCAGTTTTTCAGCTACGGCGATGCCATGCTTATTTTGTAGGTTTGGCTACCCTGCGCTTAAAACGCAAAGCGGGTTGCAGCAACACTGCAACCCGCTTTGTGTTTCAGGTACAATTAACCGTTTAAATCAACCGTATAACTGTTGCCATTCAGCACAAAAGTTACGGAGCCGTTGCCGTTAAAGGTAAGATTGCCGCCGTATATTTTTACCTTTCCATCTACATTAACCGTTACCGTAATATAACCCGTACCGCCGGTTATGGCATAGCTTGTTTTATCTATGCCCACATCGGTTACAGAAAGGGTGATAAGGCTTATTAAATCCTTGCCTGCAATTTTATGGGTTTGTGTGCCATCTCGGGTAAAAAAGCCGTTTAGCGTGTATTGGTCTGCCGGCGGAAGCAATCCGGTAAATACCATACCCATATTGGTGGTATCGGCCGACTGAATCCGGACATCTTCATAGTTGCCGCTGGCAACAAGATTTACCACAAATTCTGTGGGCACATTTAGTGCGTTGCAGGTGGTAGAGTAAACGTAACTCATGTTGTAGGAAAAGGTATTGCCACCTATTTCTTTGGTAGCCACAAAAGTGGAATCGCCGCTAAAGCCGCACTCCCATTCCTGTACCGCAAGCATTTTACCACTCCCTTCTTCCAGCCAATAGCTTACATCATTAAGATAGGCAGCAAAGCCATTGGTGTTTTTTTTAAGGGCGCCGGCCACTAAATCGGCAGCGTATTCAGAGGTAAAATCATCGGTATCGTTGTTGTCTTTGCAGGCTCCCAACCCTATAGCAACAAAGGCAATCAGCAATAAAAAAAAGCGCTGTTGTTTCATAGTTTTTTATTTTCAAAAGAGGTTAGTCAATGGCGTATCAATCACTATTGGGTGCTAATCACGCAACTTCCATCAATAGTTCTGCTATTTTTTTTCGTCTTTTCTGAGCATGTCCTGAAGGTTTACTCCCATGAGTTCCTGCAGGTTTCGCTTCATGCTTTCAGAAGAGCCGTCAAGGAAAATAACGTTGCCTTTACCCTCCGAGGCAAAATGGCGCAGCGCTTCTGTCCACATGGCAAACAAGATAAATGAAGCATCCAAGTGTGCCGATTCCATTTCGCGGGCGGCTTGTGTCATACCTCGGGCTACTTCCTCTCTAAACAAAGCCACACCCTGCCCGCGCAGTTGCGAGGCCTGCCTTTCGGCTTCGGCGGCAATTTTTATGGCATTTCCTTCGGCTTCGGCGGCTTTGGTTTTGGTAATGAGCAGGGCTTGCCCTTCGTTTTCGGCTGCTACGCGCAGGTTGCTCGATGCCACCACCCTGGCCATTGATTTCATAATTTCTTCGTCAAAGGTAATGTCGTTAATTTGAAGGTCGCTCAAATGATAGCCCCAGGTTTCGAGCGTAGAGTCAATTTCCTTTTTCACATTCTCCACAATTTCGCGGCGCAATGAGAGTACTTCGGCCTGTTTTTTGGTGGCTACGTACCCGCGCACACAACCCTCAATAGTGCGCGAAAGCGCCTGCATAAAACTGCGCTCATCAACAAATTTAAAAGCTACGTTTTTAATGGTTTGTTCCTGGTCATCAAAAACCGAGTACAATAACATAGCCGAAAAATACACATGAGCCTGGTCAACTGTTGTAGCCTGAAACTGTAGCTCTATGGCGCGGTTTTGCAACGAAATGCGTTTATAAATGCGCTCCAGAAAAGGTATTTTAAGCCCAAGGCCGGGGTGAAGCAGGCGGCGGTAGCGGCCAAACAGTGTAACCACCGATACATGCCCTTGCGGTACAACGGTAAAAGAACCGGTAACTACCAAAAACAAAATTACTAATAAAATAATGGAACCCGATGACAGTAGTGCATCCATAGCTGAATTGGTTTGTAAGTGAAAAGAATACCAAAATGATTTGCACCGGAATAAACAAACCTGTTGTGCTCATTTACCCCATGCAAGTATTAAACCTAAAATTGGAAAGAAAAATTCATTGCCGGGTTAGAATGAGGAAAAAAAATGCCCACCCTACTTACCGCACAGGTTTTTATAAACCGTTCAAATATTTATTTCGGGTGCCGGCATTGCCTCACTTCCCTCAAAAATGGAATCGGCCAGCAGTTTTGCCTGTTCAAAAGCGGTTTCGTTAATAAAAAAATCGGCGCGCTCTTCTTTAAAATATTCCACTAAGTATTCGGTAGGCATATTGCCCACCAATTTGTTTTGAGCCATGGGGCAGCCGCCAAACCCTTTCAGCGCACCATCAAAGCGTTTACAGCCATTGCGGTAGGCCGCATCAATTTTGGGCAGCCAGTTATGGGGTTCGGTATGTAAATGAGCGCCAAACTCCACTGCCGGAAAGTAGTAGCTTACATTGCGGAAAATTTCGGCAATTTGGTCGGGTGTGGCTACGCCTACGGTATCGGAAATTGAAATAATATCTATGCCCATCGTCACAAAACGGTCAATCCAGTGTTCCAGTATGGCAATATCCCAAACATCGCCATAAGGGTTGCCAAACCCCATAGACAGGTAAATTACCAGTTCACGGCCTTTTTTGAGGCAAAGTTCGTACATATCCTGCACCATATCAAAAGCCTGCGCCTGCGAAGCATTGGTATTGCGCTGCTGAAAGGTGTTGGAAACCGAAAACGGAAAACCCAGGTAATTAATTTGCTCAAACCCCGCTGCCTCTTCGGCGCCGCGCAGGTTGGCAACTATAGCCAACAGTTTGGTATCGGTTTCGCTCAGGTCGAGGCGCGATACCACTTTCCAGGTATCAGACATTTGCGGTATTACCTTTGGCGACACAAAACTGCCAAAATCAATGGTATCGAAGCCCACCTGCAACAAAGCGTTAATATATGCTATTTTAACATCGGTGTCAATAAACCGGTGCAGGCCCTGCATGGCATCGCGCGGACATTCTATTATTTTCATAGGGCAAAGTTAAACAAATTTCTTTCAAAAACTAACAAGCATTCGTTAGTTGTAAATTTAACCGAAATTGCTTCTGTTTCGGGTTCTTTTCTTCCGGAAAATACAGCGTTTTACCTGATGAATTTGGCCGGGTTATGCCACTCCTTCCTTCATTCCGGCTGTCAATAAATGTCCCGAAGCACAATTGCCTGGTTATTTGCTGTTGTTTGCGCATAAAAAAACTGTGCTGAAATTGTTCTGCAACTAAATTTCAATACCTTTACTGCCACAGTGTCACTCATGTTTTTTTCTTAGGCCTAAAAAATAGTTGCTTATGAACTGCAAATTTTTTGTTTCCTGTTTTGCTGCAATAGCCGTTTTTACCATTGCCTCTTGCAAAACCTCCTATTATGTGCCCACCGAACAAACAATGGCGCAATGTACCGAAAACGGGTACAAAACCTCGCTCGAAGAGCTTAACAAAGGCCGCGATTTGTATATGGGCAAATGCGGCAAATGCCACAGTTTGTACAAACCCAAACAGTTTAGTGCAGAGCAATGGAAAATAAATCTTAGCAAAATGCAGCCTAAAGCCAAAATTACCGACGAAGAAAAATGGCTTATCTTTACCTATGTTAACAGTTGCGGCAAAATAAAATAGCTGTTTACCAAAGGCGGTGCGGTAGCGTTTTTTATTCTGCTATTATGCTGTACAACACAGGCTTGCTGGGGCTGGCATCCAGTTCAAGGGCGGTAATCATGAGGTTGAGCAGGTAAATGCCATCTTTTACCTCATTGGGCACATATACCATTTCGGTAATGGTACATTGCGTGCGGGTTTTGTGCGGGTATTGCCAAAAAGCATGATGTGCCAAAAGGTGTCCGCCATCTTCTTCGCGGTCAACCGACGGCAGGTCTAACAGCAAATGTCCGATATTGCGTTCTGCTATGAGTCGGGCAGCATCATGGTGCAGATAAGGCGGGTTTGTACCCGAATAATGATGTTGCAGTTTTTGCGTGTCGTTTGGCAAGGTTCGAATAATGAGTGCTTCGGTTTGTATGCCCCACAGGGCTTCCTCCATTTGTTGCAGGGTAATGAGGCGGTCGCCGTTGGGTTGTTGCTGCGGATAAATACTGATGAGTGCTGCAATAAAGAAAAAATTTTTCAAATGTTGGTTCAGGGTTTCGGCATTGGGCGAAATATGCCCGAAACACTCGGTATGCGTACCGTTGCCGTGCGGGTTAAGGTGTACGTTTTTAAAGTTTACCGGGCCGCCCTGTGCCACAGAGCCGATAAAGTTGCCTGCTTTAACCGGTTCTGTGGTTAAAAACGGGGCGTAAAAGGCGTTTACCGTATTCATGCCTTCGGCAAGCGGAATGCTGATGTCTATGGGCAATGACAGGTCAAAATCGAGTTTATTTCCCTGAAAATAAAAGGTGGCGTACATAGGCTGTTGGTAAATTTCGGGTTATTGCGTTTGGAAGAAAGGTTGCAGCAATTCCATCAGTTTTTCGAGGTGGCGGGCATCGGTTTCGTCAAAGTCGTTCAGCATATTGCTGTCAATATCCAGCACCAGTTGGGTTATGCCGGCGGCATTGGCAAGTGGCACGGTAATTTCAGACCGCGAAAGGGAAGAGCAGGCTATATGCCCGGGAAAAGCATCTACATCGGGCACAATAATGGTTTGTCCTTTGGTGGCACATGCGCCGCAAACGCCTTTGTTAAGCGGAATGCGGGTGCAGGCTAAACTGCCCTGAAAAGGGCCTAAAACCAAATCCTCTCCGATGCGGCGGTAAAACCCCACCCAAAAAAAGCCCATATTTTCTTTTAAGACGGCAGCAATATTGGCTAAGTTGGCTATTAAATCGGGTTCATCGGCAATGAGCGATTCTATTTGGGGTAAAAGCAGCCGGTATTTTTCGGCACGGCTAAAGTGGGCATCAATTTCAATGGTGTGCATAACCGGTATAAATAACCTTGATTTAAGTTTGACAAAGGTAGTAAATGCCGCTATAACGGCAAAAGGACAGCATGAAATCTGTCCTTTTGCCGGTTAAGTTGTGCAGCAGCTGGTATGGTTTATTTGTGGCAATTTTACCGCACAAACCGGTAGTTTAACCCTGCCCTTAGCCCCCACACTAATTGGTTGGCAGTGCCATTGCCGGGCATGTTTATTTGTGTAAACCTGCCGGAGGAGGTAGAAAAAGAAGCCCTTGCTCCCAAAGTAATAAAATAGTTGGGCGTAAGGTAAACATCGTAATCAACACCTGCCACTACGCCCCAAAGGCTTTTTTTGAGCAGGTTTTCCTGCAATATGGGGTTATTGAGGTTAATTTCGGCAGATTTTAGGGTGCCATATTGCACACCGGCCACATAGTTGAGTACAGCAGGTTGCCCGGTGAGTTTCAGGGTGCGGTTAAATTTGTATTTAAGCAGCACCGGCACATAGGTATAGGTGAGGTTGATTTCGGTATTCTGATTGGTTACCGACTCTAAGGGCCGATAGCTGAGCGCCTGCCCTTGTACCGATTTAATAACCCACTCGGTTTGCAAACCCCAGTTAGCCGAAAAATCGATGCCGGCATTCATGCCATAAGATTTACCGGTGCGGAAACGGTAATGAATGGCGTCAATATTTTTAGTGGCTTCTAAGGCTTTGTTATTGAGTAGCCAACTATTATGCACACTATAAAAACTACCAAGATAAAGGCCATGTGTTTTTGGTTTTTTGGGTTTTCCTATAACAGAAACCGCGTTTATAACGTTGTGCCCGGCTGTTTGGTTTTGAGTGATGGTTTGCGCCAACGCCGGCGGAAGAGGTTCAACTGCCTGTACCGCTTTTGTTTCGGCGGCAAAATTACTGTTTATTAATGTATTGGAAGGCATTTTGGTTCCTCCGGCAGGGTTAATTTTTGTTAAATCTATAGCAACGGTATTGTTTACCCCCTCTGCTGTGCTGTGCAATACCGGCGGTTGTTGTTGCAGGACACCGGCTAAAGGTGTGCTTTCCGGTGCAGTGCCCTGTTTACCCCTTGCAGGAGCGGCAGATTTGGAACTATGATGCCTGAGTGTAGCGTTATTTTCCGATAGCGGTTGAATTGAAGGGTGAACAATTGGAATTCCGGTACTTTGTTGCGGTGCCTGCCGGGCAAGTACACCGGGTGGCGCAACCCCTTCGGCGTGGCTTTTGCCGGCAACGTATGGCAGGGAGTTTTCCGGTGCGGCCGGTTCTTGTATTGCCAATTGGGTTGCCGGCACCGGGGAAAGGAAATAGCGGGTGGTAAGCACACCAAGACTTATAGTCAGTACCAACACCGCAGCCATGCCGGCTTTAAAAGACGGTTTGCGGTAAAATGGCACAGACTCGGGTAAGTGTTGCTGTATCTTATCCCAATTTCGAAACGGCGGCGAAACCTCGTGGTTTTCAAGCGCCTGCCGGAACAGGTCGTCAATATGTCGTTCAGACATAGGCTTGTTCGGAGTATTGATTGAGTTGTTTAACTTTTTCCTGTAACAAATATCGTGCTCTTGCCAATTGCGATTTAGAGGTACCCTCACTTATACCCAATAAATCGGCTATTTCTTTATGCGAATAACCCTCTATAACATAGAGGTTGAAAATGGTACGGTAACCCGGTGAAAGCGACTGTATCATTTTCATCATATCATCGGCGGCTAAATTTTCTACCACTTCTTCGCGCACCATTTCGCTTTCGGCCTGTGTAACCTCCAAAATGGGGTACATGGGCGTTGAGCGGCGGTAGTGCTCTATAGCAGTGTTTACAAAAATGCGACGCAGCCAACCTTCAAAAGAACCCTCGTTTCTAAATTTCTGTATGTTTTGATACACTTTAATAAAGCCTTCCTGCAAAATATCTTCCGCACTGTGGTAATCGCGGGCATAACGCAGACAAATGGCAAACATTTTTGCCGAGAATCTGGCATATAACCGCTCCTGATACAGCCGGTTACAATTTATACAACCCTGTATCAACTCTGCATCGGAATAATTTTGCTGTTGCTTCATTGCTTCCAAAACTTAGATATAAAAGTACATAAAAAAGTTGTATGCTGCTCAAAAAAATCAGCATTTTTTTTTAGAACACAAAAGTTCAATACCCGTGGCGGGCAATCCAAAAATTAAACAACACGGTTTTAAAACGCATTTCGTTGTCTTTTGGTATAGCCTTCCTGCGTTTTTATTAACCAAAAGTGTAAAAAAATACAAAAAAATATAGTTTGCAATTTGTAAAGTGCTTTTTTTGAAAATTATATGCATTTACTAATTTAATAACCCGTTTTACAAACAGCATGTCGCTACTTGTCTTCCCTCCCTCCGCACCTTTCATAAAACAGGGCAATATGTCAGCAGTTTTACATTTCTATTACAAGCGGCGGCCGGCTGCCATCTTTTGGCACCCCGAATGCGTTTACCTGAAAAGTGCGTAACTATTCAGGTGCTAACTGTAAATCCCGGCAGTTCCTATTGTTCCATGCTGATTGGAAGCATTGACCATAAAGAGCAAAAAACCTTGGCGGAACTTTGCGGTAAAATGAAAGGATTTTAGTTAAAAACATCACCAACAAAGGTACAACCTGCATAAGAACAAAAGCGCTACCCATTTAACACAAGGTAATAAATATGCCTGTTTTAGAAATGGTCAGTAAAAAACGTAAGAATATTGATTAATTTTACAACAAATTGCAAAGACTTAAAACACCTAACACAATAACTGCAACATGAGAAATTTTTCCTTACTATTGGTTGCCCTTGTGGCAATGCTTATGCAACCCCGTACGGTTGCGCAAAACGTGGTAACGCTCCCACAAGACGGCTTTGGGCCGGTTCAAACAGCCAGTCTGGGCATATTGAAAGACAATGGCGGCGATGACAATTATTTTAATGGCACCTATTCCGGAATTACTATCAGCCCCGAAGTGATTTCGTGCCCGCTTACCCTCACCTTCACCGAATTTGACCTGAACCTGGATTTTGACTACCTGTATCTCTATGACGGAACCGACAACTCAAGCCCGATGGTGGGTTCTTATACCGGTACCGACCTTCCAAACAACGGGCTTCCCATTGTGTCGGAAAGCGGTTCGTTTACCATAGAAATGTACAGCAATATCATTATCTTTCCGCCTTCACCCGGCACTAACCAAGGGTTTACCGCCATTTGGCAGGCGGGCGACAGCAGCACCGATGCCGCCTTTACCGCTTCGGGTAATGATGTGCCTGCCAACATACCCGTGCAATTTACCCCCGCCAACACCGGCTACGACAGCTATTTCTGGAATTTTGGCGATGGCAACTCCTCAACAGAGGTAAATCCCTCTCATACTTTTTCTGCGCAAGGCGCTTACACCGTAAGCCTTACCATTACCAACTGCGAAGGAACTTCGGCAACCCAATCGCTCGAAATTAGTGTGCAGGAACCGCCTTCCATTACCATAACTCCCGACAATTTTGATGTAACACTGGCGCAAGGCGACTCAACAACCTACTCGTTTACCATTACCAACAACGGTTCGGGCGACCTGGTTTTCAACATTGAAGGCGCTAATCTTATCAGCGAAAAAGAATTGCAGGTGGTTTCACTTATCAACGGTGCCGATTTAGACCAGGAATATGCCTTTACCTTAGATGCCATTTACAACTACTATTCCGATTTCCAGCTGACCGAACTTACCACCTACGATGCACCGGTACTGCAAAACGCCCTCGAAACTGCCGATATCCTGCTCATTCCAGAACAGGAAAGTTGCAATGCCGCCGCTTTTTCTGCCTTTGCGCCCGTTTTACAGGCGTTTGCACAAAACGGCGGAACTATTGTAATTAATGGTACCAATCAGTCGAACTGCATTTTTAACACCGGCTTGTTCAGCGGCACTTACCAAAACTTTTACAGCGGCCCATTGGATATTGAACTGCCCGATGACCCCCTCATGGAAGGAGTAGCCAACCCCTACGACGCACTTGCCGTAACCTACTACTTTGATATTACCAACCCCGATGCCGTAAGATTAGTGCAACATACCGGATATGATGTGGTTTGCTACCGCAACATAGGACTGGGACGCGCCATACTCATCGGGCACGATTACCGGTATCATAATGCCGACATGGACCGCATCATAGCTAACTGTATCAGCACTACCAAAGACCTTATTTCGGCCAACGGCGGCTTCGACTGGCTGTTTATTTCCGATAACAGCGGAACCCTGGCGCCGGGTGAAAGCATAACCATTGACGTGGAATTTAATGCTACCGATGTGTATGGCGGCTTGTTTACCCAAAACCTGGTTATTAACTCAAATGATGCCGCAACGCCCCAATTTACCATTCCGTGCAGCCTGCTGGTAACCGGCACACCCGATTTTGCCATCAGCGAAAGTAATTACAATTTTGGCGAAGTACTGGAAAACGACACAGCAAAACACAATATTACCATTTTTAACCCCGGTACCGACTCACTGCGCGTTTACAACATCACCTTCTCCGACCCGGCTTTTACCGCCTCGCCTGCTACCTTTGCCGTTTATGGCGGCGGCACAGAGCAAGTGGTAGAACTACGCTTTGTACCTACCGAAATTGCCCCCTACACGGCAACAGCCACCATAGAAACCAACCTCATTAACTTTTTTATAACCGTTAGCGGAACCGGTGTTGGCGCTCCTGTAACCACCGTTACCCCTGCCGCCATCAATGTAACCCTCGATGCCGGTACCAGCACCACCGTGCCACTTACCATTGACAACGCCGGACAAGGCCCGCTGTTCTATAATATTGACACCACTTACTTCCAACAACAATTGAAAGTATTGGCTTATACCAACGGTGCCGATGCTTTTGCCTACCCAAATACATTGGCGGCCATTAATACCTACTTTGCCGATTACCAGCTTACCGAAACCCAAACTACAGACCCCGATGAACTGGCCGACTTGCTGAACGAGGTAAACGTACTCCTTGTTCCGGCAATAACCGACTTTAACGTATTTAACCTCTTCGACAGTTTTCAACTGGTATTGCAGGATTTTGTTAACAGCGGCGGCTCTGTCATATACCTTGGCAATTTTGGCTGGGGCGACAACCCGGTATTGCATTCGGGCTTTTTTGACGGGTATAGCAGCTGGAATTCGGGCAATGTGTGCAACGTTCTCGATGAAACGCACCCCATTACCCAGGAAGTTCCCAACCCTTACACGCCTAACGGCATTACGCCCATGATATTTTTTGATACCGACCTGGTGCGTTTGGTACAGCAAAACGGTTTTGATGTAAGCCCCGGCGATGTGGTTTGCTACAAAAACTGGGGCGGCGGAAAGGTAATTTACATAGGACACGATTTTGGCGGCGGACTTACCGACGACAGCGGTGCCCACCTCCTCTCCAACGCCCTTAAATGGATTGGCAGCCAAACCATACTGGAATGGTTTAACATTTCATCGGTTGAAGGAACCATTGGTTACCCCGATTCCGAAACCCTTACCGTTACCCTTGATGCTACCGAACTGGTTGGCGGAACCTACACCACCCAAATTGTTATTTCCAACAACGACCCGTTGGCAGAAACCATTACCATACCTGTAACCCTTACCGTTGTGGGCATTCCGGCAATAGAAGTTTCAACCACTTCGCTCAATTTCGGAAACGTCATCATCGGAAATACCGAAACCCTGGAAATTGAAATTGACAACCCCGGAACCGACAGCCTTTTCCTCAACATTGTATCGGGTTTGCCCGAATTTGTAGTTGCTCCCGAATCGGCTACCATTGAACCCTATGGCAGCATTACGCTGCAAATAACCTTTGTACCCGATGAAATTGAATTGCTCAACGGGCAAATTTTCCTTAATAACAACGCCAATAACATTGTGGTAAACGTAACCGGCTACGGCCAGGGCGCCCCAATTGTTGGGGTTAACCCGCCATCTCTGGAAGTTACCCTGCTGGCAGGTGAAACCACCACCCAAACCCTTACCGTTACCAACACCGGCGCCGGCCCGCTTGAATTTACCAGCAACGGCAGCGCCAACATACCTATTCTTGCCTGGACCTACCAACTAAATACCCTTAACTATTCGGGTTTGGCAGACGCCTTATCTCAAACCGGGCTTTCTTACTCGTTTGAAGAAACCGATACCGATAACCCCGATGAAATGGCTGCGCTCTTACAGGGTAAACGCATTTTATTGGTTCCCGACCAAAATTTCAGCTCTTCACCGGTGTTTCCCGCTATTGGTGCCGTTATGCAAGATTTTGTGGAAGGTGGCGGAACCGTGTTGTTCCTTGCCAACCAGTGCGATTTCTGTATTACCCAAACCGGACTGTTTGAAGGCTACATCTGGGCTTATTTGTTTAACAACGTGGTTGCTGTGCTGAATGATGAACACCCCCTTAGCACCGGCTTAGGCTCAAGCTATGTAAGTTCTGCCAACAGCATTGCCTTTTATTTTACCAACCCCGATGTGGTTTCACTGACCGATGTGTTTACCGGCGGCTCTACCCTCTCCTACCGGCAGGTAGGCAACGGAAAGGTAATTTACGTAGGCGACAATTATACCGATTATACCGATGCTGAAATTACCATGCTTAAAAACGCCCTGCAATGGGGCGGAGCGCCGCCACAGTGGATTGACTTCACGCCCACGGATGGAACGGTAGAAGTTGGTGAAAGCTTTACAGTAACCGTAAATTTTGATGCCAATGACCTGCTGGCAGGCACCTATACTTTTGATTTTACCATTATTTCAAACGACCCGGCAACACCAATACTTACTGTGCCCTGCACCATGAATGTGCTGGCGTTTCCGCAGGCAATTGTTGCTGCGCAACCCACCTACAGTTGCGATGGCATTGTGTATTTCTACGACCAGTCGCTCAATAACCCCACCTCGTGGAGCTGGGATTTTGGAGACGGCAACACCGCGGGCATTCAAAACCCCATACACTCCTACGCCCAAAGCGGAACCTACACCGTAACGCTGGAAGCCTGCAACGACCTGGGGTGCGATGAATCGGTTTATACCAACCTCATTACCGTTGATTTTGCATCGGTTTACTGCGATACCACCGATATGCCTTTCAGCGGCATACAACCTGTTACCAACTGCCACGGCGTACTTCGCGACAGCGGCGGCGACCAAAACTACCTGGGTGGTTCAAACGGTATTGTTACCATAGAACCAACAGGTGCTACGCAAATTATTCTCAATTTCTCGGAGTTTAATTTTATTAACAATTTTGAATTCAGCGACCAACTGCTCATTTATGACGGACCCGATGTAAACAGCCCTATTTTAGGCATTTATACCGGCACCGATTTGCCCAACGGCGGAACCGTAACCTCTACCGGCGGCGCTATTACCATACAAGAGTTTACCTATGGCTGGCTGGGAACCGCATCGGGTTTTGTAGCCACCTGGGATTGCGTTATTATTGACAGCCCGCCGGTGCCTTCGTTTAGCTATGAAGTTACCGATGCCTGCCTTGGAACGGTAGAATTTACCGACGAAAGCGGCAACTACCCTGCCGAGTGGCATTGGGATTTTACCGACGGCGGCACTTCCGATGAGCAAGACCCCATCCATTCTTTCCAGCAAAGCGGAACCTTTGGCGTAACCCTTACCTCCTGCAATATTGCCGGCTGTAACTCGGTAACGCTGCCCGTAACCCTTAGCGGCGTGTTGTTTGTTAACTTTACCGTGCCCCAATACATACAAATTAACTCGCCGGTAATGTTTAATGATAATACTGCCAACGCCACCTACTGGCAATGGAGTTTTGGCAACGGACAAACGGCTGTAGGCAATGTGCAAAACCCGGTAACCTTCTACAACGCCCTGGGTGTTTATACCGTTACGCTTACCGTTACCGACTCAAACGGTTGTGTACGTACCGCCAGCCAAACCGTAACCGTTGTACAGGATATTGGCATTGGCAACAACAACCAGCCCCTGCAAACCTTGCAATTGTACCCCAACCCCGCCACGGGTGCGGTAAACCTGCAGGCTCAATTGCCCTATGGCAACCAAACCGCAGGCATTACCCTTTACGATGCAACCGGCAGGCAGGTGCTGAACCAACAAATACAGGCAAGCGGCTTGTTTACCCACCAACTCAGCCTGCAAAACCTTAGCAAAGGATTGTATTGGGTAGCCCTGCAAACCCAACAGGGACTGATGACCCAAAAATTAGTGGTGCAATAACCGGTAAACATTGGTTTGTTTATTAAAAAACCCCGCAGGTTGTTTACCGCCTGCGGGGTTTTTTGCAGGTATAAATACAAGGCAGTTTTGTGGGTGATTGCACCCAAAATTAATACCAACCGGATTGCGCAAGGCACAACCCGGCGCAATGCAAGTATTTAACCCGGTGCGGCGGTAATTGTACTGCCGGTTTTCTGCGGGTGGGTAGATACGCGATTAATTGCACCTCCCACATAATTGCGGCATGTTGCCCTGCCAAAAAGGAAAAAATTTCGGTAAAATACCGGCTAAATAAACGCAATAGCGTTAATTTTGTTTTAAGATTTGCATACCCCCACACCTGCTTCCTATGCCCGTTATACCATCTTCTTACAAAGCGCCCAAATGGTTGTTTAACCGCCATTTTGAAACCATTTACCCCTATTTGTTCAGAAAAGTGGGCGGCGTACACTACGACCGCGAGCGTATAGATACGCCCGACGGCGATTTTTTAGACCTCGACTGGTCTTTGGTGGGCGCCGATGTGCTGCTGATTGTATGCCACGGTTTAGAGGGCGATACCGGTCGGCCGTATGTGCGTGGCATGGTTAAAGCGGCCAACCTTGCCGGCTACGATGCCCTTGCCTGGAACTATCGCGGGTGCAGCGGCGAACCCAACCGCCTGCTCAGGGGTTACCACAGCGGTGCAACCGATGATTTGGATTGGGTAATACAACATGCGTTGGCTACCAACCGCTACCGCCATGTGGGGTTAATTGGCTACAGCCTTGGCGCCAACCTCATTTTAAAGTACGCCGGCGAAAGCGGCCATGTTGCCAAAGATAAGGTTAAAGCCTTGGTGGCATTTTCGGCGCCGGTAAACCTGGCCTCCAGTTGCCATGCCATTATGCAGGGATTTAACCGCATTTACGAAAAAAGTTTTTTAAACAGCCTGCTGCCCAAAATGAAACAAAAAGCAGCTATGTTGCCCGGCGCTATCAATACAGACTTGCTGCAAAAGGTAAAACGATTGGTTCAGTTCGACGATTTTTTTACCGCACCCATACACGGGTTTAAAGATGCCCGCGATTACTACACCCAATGCAGCGCCAAGCAGTTTTTGCCCGCCATTGCCATACCCACCCTAATTGTAAATGCCCTTAACGATACTTTTTTGGGTAAAGAATGCTACCCGGTAGCTATTGCCGAAAAACACCCCCTGCTATACCTTGAAATGCCCGATACCGGCGGTCATGTGGCATTTAGCGCATTTGAAACCGATGGACTTGCATGGTCTGAAAAAAGAGCCGTAGCCTTTTTAAGCGAAAAACTGGCGCGGTAAGTTGTATGCCGGGGTTACCTTTGACTCCGCTATTTTTACCCGCTGCATACAACCAAACCTGCAAAACGCATGTCTATGCGCAGGAAACTATGCCGCTCAATTTCTTACCGCAAAACACATGCACTTAAAACAGCTTTATCAAACCTACGTAGAACCGGCGGTGGTTTTTCTGTCGCACATCGGGTTTATGGTACTTACGGCATCGCTACCCCTGTCAAAAGGAACTTCGTCGGTAACTATGGTTATAATGCTGGGGTTTTCGTTATTGCTATGGACATTTACGGGTGTTAACCTGCGCCGGTCTGTTGGGTTAAATAAATTAGTAACGGGTTGCTGGCTTTTATTTGCAGCATACATAGCGGGTTTGCTGTACACCACACACTTTCAAAGCGGCGTTCATTTTGTGTATAAACAAAGTGCCCTGCTTTGCCTGCCATTTATTATGGCAATTAACCGGCAGTTGGTGGCCTGGCATGGTGCTTTATACCTGAAATGGCTGGTGTTTGGAACCTGTTTTGCTGCACTTGTAACATCGGGTTTGTATTTACTGCCCGATGCCACCCTGCTGCAAATTGCCCCGCAGTTGCCCCGCTGGGGGTTGCTGAAGTTATCGGAGGTAAGCGTATTGGACAAGTTTGGTTTTTACAGCCCTTTTATTGACCGGCTCTCGTTTAGTTACTTGTTGGGCATATCTGCGCTTAGCTGTTGCTGGCTGGCAACATCGGGCAGTATGGGTAAATGGGCAGCGGCGGGGTTGCTGGGGCTTTTGTTGTTTACCATATCCATTTTAGGCGGGCGTGCCGGACAGTTGGGTTTGTTGGCCGGGTTATTGGTTTGGTTGGGTTACCTTGTTTACAACTTCCTTAAAACAAAATCTGTAAAAAGCAGCCTGCCATTGAAGGTAGCTGTTGCAGCAGGTATGGCAGTGTTTGGTGTAGCAATAGCTTATGGTTTATTTAATACCATGCCCTCCATTTGGGAACGGTATAACCAGTTGCAATGGGAGTTGTCTGTGCTGCACAACAATACCTGGCAACAATATGAATACCGGTATTTTACCACCCTGCGCCGCCTGTACTCGTGGCAAAATACCTGGCAAATGATTACACAACACCCTTTTGCCGGAGTAGGAACCGGCGATTACAGGCATAGCCTGCAACAATTATATAACAATCAACAGATTGGTTTTGAACCTAATGCGCACAACCAGTTTTTGCAAATTTGGGCAACCTTGGGCATTGTCGGGCTACTGCTTTTTGCCGGTATGTTGTGGCTTTTCCAAAGCATATTGCGCAAGGCAAAACAGCCGGGTATCGGGGTTTTCGGGTTTTCGGTATTGGTATTTTATCTAGTAATATTTACACTCGACTCACCGCTCAACACGCAGGTTAGCCTCATGACGTTTGTGTTTTTAGTATGTTTATTGCCTTTTTTGGCAAGCAGACATACTGTTTAAACCAACCCTAAACTTCCATGCCGGCACGGCGCAGTTGAAGCAGTTTAAACCTTACCAATAAAGAAGCCATCCATACGCCCAGCAAAGTCCAGCCCAAAACAGCCGGGTAAAAGACCATGCGCATCCAGTGGTCAAGGTCGTATTGGCCAAAGGCGGGATTGCCATCGGCGCCGGGGTGCAGTGAGTTTGCCAGCCGGGGAAGCACGCCAATTAAGACAATAAAAATAAAAAAAGAAAAAATGCCGTAAACTGCCGATACCTTGGCGCGTTTGTCTTCATCTTCAATAGCGCCCCGAAGCACAAAGTAAGCCAGGTACATGAGCAGCCCCACTGCCGATGCCAGTTGCTTGGGGTCATTGCTCCAAAACTCGCCCCAGGTGTAGCGCGCCCAAACCATGCCGGTAAGCAAACCCAACACGCCAAACCATAAAGCGGCCTGTATGCCCGAAGATGCCACCACATCATATTTCAACTCAAAAGTGCGAAGATATTTGATGTTGTAAATAAGCGCCATAAACAACAGCAAAATCATGCCAAACCACATAGGAACATGGAAATACAAATTTCTGATGGTTTCGTTTAAAATGGGCAACCTGGGTACAGGCAGCAACATACCGCCAATAACGGTAAAGGCAAGTAAAATTACTGCCAGGTATTTCCACCAGCTTCTATACAAAAGAGTGTTCATTTAGTTATGAATTATGAATTGTGAATTGTGAATGCAGGCAAAAAACAGGCAATTTTCGGGTTAAATGACTACGTCTTTTAAAGTCGTTGGTTTTCCATTAAAAGTGCATTGGCATAAAACACCCGAACTATTATGACAAGGTGTAAATGTTTTATGAACAACTTAAAAACTAAAACAAGAACTGTTGGGCAATACCTGTGTGCTGTATTTTATTTTTACAATGTATAGTGAGTGGCTTTTGTTTTATGTTTTGCATGTAAAATTTCGGTGTTCAGGTAATTCATAACTCATCGGTTCAACAAGCTCACCAACCAATTCCAATCATTCATAACTCATTGGTTCGACAAGCTCACCAACCAATTCAACCGCACAAAACGCATCGGTTCAACAAGTTCACCAACCAATTCAACCACTCATAACTCATTGGTTCGACAAGCTCACCAACCGCACACAACGCATCGGTTAGACAAGTTCACCAACCAATTCCAATCATTCATAACTCATTGGTTCGACAAGCTCACCAACCAATCCAACCACTCATAACTCATTGGTTCAACAAGTTCACCAACCAATTCAACCACTCATAACTCATCGGTTAGACAAGCTCACCAACCAATTCAATCATTCATAACTCATAATTCATAACTCATAATTAGGAATCAGTCTCTCCACAAATACGGAAACAAAATAACAGACAACAGCGCTAAAACAACATCAATGGCAATAAGGTTGCCAATATCGCGCAGTGTGTTGGCAGTATTTATTCCTGCAACGGCATTTTTAGACAGAACCATAAGCAGCCCCAAAATTGGAATAACCACCGGAAAGCTGAGTATAGGCATAAGAGTGGCATTGCGGCTACCGGTTTTGGAAGCAATTGCGGCAATAAGGGTAAAGCAAAACGAAAAACCTGTTGCACCCAACGCCACAGCCACTAAAAACAAGCCCATATTTTGAACCGGATTACCCAGCAATAACGAATACACACCCAAAGCCAACCCCGATAATACAAGCAACAACACCACATTATAAACCAATTTAGACAAAATAACCGCCTGTGGGCTAACCATTGTATAGTAATACAATAAGCGTCCGGGGTTTTCCTGCACAAAACTTTTGGTTAAGGCATTTACCGATGCAAACAACAATATTATCCAGAAAACAGCTACCCATGAATCTGTATCGGTACCTGCAAATGCCAGGTATGCCACCATTACCGACGACAAAACATACAGCAATATACCACTGAGGGCATACCGCTGCCGCCATTCCAGCACAATGTCTTTTTTAATTAAAAACCAGGTTTGCCTTAGCAGGTTTTTCATGGTGCAAAGTTAGAGTTTGGCGGCAACATTTTATCTCAATGGCGCATTATTCAAACATATTGCGTATTATTGCAACTGCAAAACTCCCGATTATGCTTAGCAATATTGATATGGCTGCCATTTTGTTTCTGGATATTGAAACGGTGCCTATGGTAAAACAATGGACCGATTTAAGTCCCGAAATGCAAACGCTTTGGCAATACAGAACTAATCGTTTTAAACAATCTGTAGATGACGATTTAACCGAGGAAGACTACTTCTTCAAAAAGTCGGGTGTTTATGCCGAATTTGGCAAGGTAGTCTGTATTTCGGCAGGTATATACCGACACCCCAAAAATGCCGGCGATGCGCCCTCCTTTCGCCTTAAATCTTTTGCCGGACACGATGAAGCGCAACTGCTCACCGATTTTTTGCAAATGCTCCAAACCCGGTTTGACCCCGACCGTTTTTACCTCTGCGGGCACAATATCCGCGAGTTTGATGTGCCGTATCTCTGCCGCCGTGCCATTATTAACGGTTTGCCGCTACCCACCATTTTAGATGTTAACGCCCTTAAACCCTGGGAACTGCGGTTTTTAGATACCATGCAACTGTGGAAATTTGGCGATTATAAAAATTTCACCTCACTTCATCTGCTTACCCACTTGTTAAATATTCCTTCGCCGAAAGAAGAAATGGAAGGCAGCCATGTAGCACAGGTTTACTGGCATCAGGAAAACGGATTGGAGCGCATTGCCAACTATTGCCAACAAGATGTTTTGGCGGTAGCACAAGTAGCGCTGCGGTTTAAAGGTATGCCGCTGCTCACACCGGAACAGGTGGTGGTGTCGGGGTAAACAGTGGTTACGCCTATATTTGCGTATCTTCCTAACTGCGGCATGTCACTTACCCATTGTTTGTGCCCCTGCAAACAACACGCGGGGCAAGGCCGGCTACCCCAAAATTAACGCACCCCTTAATTATTGCCTCAACTTCCTGCTGCCATAATCCTGTTTTTTTGTATATTTGCACATAAAAATTAATGGCGCAGAAATGGCGCCACCTAACCAAAACAGGTTTCCCATGAAAAAACATTTGTTCTTTGCAGCATTACTTGTTATAACAGCCCTGCTTAACGGCTGCTCTTTTCAGGAGGACTGGCAGGGTTTTGATGTAACTTCTTACGGCGGCGGCGAACGCTACAACAGTTTTGAAGAAAATCCATTTATTGTAACTGCAGAACAGCCGGTTTCTACCTTTGGTTTAGATGCCGATGGTGCCGCCTATAGCAATATGCGCCGGTTTTTATCTGATGGAACGCTGCCTCCAAAAGATGCCGTAAGAACCGAAGAGCTGATGAATTACTTTTTATACGACTATGCCGAACCAATACCCGATGAAAATATTGGCATTAACGGCGAAGTAAGCGGCTGCCCGTGGAATACACAAAACCGGCTCATTCGTATTGGGGTAAAAGGCAAAACCATTGCAATGCCCGATTTACCACCCTCCAACTTTGTGTTGTTGCTCGATATTTCGGGTTCTATGGATGGCGAAAATAAACTGGAGCTGCTCAAAGAGGGTTTGCCGTACTTGGTTAACACGCTTAGGGCGCAAGACCGCCTGGCCATTGTTACCTATGCCGGCTCATCGGGGGTGGCGCTGGCATCTACGCCGGGCAACCAAAAAACGGTTATTAACAATGCCATACAAAATTTGCAGGCGGGCGGCAGCACTGCCGGCGCCGACGGCATAAACACCGCTTATGAAATTGCACAACAATATTTTACCGAAGCCGGTAACAACCGCGTAATTTTAGCTACCGATGGCGATTTTAACGTAGGCATAACCGACCCCGACGAATTGGTAGCCTTAATTAAAGAAAAACGCCAAACGGGTATTTACCTCTCGGTTTGGGGTGTAGGAACCGGCAACCTTAATGACGCCATGATGGAACGGCTTGCCGATAACGGCAACGGCATTTACGAATACATTGACAACTTAGCACAAGCCCGAAAAGTAATGGAGTATGAATTTAACAAATTTTACCCCGTTGCCAAAGATGTGAAAATACAGGTAACCTTTAACCCCGAAATGGTGAGCAGCTACCGGCTTATAGGGTACGAAAACCGGCTTATCAACAACACCGAATTTGAAACCGACACCACCGATACCGGCGATTTAAGCGCAGGGCAAACCGTTACCGCCCTGTACGAAATTGTGCCGGTGATATGTTCTGCTTGCAGCGGCATACCTTCCTTTACCATTAACTTCCGCTACAAAAAACCCGTTACAGAGGAAAACAGGGAACTTAACCTGCAAATTACCGATGCCCAAACCGGTTTTGAACAAGCATCGGAAAACATGCGTTTTGCGGCTTCGGTAGCGGCTTACGGCATGTTGCTCCGAAAATCGGACTATAAAGGCACTGCCTCTTATGAGCAGGTAATTAACTGGGCGCAAAATGCCCGCACTTTCGACCCCTACCTGTGGCGGTCGGAGTTTGCAGATTTGGTAAATATTGCCAAAAACCTTCCTTAATCGGTTTCGCCTTCGGTTCCGGCTTGTTTAAACGGGTGACGGGGTATCCAGGCTTCCTGATTAAACTGGTTAATAAGCGGTATGAGCAGCCGGTTTACCAACCTGCTGCGGTGTTTTATAA
The DNA here is from genome assembly GCA_002212725.1 of Sphingobacteriales bacterium TSM_CSM. GTDB lineage: Bacteria > Bacteroidota > Bacteroidia > Chitinophagales > UBA2359 > UBA2359. The sequence goes on along the minus strand of MTCR01000110.1, from coordinate 14,659 downwards.
AAGCCGGCATATCTTCTCCGGTTGCTCCTACCGTGCTTTTAATTTCCAGAGCTGTTCTGCCAAAAGAAATGGTTTGCACGCGGTGCTCAATGCCAAGTTTAACCATATCATATAAAATGTTGGAATAAATGGCGTAGTCGCGGTTTAGCGGGTGGTTATAGCCGGTAAAATGCACTTCCATGTGTTGTTTGCCGGCAATGGCGGTTATAAAACCTACCATTTGCCCGTTTAAACAGTAGGCAATAAGCCTGAACCGATGCCCCAACTGCTTTTTGAGTTCTGCAAAATAGCGGGGCGAAGCGCTCAGCAGGTTAAAATCCATGCTATCGGCTACTTCGGTATAAAATGAATAAATGGCGGGTAGTTGTTGTTCAATGGCAGTTGCGTCAAAGTCTTTGCGCTCCATTTCAGCGCCTTTTTTCAACACCCGCTTTGCCCGCACCCTGTATTTTGACGACATGTCACTTAAATAATGCTCAAAGGTGAGCCATTCGGGTTGCAGGTGCATTACCATGTTGGGCTGAAAACTAATTTTCCGGTACCCCCGTTTTAGCAAGGTTTCGGCAACAAGATTGCGTTGCTGCTTAAAATCTTTTACCAATACAAGGTCAATTTTTTTACCGGCTGCCGCTTCCTGCCTTTCGGTTTGGTCAATAACCTGCCGTACCAGTTCAACAGCATCGGCATCGGGTATTTGTGGTGTAAAGTAAAAACCGTATTCGCCGGTCATCAAGGCATTGCCACAAATCAGCATCCGCAAATTCAGGCGGTTAATGCGGTTAAAAGATATTTTTTTTACCCATTGCATGGCGCTTTCACGCACACCTTTGGCGGGTTCTGCCTGCTGCTGCTCAATTGCCGATGTTTTTAGCGCTTCGCTGCCGGACACCTCAAACAATTGAAAACAGGCAACCCCAACCGCGCGGCTGTTGCGCCTGAAAAGCACATATCTGAAATCAATTTTACCTTCATTGCTCTGCTCAAGTGCCAACAGGTAGGCATGTTGCAGCGGCAGATTTTCCGATTTGCCAAATACCGAGTCCCACTCCTCCGCATCAATATCGGAAACAGATGAATATACGGTATGGATTATTGTTGCGGTTACGGTGGCAGTAATGTCGGGGGCAGGCACAGCAGCGCCAAAGCAAACAGAAGTGCGCATGAACGTTGGTTTATTGAGTAAACTTTTCTATAAACTAAAAAAGCAGAGGCATAGTTCGGTAAACAAACGCAATAAACAAAACAAAAGGGGAGGCTGCCGGTAGCCGCCCCCCCCTTTTTTGCTCATTGCCAAGGGTGTTTGTCGGGTTAATCGTTACCAAACTGGTTGGCAATAACCAAAGCAGCACCCATTAAGCCAATGTCTTTTAACAAATTGCCCATAGACATTTGGGCAGCATCTCCGCCAGCAATTACACCCGGCAAGTGCAAGGATAAAACGAAAATAAGCAGCATTAAGGCAAGCAACAAACAGGCAAGCCTGGTTTTTTTCCTTATTACAATGCTTACAAAAGCCAAAACCTGGGCAAGCCCCGTAAGGTACACCCAAATTACGCCACCCGGTAAAGGCACCATGCCGGCCATGGCATCGGCATTCAGAAAGTGCAAAATACCAAAAACCAAAAACGGAATACCAAAAATAATCTGCCCAATTCGAGTCAAGTTAATGTCCATAATGTTTGCATTTTAGGTTATAAAAAAGGAGTTGATAGTTGCTTGATTTGCCTTACCGGCGGTGTTAGTGTTTAAACACCGAGCCAATGTAAGGCTTTTCTGCATTTTATGCAACTTTTTGTTTTATTTTTCAAAAAAAATAAAAACAGCCGGGCGGCTACTCCTCTTCTACAATAATGAATACATCTTCGTTGGGGCGTTTCATGAGGTAGTGTTCCCGTGCAAATTTTTCGAGGGTGGCGTTGTTGGTAAGCAATTCTTTCAGTTCCCGGTTAGATTGCTGTATTTCGCGCTGGTAAAAGGCTTCTTTTATCAACATTTCCTTTACCTGGCTGCGCATACGCATTTGCGATAACAGCGAGTTGCTGTCGAACAGTAAAATCCAGAAAAAAAACGCAAGCCCCGATAGCACATAACGGTTGCGAAGCCATTGTGGCAAAGAGTTGTATATGGCAGACAGCAACGACATGGGCAAGTATAATAATTCAGATGCGCAAATTTGACACTAAAAAATGAATATCGCAAATTTTTTACCTCAAAATAATAACATGCAAGGCAAAATAGTTCAACTTGCTGCTATAAATGCAATTCAATTACAAGCGGTTGTGCAGATAATGTTACGGTTATTTTTCCATTTTCAAAAGTTGGCAGCGGCTCCCGGGTATAACCCGATGCAGTAAGCCCGTTGATTGCCCACGCCGAAACGGGTTTTTGCAAACAGTTAAAAGCAACGCTGGCAGTGCCGGGGTTGTTGCCGGCTAATGGCAGCCACGCTACAAGGTGGGTAACCTGCCCGTTGGGGTTACACATGGCATAAATATAACCGTTGGTGGTTTCCTGCACAACGTTGCAAAAACGGGTATTGCCCAGCAGATGCATTAAAGCTGCCATAGCGCTGAAAGCCTGCTTGGGCGTTCCGCCCGCCTGTACCGATTCTGTTAACCCCGAACGGTTAAAAACTGAGGAAGCGCCTGTGCCGTTGGCGTAAAAAAACCAATATAGCCGGTCTAAGCCCATTCGGGCGGCCATTAGCGCCCCTCTTACGGCATACAATGCTTGTTCATTTTCGGTAACGCATTCGCTGTGCACACAATCTTCGGCACTGCTGCTGCTGTCCCAGCCCCATTCGGTAAGTTGTATGGGTATGCCGGGCAGGTTGGCTTTGCCAAAACGCAGCATACAAAGCACGCTGCGCATTTCGGAGCAGCTATGTTCGGGATAAGTAGCTGTTCGGGTTCCCTGCTCATTGTACAGGTAACTGTAAGCATGAACATTCAGGGCATCAATGAATGGGGCTGTATCCGGGGTAAGCATGGTTTCAATGTAGTTGTTTACCCTGCTTTCGGGGGTGTTTGGCCGGTGGGCTTGCAAGGCACAGGGCAAAACCTTCAGGGCGGCATCGGCATCTTTTGCCCCGTGCGCCATTCCGCTCAAAACGGTATGGTAAAAACCGGGGGTATAATCCCAGGGTTCGTTGCCTATTTCAAGGGCATTCACCAGTCCGTTGCCGTGTGTTGGTCCGAAATGGCGGGCAAAAGCATAGCCGTAGTTATAAGCGGCGGTATAGGGTTTGCTCCAAACACCTTCCGGGTGTGAGGCATTGGTAAACTGCACACTAACCTGTGCGGGTATGCCGGCTGTTTTCCATGCGGCGTACTCGGTATCCCAGTTTAACCAGGGTTGAGCTTCGGTGCCTTTTCCCAGGGACATCAGGTCAAATTGCGGAGGGTGGTCGGGGTCGGTTACATCCCAGTCGAGGTTATGGTAGTTGCGGGCGCAAGATGCCACTTTGGCAAACAACTGCGGGCCTTTACCCGGTGGCAGGTTACTGCTGCATTGGTTATGTCCCCAGCCCCAAATGCCGTTTACGCCCAAAAGTTGCCGCATGGTGTGTTGTTGCGGTTTTGGCGGTGGCATGGCTCCAAAAGGGCCATCATGGTTATAAACGGTTATTTCCCAAATTTCTGCCTTAGCCCAATTGGTATTGGATATGGTATGCTGTAGTTTCAGGTATCTTGCTGTGGCAGCAGTGTTAAGCACTGTGGTTGTTTTACCCATAGCTGCCGGATTCAAAGCCGCTGCCTGTACCCACTGTACGCCATCTGTGCTCAGTAGCAAATCGGTTTTTACCACTGCTGCCGGGTTGGTTACCCAATGTCGGGTTTCAATTACGCCTATGGATTGTTGCTTTCCCAAATCGAGTACGGCAAATTCGGCCGGCAGGCTGTTAAGGGCAGCCAGTTCATACAGGGTAAACGGCTGCGGGCTTATTAAACTCAAAGCTTTTATTGCTGCTGTTTCCTGAACGGGAAAACGAATAAGGACATAATTTTCCTGCTGCTCAAACCGGTGTAAGACTGTAGTTTTACCCGATTGGGTAATAGCCATTAACTGTAAACTGCCCGAAAAACCGGCTTTCACCCCTGCTAAGAGCAGTTGCTGCGGTTGCCTTAATTGCAGGGTAAACCGGGCGTTTTCTGTGTTGTTTACTATTTTTACCCCGGTTTCGGGATTGCCATCGGTAGCAGATTGGGGTGCGGCACTGCCGGTTAAGGTGCAGTTATTGCTGTTGGCACTGTTTAACAGCAGGTTTTGTTCATTTCGGGTTAAATAGTTGTCAGGGAAAGGCGCATCGGATTGCCAAAAAGTATCGGTATTATCATCGGTTATATTTTTTACTCCCTTGCCCGATGTTACGGTTACCCGCGCATTATGGCTAAGCGGAATTATCATGCCGGCATTGGGGTACTGCCATAACCGCGCAGGCATTTTGTGCCCGGCTTGTTGCAGGTTTACAAGCAGCCCAATTCCGCTTAATACAACGGTGGCAATAAGAGTTACCGCAAGCAGTTTCATACATAAGGGAAATACCACTGCAAGATAACCCTATTTTTTTCAGCATACACCATTAGCCTACAGCCCCTAAAAATGCTTGATGATTGCCCTGTTCAACAAAGGTGCTGCCAAGGGGGGAACACCATTTTATTAATAATACCCGAATCTACCTTTGCCACAACTTACTGATTGCGGGTTATCATTTCACCGGTTTACCGGCTGCGGGCAGGCGGTTATTCTTCTTTATGGCGCAAGGCGGTTACCGGCTGCATACTGCCGCCATCTGCTGCAAGTTTATGTGTTGAAACCCGTTTTTCTGAGCTGCCCTGCCTGTAGCGGTACGCCATGCTGATAAAAAACCCGATGGACATAATAAAACAACCCAACCACAGCAAATTAATATAAGGAAAAATAATAGCTTTCATAATGATGAAATCGGCCGGTTTTTCCCGTTCTATTACTGCCAGTTTTATTTTTCCTTTATCGGGGAAAATTTTTTCAAATTTTATTGTCATGTTCAGTTCGCTGATTTGGGCATCAGAGCCAAACTCGGCGCTGTTTCGTATGTAATAAATTGGCTCGGCTGTATAGCGTCTGTTTTTAATGTCAATAATTTCAAGTTGGGCACCGGCGGCAATATCTCCGGCAGCAGGCACATAATCAATACCGGAGGGGTTGGGGTTTATTTTTTTAAGTACAATAAATGTGCCGCTGGTAATGGCAGTATCGCCCGGGGCAAGTTCTATTTCCTTAAGTTGTTCCGATGCTTCGTCGTCTTTTGATTTATCGGCTACCGAGCTAACGTGGGTAAAAATGTCTTTGGTAAGGTAGTGTTTAGTATCGGGGTTTGCCAGCAAGCCCATGTTAGGGTTTATTTGTGCATTGGGGTACAGGGTAAAGACCTCTTCGGGCTTTGCATCTTTTTCTTTCTTTTTTTCGTAGCGCACTTTGTATAGCGTGTTGGGCGGCACAACAGAATCGCCAATATAAGTTACCCAATAAGGTCCCATTTGCACAGGCTGGTCTTTGTATAGCAATATATTTTCGAGTTTGTTTTTTTCGTCAAAGGCTTTTCCGTAATCTATGCCTGTTGTATTAATTGAAATTACCTCCTGCTTACCGGCAGACAGAAGCGCACCCAGCAACAGCAGGGTAAAGCCCACATGTGCCACAGAGCCGCCGGCCACCCTTATTTTGCCCGATAAAACAGCCAGCAGATAATTGGTGTTGGCTGTAATGCCGTATAAAGCGGCAAACAACAGCAAACCGTAGGCAAAATGGGTTATTTGCATGGCAAAGCCAATAACCAACGTAAGCGCAAGCGCCGCAAGGGTTGGTATAACTAATTTTTGCACCAAACCAGCATTGCCGGTTTTTTTATAGCGCAGGTACTGAATAATGGCACTGAGGGTAGCCACTACAATGGCAAACCATACGGCATAACGGTTGTAATGCGGTATGGGTTCGGTAATGGTAATTTTGGTGCCAAATACTTTATTTACCACCGGCCATGAGGTGTCTAAGGTAATTAACCCCGCCAGCAACAGCAACACCAATGAGCCTACAAACATCCAAAACTCGCGCGAGTCGGTGGCTTCCTCCTTTTCAGGAGCAGGCATGGCTTTCCAACCATACGCCAGCAGGGCTAAAGAAAGAAAGAAGAAAAACAGCATAAAAGCCAGCAACTGCCCCGACATGCCCAAATCGGTGAAAGAATGTACAGAGGTATCGCCCAAAATGCCGCTCCGGGTTAAAAAAGTGGAGTACAGCACCAGCATAAACGACAAAAGCAACAGCGCTGCTGTGGCCCGGAGTGCATGGCCGGTGTGTTTATATGCCAAAAGGGTGTGTATGCCGCCCACCAGCACCAGCCACGGAACAAAAGAGGCATTTTCTACGGGGTCCCAAGCCCAAAAACCGCCAAAACTCAGGGCCTCATAAGCCCAGGCGCCGCCCATTAAAATACCAATTCCCAATACGCCGCCCGCAAATAACGACCAAACCAGCACCGGCTTTACCCAATTATCGAAACTGCGCTTCCAGAGCGCTGCCAATACATAGGCAAATGGCACAACAGTTAGGGCAAAACCCAAAAACAAGGTGGGCGGGTGTATAACCATCCAATAGTTTTGAAGCAAGGGGTTCAACCCACGACCATCGGTTAAAAAATCGAGGTAATTAGCCCGCATGAAAATGGGGGTTCCGGGCATATCTTCGCGCATTAAAATAAAGGGGCTGCTGCCTACTTTATAGCCCAAAACATAGATACCGATTAACATGGCGGCCAAAAAAACCTGCAACATGCTGAGGGTGGTCATAACACGGTTTTCCCATATACGGGCAGTGCGCATTAAAACCAAACCCAACACTGCTGTCCAGAATTGCCAAAGCAGAAAACTCCCCTCCTGCCCTTCCCAAAAACAAGACACCATGTAGTAAATGGGCAAACTGCGCGATGAGTGTTGCCAAACGTATTTATACTCAAAACGATGATTGAGGATAAGGAAAAATAAAACCAAAATTATACCCGCTACCGATGCTGCATGAACAATAAACCCCCGCTTTGCCAGGCGGTTCCACGAAATGCTTTCGGTAAGGTTATTGTTCTCATGTTTTGAAGCATTGTAAAAAGCTACCGCCGCCAACAAGGCAGACACCATACTGACAATACTAAGCAAATGCCCGAGATTGCCGGCAAACAACCATTCTCCAACGTACTGAATGTCTAACACAGACTCCATAAATGTTATCGCAATAATTAAAGAGTACGCACCGCAATGTGCAGAAAATTAAAGTTGGTAACAATGCAACCGGCTTAACTAACTGCCGGCGGCCGTTGTTGTTTCGGGAGCATAATACCCTTTGTTGTCTAATTTATCTTCAATGTATTTAGAAGGGCATTTGAGCAGTATTTTGGAGGCATGAAACTCCTCGCCCTGCATTTTACCGGTTAATACAATTTTTTCCGATTTTTCAAAATCGCGGGGTTTTGGCCCGTAGTACACTACTTTGCGTTCTTCCTTGTTTTCATCGGTCATGTAAAAGGTAAAACGGTTGGCATCTTCCTGCGGGTTGTAATACTGTTCTTTATCGGGCACCAACACACCAACCACCTGAAACTCCTTGCCTTCGTTGGAGTGGGCGGTTGCAAAAGTTTCGTAAGTGCTGTAGTTGGCCGATGTGGCAATAATGTAGGCAATAAATACGCCTATGAGCATCAATGCAGCAATATGACTTTTTTTCATGCGGTTTGGTTTTACAAAGCAATCACCTATACCCACTGCCGCTAAAGCCGGTTTGCAGATAAGGCTCAAATAAAACGCTAAGGTACAACTAATTGTTCTTATTTTTACGAACAATGCAAACAGCTCTGTGCAAACAATGAAATAACGGTGAGCGGGGCTACATAGGGCAATCTTGTATAGTGCGTTTAAGACGGTTTACATCAAAACCAAGTTGTGATGCTTTATTGGTAAGCCGGTCGTAAATATCGGGTTCAAGTTGCGGGTTTCTGCTTAAAATCCAAAGGTAATTTCGGCTTGGAGCACCTACCATGGCATATTGGTAATTGACCGAGTCTAAACCTATGATATAGTAAGGCGCTTTAACCAAAGGAAAAAACTGCACTTTCAGCCGGGCGTTATTGCTGCCCGATGCAGGAAAAGCCTTGCCTTCAATATCGGTTGTTTTACTGCCGGCCGCCCCTTTGCGGCATTGGTTATACACTTTTACATAACCCTTGTCTGTTTGCGTATAGGTGGCGGTTGTACATTGGCAGTCTTTCTGAAAAGATGTAGGGAAACTGGCAATTTCATACCATTTTCCGGCATAGCGCGCCAAATCCACTTCGGTTACCGTGGGCAATTCGGCATTATTGCCACAGGCAAACAACAGGCAGGCGGCAAAGAAGGCAATAATAGAAAATATCGTTTTCATAACAGGCATTTATTATTTACTATTAAAAACCCGAAAGTGGCTTTTGGGTTCTATGAAGGCAGCAAAATAAACTGCAGATGAGGGCAGAGATGGTCAATTGTAGTTTATATGTAACCAATAGCCGTTCCTTTATGCTTCAAATTGCCACGGCACTGCTTAAAAACCTACAGTTGAAGCCCACAAGTGACGATAATATGTGGTACATTTAAAATATATGATGGACTTGCCGCGAGTGGATAATGCGTTTTTTTATGTCTTACCTCTTGTAAATGTCCAAAAACGTGCGGCTCAGGTGTATAAGATTAGCAAGACTTAACTACACCTTAACCGGATTTTATTGCTCAAAGTGCAAACTTTTCCCTCATTACCTCCGTAGCAAACGCACAACTCACCCTTTAAAAACCCCTGACAAGAGTGCCAATGACCAATAAACTATTTACCTGCCCACCTTGCACCTCTCTAACTTTTTATGTACCGGCGCCAATGCAAGCATGACCTACAACGCCACCGGGCAACTTACCGAAAAAAACCTGCACCAATTAAGCAGCGGATACCTTCAATCTATTGACTATCAATACAACCCCCGCGGCTGGCTCACCGCCATTAACGACCCCAACAATTTAAGTGCCGGAGGCGAATTATACAACGATCTTTTTGCTATGTCTTTGCATTACAACAATGTACCTACTCTGCTTGGCAGCCCCAATTACAACGGCAATATAAGCGCCATAGAATGGAAAACCGAACAAGACGGCATCTTGCGCGCATACAGCTTTAGCTACGATGCCCTGAACCGCCTTACCGCCGCCTACAATCCATCCACTTCCACCAATCCAAACGAAGGTTTTAGCGAAACATACACCTACAACCCCGCCGGCAACATCACCGCTCTCATCCGCACCGGAATAAAAAGCCACAATCCCGCACCCGTATGGGGCATGGTAGATAAACTCACCTACCAATACATGCCCTTTGGCAATCAACCCCAATTTATTGACGACGAAACACAAGACACCGACCCCGATCTGAACGATTTTAAAGACAACGGCAGTTCTTCTGCCACCACCTCCAACCCCGAATACGCCTACGATGCCAACGGCAATATGGTTATGGATGCCAACAAAGGCATTATGATACAATACAACCACCTCAACCTGCCCCGAACCGTAACCTTTGCAGATGGCAAAACCATTACCTGGATTTACGATGCCACCGGACGTAAACTCCAAAAACGAACCTGCCAACTGCGAACCGACAGCGACCCGATTCTTATAACAGACATAAAACGCCCCGATTACATAGACCAACACCGCCACCAATCTGAGCGTATTAAACACATCAATACCAACCGCACCCCCGAAGAAACCCCACTCACTTACATAGATTACTACGCCGCCACCCAAACCAAAATACAAACCGCCATACAGCAAGCATACGTACAAACCGGCACAGCCCCCGCCCGCACCAACCCGCCCGCAGTAGAACCCATACGCGAAAGCTGCACCATTCGCGACTATGTACTGGGCTTAGAATACCTGAACCAAGAACCGGAAGGCTACTACCACGAAGAAGGGCGCATCAACCTCTTAGAAGGCGGGCGCACCCCGATGCCAACTTGCGCCCATCCACCCCTAAATCCCCTAAAGGGGACTTTTAATGTGTCCTTACTATCAAGTGGTTACCTCGTATGTTGCACGTTAAAAAATTAAGTCGTGTGTTATGCAGAACCACTTTTCCTACTATCTTTACCCCACCTAAACCCACCTACACATGTACCCACCTGACCCCCACCTTACTCTTTTTGCCAATGCCCCGCCGTGGTTGTTTCGGTTTGCCAAAACATTAAGGGCAAACCCTACGCCTGCCGAAGCCTTGCTATGGACGCATTTAAGCAATAAACAATGCTGTGGGTTAAAATTCCGAAGACAACACCCCCTTCTTTACTTTATTGCCGATTTTTACTGCTTTGAAATTCGGTTAGTAGTGGAAATAGATGAGGCAATTCACCAAGTAAAGGAGCAATACCAGTATGATGCCGAAAGGACAAGAGAACTTGAGCAAGCTGGTATTATGGTCATGCGGTTTACCAATGAAACAGTACTAACCGAGGTAAAAACAGTAGTATCCGCCATAACCCAGCTAGCCCAAAACCGCCTGCCACTCCCCCCATAACAACCCTCTCCTCCACGAATCAAGGAAAAAAAGTCCCCTTTAGGGGATTTAGGGGTAACAAATTAACCCTAACTTTGAAGCGCCGCTTGGCGTAGAAGCAAACAACTACCAATACAACGGCATAGAGTTAGTAGAAGATTTCGGGTTGCACATAAACCACGCCCAATTCCGGTCGCTCGACCCGCAAACGGGCAGGTGGTGGCAGGTGGACCCGAAACCCAATTATAACAACTGCATTCTATTTATGGGCATCTACCAGAGAGGGCAAAAAGTTTCATAAAAGATACGGCGAGGGCGGACGTTACGGGCATGTATCGGTTACATTTACTTCCGAAACGCCTGATTTTGAAGGCGGCACACAAGTTTATTACAATGGGAAAAAGAAAGATCCCGAAGTCATCAAAGGCGGTAAATTAAATGCAAAAACAAGAGCTGCTGCCCAAAACGGAACTCCCGATAGCTATATTTCATTTATTGCAAAGATTAGAGCGCAATACCACCCCAATAATTTTGATGATTTTGGAACGCAGCTTTCTACAATTGCCGACACATTTGAGCACGAATCTCAACATATTGAACAACACATGACCTCTTTTCTAAATGATGGGGTGCGATTGAAACAGGAGATACACCATGACAAAATGAGAAGATATCTTTATGCGAAGACAGAGTTAATATGTTATTGGAACTTAAACCATTTTGGGTAAGAACGTATGAAAAACGAAGGGAGACCTTGGGTTGGACACAACAGAGTTTTATAGAAAGAATAACTAACCATTTCAGTAGATAGTTGCACTATGAAAAAAAATACCACTTCCAACTTATTGCTTTTACTTAGTTTAATTTTGGTTGCTTGTGGCAACAAAGAAAACGATTCAATACAATTTTACAGAAAAAATCAGAGTATAATTTATGAAGTTTGGCAGAAAGATTGGAAAGATACTTTTAAATTCGGTACTGATGACTATGATACTGGAATTCCTTACATCGAAGATACTAACAGAAAACTACTTTTTATTTTCGATAATGCACTTTTTTTGTACAAAATTAACTCACAAACTGGAACTTTATTAGATAGCGTAAATATGTTATCGGAATATACTTATAGCATGGCACCACAAAACAATAAATTATTGTATTCTTATCCAGCATTGTTTTATTATCACACAGAAGTAGTTTTACATTTGGATATGGATTTTGGTTTGATTACAAACTATTTAGACTCTATGACGCAAGAGTTAAGAGCCAGGTTCCCCAATGGTTATCGTTACGAGTTGTACATAGATTCTGTTCGGTTGATGCCACCCGATAAAGTATGGGTAAGAATGAATGATGAACATGGCAATATAGAAGTAATGATATTTGGGGTAAATGCAACAATGGAGGCACCGGTAATCTATTCAACATACATTTTCAGGTAGGTTATTCCACAAAGCTAGAAAAAAGTCCCCTTCAGGCTTGACCCGATAGCGCGCTTGCCATTTTCAACCAAAATTATTTTTCCTAAAAATAGCTAACATGCAAAAAACTACGTAAATTTGTATTTACAACCTAAATACCAGCATGACTACCGATATTTTATATGACCAAGTAGCAGAGGCAATTGCCCAACTTAATCCTGCAAAAACGCTCACTCTAAAAGCGCCCGCAGCAATGCAGCAAAGGCTATCTGAATTAATGGAGAAACACACAGCCAAAGGCTTGCTACCCGATGAGAAAGATGAATTAGACCACTATATCGTTTTAGAAAGACTGATACGCCTTGCTAAAATACATGCACAACAACAACTTATCGGGTAGGTAATGAGCCGCTATGTTCCCGATAGTTTACGCTTAGAGGTAGCACAACGCGCCAATTGCAGATGTGAGTATTGTAAAATTGCAGAGCAGTTCTCCTTTTTTAGTTTCCATGTAGAACATCATTAGCATAAAACATGGCGGACAAACAATTGAAAGCAACCTTGCTTATGCCTGCCCAATCTGCAACTATAATAAAGGTACCGATATAGCAACCATACTACCCGAAGTTGCACACCCTGTCCGTTTTTACAATCCCCGTATAGACATATGGGAAGAACACTTTTCTATAATGCCCGCAGGAGAATTGCTGCCCCTTACAACTATTGCCATAGCAACTATTACCATACTTAAACTAAACCACCCCGATGCAATTACAGAAAGAAAAATGTTGTTGGATATAAACATGTATTAACTCATTTCCGAAAGCAAGTAATACCCTCCGAATACGCCTGCAATGCCAACGGTAATATGATTATGTATGCCAACAAAGGCATTACCATCTGCTACAACCACATCAACCTGCCCCGAACCGTAACCTTTGCAGATGGCAAAACCATTACCTTGGATTTACAATAACGCATAACACTCTTGCGCCATTACTATTCGGGTATATCATCAAGGAGTTCTTTCAACTCTTTGTCCGATAGATTCTTTACCTCCGATTTATCGTAAATAGCAAGCAAGTACAGCGTTGAAGCCACCACGGCAAAATGGGTAATAATGCGCGCCCCACTACGTTTTCCGCCACTCTTAGATTCTATGCTTATCAAATTACACGCCGCGTTAGCATAAAAATCTTTAATCCAACTCATTTTTATCAATACCTGCCTGTTTGAGGATAGCAAGAAAAGTACCTTTTTTCATATCCTTGCCTCCGTGAACAGGAACGATAACCGTTTTATTGGTAACAGGGTTGAAATACAGTTGATGTGAACCCTTGGAAAGTTTAAAAATAAAGCCATACTGTAACAGTATTTTGATAAGATGATTGGGGCTTAGATTCATGTCAGCTCCAGGTTTAAAGAATATTCCAACGTATTGCTGTCGTCGGGAATAGCTTCACCTCTTTCCTTCAACTCTTCAATATAAAGTTCAATGGCTTCTTTTGCCATGGCAATCGCATCATCTACATCTTCGCCATAGGTGATACACCCGGGTAATGCCGGAACAGAAACCGTAAATCCGCCTTCTGCTTCTTTATATAAACGAATTTTGTAGGTGTACATAATTGTGTAATAATTACGGGTTTGTAAATTAAATTTGTGTTGGTTGCGGACCGATAACCAATAATTTGGTATTACTTAACCTCCATTAAACGCCTCCAAGTACCGTTTTGTTTCATTTGGAGCCGAAAATTGAATTGTTCCTTTTGGGGAGATAGATAACTAAGTTGTGGTTAAATCGGGCAGTGGTTTCAATATCCTGAATATCCATCTGATAGGGGTAAACCAACTAATTGTGCAACTCAAAAAATATTTTTACAGCAAATAGTTGCATAATTCAAAAAGAAGTTTCACATTTGCACTTGCCGTTAAAAACAAACCCCAAATTAAACAGTAGAAAATCTTAAAAAACTTGCACAGTTCAAAAAAGTAAAATAGCCAACAGTTATAACATAGCAAATATAACTTAACCGGGTAATTATAATATTAACATTTTGAAAAATCACATAATGTTAATTATAGGACAAATGGGGTGGAAAGGGGTTATTGCTAAAAAGCCTTTGAAAGCACTCTCACTGCATTGGGTAATAACGGCGGTACTTGTATCGTCCGGGAAATTGCCGTAGTGTCCCAATTTTAAATTTCTATTGCTTTCTCCACTCACCGGGTTTTACGGCAGAATGTGAAATGAATTTATTCCAAATTCTGTACTATAAAGCCGTAAATCGGGAGGCAAATCGAACACCTGACGCCGGTTTAACAGACGATGACCAATCTTCCTGCCCGACAGAGATTGTCCGCAACCGGCACAAACCTCCGCTTTTAAAGCAACCACGCTATCGGGTTGCGCCACCATTTTCAGTGTATTGCCTTTATGTCCGTCCTGTCCTCCTCGTTTATGTTTCTTGCCAACAAGGGGGGCTGCCTTTTTCTTAAAACCATCGGAGGAGGGCGGGCGGTGACTGTTGCCACTGTGCTGTCCCAACTGACGTTCCAATTCTGTTACCCGGTTTTCCAACGCCGCAATAACTGCCACCAGTTCCCTTATCAACTTATGGCAGCCTTCCAGCCCCGAGTAC
>MTCR01000024.1 GCA_002212725.1 Sphingobacteriales bacterium TSM_CSM | reverse complement strand
CACGACGGTGCCACCATCGGCGTAAATCAAACCTTCGACCTTGCGTTGATTAAAAAACTGGCAGCAGGTCAGTCGAGTGTGGTAAGCACCGGCGATGATGTAACCTTTACCATTACCATTTACAACCAAGGCACGCTTACTGCTACTCAAATATTCATTACCGACTACATACCGGCGGGCATGAGTTTGGCAGATGCTGATTGGACTAATAACGGCGATGGTACAGCTTCCTATCAGTTATCCGGTTCTATAGCTCCTGGTGCTTCGGCAACCGTTGATATTACCTTGCAGGTAGCAGCCGACTTTGAAGGCACAACCTTGGTGAACTATGCAGAAATAAGCGGTGCTAAAGACGGAAATGGCAACTCAGTAACCGATGTTGACAGCACACCCGACATGAACCCCGATAACGACGTAACAGGCGGCGATGATGTAACCAACAACAGCAACGGCGACGAAGACGACCACGACCCGGCTTCGGTAGGTGTAAATCAGGTGTTTGACCTTGCGTTGATTAAACAAGTGTCGGCCGGTCAATCTGCTTCATTTGTTCCCGGTAACATGGTAAACTACACCATTACGGTATATAACCAAGGTACCTTAACGGCGCAGAATATAACCATTACCGACTACATACCATCGGGTATGAGTTTGGCAGATGCCGACTGGACCAACAACGGCAACGGTACGGCAAGCTATGTTATAGACGGTACTGTTGCACCCGGCAGCAGTACTACGGTTCAAATTACCTTGCAAATAAATGCAGGCTTTGCAGGCGGCAGCCTCAATAACCTTGCAGAAATCAGCGCAGCCGAAGATGGTGAAGGAAACCCTGCAACTGATGTGGACAGCACACCCGATACCAACCCCGGCAATGATATAGTAGGCGGCGACGACGTAACAAACAACAGCAATGGCGACGAAGACGACCACGACGGTGCTACTATCAATGTTTGTCATCTTGCCGGTGTTGAAGTTGCCACTGTATGCGATGATAACGGCACGGGAGCCAGCTCCGACGACCTGTTTACCTTTACCGTTATGCCTACGGGCTTGGGTATAGGCAACACATACAATGTAAGTGGCGATGTTACTGCCAACGGCTTGTCGTATGCTTCTGAACAAGCGTTCGGACCGTTCCCCATTTCTGGCGGCGACCTGGACATTACCATTACCGATAATGCTACCGGCGGATGTTCAACCAATATAGTTGTCGAAGTTCCTGCAGCCTGCTCTGTATGCAGCATTAACGGCGTAAGCGTACAGATTAACTGCAATGACAACGACACCGGTACCGATGCCGACGACCTGTTTACCTTTACACTAAACCCGATTGGAGTTGGGCTGAGCGGCACATACAGTATTATTGGCGATGTTACTGCTGCCGGAATACCGTATGGCAGCGCTTCGCAAGCCTTCGGACCATTCCCCATTTCTGGCGGCAACCTCAATATTGCCATTATTGATGATGCAGAAGGCACATGCGATTTGGATGTAATTATTGAAGCTCCGCTTCCATGTTCAAACTGTACGCTGGTTGAAGCCAATGTGGAAACCGACTGCAGCAATAACAACACCGGCAGCACAGCCGACGATGTGTTCTACTTTACCCTGAACCCGACAGGCGTTGGTATTGCCGGCACCTATAATGTAAGCGGCGATGTAACGGCAACAGGCATAGCCTATGGTGCTCCCCACCAGTTTGGACCATTCCCCATTTCTGGCGGCGACCTGGACATTACCATTATTGATGGTGTTGTGGGCGGATGTACCCTTAATGCAACGGTAGATGCACCTGCACCGTGTTCAACCTGTACGCTCAGTGCAGCCAACGTATTAACTGATTGCGACGATAACAACACCGGCAGCGCAGCCGACGATGTGTTCTACTTTACCCTGAACCCGACTGGTGCAGGTATTGGCAGTACTTACAATGTAAGCGGCGATGCAACGGCAACAGGTATAGCCTATGGTGCCCCCCACCAGTTTGGACCATTCCCCATCTCGGGTGGCGACCTTGATATCACCATTTCCGATGCTTCGGCCAATGGCTGTACACTTTCGGTAAATATTGATGCACCTGCACCGTGTTCAACCTGTACGCTCAGTGCAGCCAACACATCGGTTACCTGCAACGATAACAACACCGGTATCACTTCCGATGATGTGTTCTATTTCACAATTAGCCCCACCGGTTCGGGTATAAGCAGTACCTATAACGTAAGCGGCGATGTAACGGCTAATGGCATTCCTTACGGCAACGTGCAGCAGTTTGGACCGTTCCCCATCTCGGGTGGCGACCTGGACATTACCATTACCGATGCTGCTGTGGGAGGATGTGCCCTTAACGTAAATATTGATGCTCCGGCACCCTGCTCTAACCCGATATATGACCTTGCACTGGTAAAAATGCTGGCATCGGGCCAAACGGCTACGGTAAATACCGGCAGCACGGTAAACTTTACCATTACGGTGTACAACCAAGGCGATGTTCCGGTAAAAAATGTACTCATTACCGATTACATACCCGCAGGTTTAATTCTGAACGACCCCGATTGGAGCAATAATGGAAACGGCACGGCCAGTTACCTTATTACCAACCAAATCAACCCCGCACAAACAGCAAGTGTAAACATTACCTTTACAGCTTCTGTAACCAGCCCCGGCACTGTTACCAACCGTGCAGAAATTGCATCGGCACAAGATACCGAAGGAAACGTAATTGATGACGTTGACAGCACACCCGATACTAACCCCGATAACGACGTGGTAGGTGGCGATAACATCATCAATAACCAAAACAGCGATGAAGATGACCATGATTATGCCAATATCAATGTTTTGGTTCCCACTTCCAACCTGGGTAATTTTGTATGGTTCGATGAAGACCAGGATGGTATTCAGGATGAAAACGAACCCGGTATTCACAACGTACTGGTAACACTCTATAACGCCGATGGTTTTGTAGAAGCAACCCAATACACCAGCGTTGCAGGTTCATACTTGTTTACCAATTTAATTCCCGGTACATACTACGTGGTGTTCTCTACCCCGTTGGATGACAACGGCAACCCAATGATACCTGCCCTGCAAAACGTAGGCGACGATTATCTTGACAGCGATGCCAACCCGGTTACGGGCCAAACCCAAATGGTTACCCTTGCTCCTGGCGAAACCAACCTTACCATAGATGCCGGCTTCTATGTAGAAGAACCGCCGGTATTGTTGGGTGCAATAGGAGACTTTGTATGGAACGATATTGACCAGGACGGACAGCAGGATGCAGGTGAACCCGGTATTGGCGGAGTAACGGTAACGCTTTACAATGCCGCTACCAATACAGTAGTAGCAACAACGGTAACAGGAAGCAATGGTTACTATGTATTTGGCAACCTGCCTGCCGGCAACTATTATGTAGTATTTGGCACACCGTCGGGTTATACGCCTTCACTTGCCAACACCGGCAACGATGCCACCGACAGCGATGCCGGCCCCGGCGGGCAAACAGGTATCATCAACCTGTCGGCAGGCGAAACCGACTATACCGTAGATGCAGGTTTCTACATGCCTCCTGCGCCTCTTGGTTCTATTGGCAACTTTGTATGGAACGATACTGACCAAGACGGACAGCAGGATGCCGGCGAACCCGGTATAGGCGGCGTAACGGTAACGCTTTACAATGCCACCACCAACACAGTAGTAGGCACCGATGTAACAGATGCCAATGGTTACTATGTATTTGGCAACCTGCCTGCCGGCAACTATTATGTAGTATTTGGCACACCGTCGGGTTATACGCCTTCACTTGCCAACACAGGCAACGATGCCACCGACAGCGATGCCGGCCCCGGTGGGCAAACAGGTATCATTAACCTGTCGGCAGGCGAAACCGACCTTACCATTGATGCAGGTTATTATGTGCCTTCAGCACCTTTGGGCGCCATTGGTAACTATGTATGGTTTGACCAGGATATTGACGGACAGCAGGATAGTAACGAACCAGGTATTGGCGGTGTAACGGTGATACTGTACAATGCCGCTACCAACACAGTAGTAGGCACAGACGTAACCGATGTAAATGGCTTCTATCTGTTTGAAAACCTGCCTGCCGGCAGTTACTATGTGGTATTTGCCACACCATCGGGTTATAGCCCTGCACCAACCAATATTGGCAACGATGCATCTGACAGCGATGCCGGCTTGGGCGGACAAACAGGGGTTATCAACCTTGCACCCGGCGAAACCAACCTTACCATAGATGCCGGCTATACATTGCCTGCAGCGGTAGGAGGTACCCTTTGGGTTGACTTAGACCAGGATGGTGTAATTGACATCTTTGAGCCGCTTTTGACACAGGTAACTGTAATATTGGTTGATGGCAACGGCAACGTACTGGCCACCACCATCACTGATATAAACGGACACTATCAGTTTACCGGCCTAATTCCCGGAAACTATGGCACCTATGTACCGGTGGTTGTAAACACCCCCACAGGACCGGTAGTATTGTTTACTCCCAATAACCTAACCACCAACCTGGTAGCAGGCGAGTTTGACGACACGTTGGATTACGGCTATATTGCACCTGCTGTGCTGAATGACATAGTTTGGCTGGATATTGACGGCGACTGTGTGCACGACGGAAATGAAATGGGCCTTGCAGGCGTTCAGCTTAATGTATTCAACAGTTTGGGTGTTCAGGTAGCTACTGTTTACACCGAAGCCGATGGTTCATTTACCATAGATAACCTGCCTCCCGGTATTTACACCGTACAGGTAGTACCCACCACACTGCCCAATGGCACACAGGTAAACGCCGGCTCTATTACCTATGATATGGAAACCGGACAGGTATTGTTTGAAGAAAACTTCTGCGTAGAAAGCGAGGATATTAACCCTTGCGAATCGGAAGACATCTACATCTGCACCGAACCCATGACACCGGTATTGATTTGCCCCGACTTCTGCCTGCCCGCAGGCTGGGAGTTTGCCGAAGTACACACTACCTACAACTGTAGCTTAGTATTGTACGACGATTGCATACAGTACACTCCGCTGCCGTTGTTTGACGGTACCGACATAGTTGAAATGGTAGGCTGTGTTGGCAATGTTTGCGATACCATAATTGCCTACATAACCGTTGGCGATTGCACCCCGCCGCCCTGCGAGCCGTTTGAAGTAGAAATTTGCAGCGCACCCATGGAACCGGTAACTGTTTGTCCCGAATTCTGTTTGCAAGGCGATTACAGCATTGTAGAAACTTCTACTACCTACAATTGCAGCATACAGATACTGTCGAGCGGTTGTGTTCAGTACACGGCGTTACCCGGCTTTATCGGCAGCGATATTGTAGAACTGATAGCCTGCACCGATGCCATGGTTTGCGATACGGCATACATATATGTAACCGTAACCGCCGATGGCAATTGCAACCCGAACAACCCGCCGGTAGCTGTAAACGATGCAGCCAGCGTGGAAGGTGGTTCAAGTGTAACCATACCGGTACTTACCAACGACAGCGACCCCGATGGCGATGCGTTCAGCATTACCTCTAACTCTCAACCGGCACACGGTACGGTAACTTTGGTAGGCAACCAGTTTGTTTACACCCCCAACCCGGGTTATGAAGGAACCGATGTGTTTACCTACCAGATATGCGACATACACGGCGCGTGCGATGTGGCAACAGTAACCATAACGGTAACACAACCCTGCCAGGAAACTACCTACATTTGTACGCAACCGCTTACGCCTATGGTTATTTGCCCCAACTTCTGCAATATACCCAACGGTATAGTAACCATAGTAGAGGCAAACACCACCTACAACTGCAGTTTGCACGATTTAGGCGGCGGATGCATACAATACACCGCTTTACCGCTGTTTGCAGGTGAAGAAACCATTACCATAACCGGCTGCAACCAGTTTGGTGTATGCGAAACCATACAGATTACGGTAAACGTAACCGATGACTGCGACGGAGTTGGCATGGCACCCGAAGGCAACAACGGCGGCATACAAGATAACGGTGCGCAAAAAACCATTTCGGGTGCTGAAAATGCCCTAAACCTGGTAAACCTTGCCATTACCGATATTATGCCGGTACCGGCTACCGATTACGTAGAAATTCAGTTTAACGCCGATGCAGGCGCTGTGACAATGACTATTGCCGACATAACCGGTAAAATTATGACCAGCCAAAACATTCAGGTACAAAAAGGATTGAATACGCAAAAGGTAGAACTGCATGACTATGCCACCGGTATTTACATGGTAACCCTTCAATTGGGCGATGCCAAAGTAAATGGCAAGTTTGTGAAACACTAAGGTCAAACGGGCGTAACCCGAACGTTTAACCTGAAAACAATAAAACCCCCGTTCCCGTAAAAAGGAGCGGGGGTTTTTGTTTGTTGGCAGATAAAGCCGATATCGGGTTATAAAGGTAAAACCAACCATGCAATTGGATTGTTATAAGCGCATCACCAACAAGTATTTACTTTCCGCATTCATGCTTAAAATTGCCTGGTCGCCCGTATATTGCCACCCGTTGCCGGCAAACCACCGGTTTCCCATGCAGAAGTATGAACTGCTGCCCGAACAATTGTTATACGAAGGCACCATAACCCCGGACAACCTTTTTGAGCCGCCGCCACTGCCCGATGCATACATAACCAATACCCATACATCTGCCTACTGGCAACGGCTGGAAAGCCTGCAACTAAGCCCTGCAGAGCAACGCCGCACCGGTTTTCCGCTTTCGGCAGCGTTGGTGCACCGCGAAACCGTTATTGCCAACGGCACCGTGCAGGCCGCCCTGTTTGCATTGCAGCATGGAATTGGCATGAATGTGGCAGGCGGCACACACCATGCTTTTACCTATAAAGGAGAGGGTTTTTGCCTGCTCAACGATATTGCCATAGCGGCCAACTATTTGCTGCAGAAAGGGTTATCGGGTAAAATTTTGGTAGTGGATTTAGATGTGCATCAGGGAAACCGAACCGCACAAATTTTCGGGCAAAACCCGAAGGTGTTCACCTTTAGTATGCACGGCGAAAAAAATTATCCGATGCATAAGGAACACTCCAACCTTGATATTGCCTTACCCGACGGAACTCCCGATGCCGTTTACCTGCCCCTGCTTGAGTATAACCTGAAACATTTGCTGCAGAAAGTACAACCCGATTTTGTTTTTTACCTGTCGGGCGCAGATGTTCTGCAAACCGATAAACTGGGGCGGCTTGCCCTTACGCCCAAGGGCTGCCGGCAAAGAGACGAAATGGTGTTTGCCGCCTGCAGACAAAACAAAATACCCGTTGCCGTAAGTATGGGCGGCGGTTATTCGCCCCGGTTGGCCGATATTGTAGAGACACATGCCAATACTTTCAGAGTGGCGCAGCAACTGTATTTTTAAAACATGCTGCAAAAATAACTTTCAGAAAAAACAAACACCCTTTGCAATTTGAAGCAAAAAAGCGTATCTTTGCGCCAAATTTTAAAAGACCATAATAAGACCACACCGAATATGTCTAACGCAGGTAAAATTAAGCAAATTGTGGGCGCTGTTATTGACGTTTCGTTTCCGAGCGGCAATTTGCCCGAAATTCTGAACGCATTGGAAGTTAAAAAAGAAGACGGCAGCACCCTTGTGTTGGAATGTCAGCAACACTTAGGCGAAGACAGTGTACGCACCATAGCCATGGACTCTACCGATGGCTTAATGCGCGGCTTGGCCGTTACCGATACGGGGCAGCCCATTAAAATGCCCGTTGGCAACAATATCAGGGGAAGGCTGTTCAATGTTATAGGTAAAACTATTGACGGTATTACCGAAATTGAATCGAACAAGTACTATCCCATTCACCGTCAGCCGCCGGCATACGAAGACCTTTCTACCGAAGCAGAACCGCTGTTTACCGGTATTAAGGTAATTGACCTGCTGGAACCTTACCTCCGCGGCGGTAAAATTGGCTTGTTTGGCGGTGCCGGCGTAGGTAAAACCGTGTTAATTATGGAGTTAATTAACAACATTGCTTTGGGTTACTCCGGCTTATCGGTATTTGCCGGCGTGGGTGAGCGCACCCGCGAAGGAAACGACCTGTTGCGCGAGATGGTAGAAGCCAAAGTGGTAAAATACGGCGACAAATTCATTCACAATCTGGAAGAAACCGGCGCATGGGATATTAGCAAAGTTGATGAAAAACTGCTCGAAGAATCTTTCATTACCATGGTGTTCGGGCAAATGAACGAACCTCCCGGAGCGCGTGCCCGCGTAGCCCTATCGGGGTTAACCGTGGCCGAGTATTTCCGCGACGGTGATGAAGGCGACACCAGCGGCCGCGACATTTTGTTCTTCATTGACAACATTTTCCGCTTTACCCAGGCAGGCTCCGAAGTATCGGCATTGCTTGGCCGTATGCCCTCGGCTGTAGGTTACCAGCCCACGCTTGCCACCGAAATGGGCTTAATGCAGGAGCGTATTACCTCTACCAAACGCGGTTCTATTACCTCGGTACAAGCAGTGTATGTACCTGCCGACGACCTTACCGACCCTGCACCGGCTACCACTTTTGCCCACCTTGATGCCACTACGGTATTGAGCCGTAAATTATCGGCCCTGGGTATTTACCCAGCCGTGGACCCGCTGGAATCTACTTCGCGCATTCTTTCTCCCAACATAGTAGGGGAGGAGCACTACCAAACTGCTCAAAAGGTAAAACAAATTTTGCAACGTTATAAAGAATTGCAAGATATTATTGCCATTTTGGGTATGGACGAATTGAGCGAAGACGATAAATTAGTGGTACTCCGCGCCCGCCGTGTGCAGCGCTTCCTGTCGCAGCCGTTCTTTGTGGCAGAGCAGTTTACCGGACTTAAAGGCGTGTTTGTGCCTATTGAAGAAACCATTCGCGGCTTTAATATGATTATGGACGGCGAATTGGATTACCTGCCTGAAGCAGCCTTTAACCTGGTTGGAACCATTGAAGATGCCATTGAAAAAGGTAAACGCCTTATTGCCGAAGCTGCTAACTAAAACCAAATTACAACACCGTACAAAATAGCTGCCAAACCATGAACGTTGAACTTGTAACACCCGAACAAAAACTGTTCTCAGGCGCTGCCGACCGTGTGCAAATGCCCGGTATTGACGGTATGTTTGAAGTGCTTGACCGCCACGCGCCGCTTATTTCGGCGCTAAAAAGCGGGCGGGTTAAAATAACCATCGGTAAAACCGTAAAACTCATTGACATTAGCAGCGGCTTTGCCGAAGTACTGAACAATAACGTGGTAATTTTGGCAGAATCTGCCGTGGAAGTATAGCAATACCGCTTCCCGAATTTTTAAAACCCCCGATGGCTTAACACATCGGGGGTTTTTGTTTTGGTAAAACCGAAACAGGTAAAATACCAAATGGCTGTTTTGCGGCGACAAATTCTTTTCTCATTCCTCTTACAAGCGGTAACATCCGGCAAGTCCGGGTTCAAAATATATGCCCGCTCTTTATCATCTTCTTTCAATTTCAATCACCGGACATGGCTTCGAGCAAGCATAACAAACCTTAATATAAACCCTGCAAAAGTCAAATGTGCATATAGCCACATGTGAAATTTACGGAATAAAAAATCGTACCACTATCACACCCTCAACGAGGGCGAATGTTGATAAGTGATTTGAAAACAACATTGGGGGTAAACCCTCTACAGGTTCTTAAACCGCCTGCGCAGCATTAAGTAAAAGGATTGCCCTTAGTTTTTTTCAACTCACGAGGCATACATAGCCATGCGCAAGCACAGAAAATGTATTTGCCTTTTCAACAACCCACCGTTCTGTTTTTTTTAGGTTTGCACGCAAAAAAATTCTCAAACAGGTGGGGCGGAAAGTGCGTGTTACCAACCCGGTACAATGTTAAACCCAAATATGCCCTTGGTTTCCTTTTGTATGGGAATGGCATAGTATGGCTCCAGCACCAACGCACCAAACAGGTTAATGCGCAAAGAAACGCCGGCGCTGAAAACAGGCATCGGCTTGGTTTGCACCGGCAAATCGGTGTCATTGGCAGAAAAATCGGCAAGGTTGTAAAAAGCGGTTCCACCATCGGCAAAGAGGGCCAACTCTGTCCAGAAAAACCGCGAAGGGATGAGCGACAAGCGTTCGGGGCCGCTTAGCGGCAGTCGTACTTCAATATTGCCCACCAGCATTTTGGAGCCTACCACCTGGTTTATGGAAATGTTGTTTTGGTTGTAAATATCTTCTTCGCGCAAAGAGTTAAGGCTGTAGCCGCGTACAAACATGGGGTTGCCAATAAACAAAGGTGTAAGTTGGTTGGCATCGCGCCCGTAGCGGGCATAATGCATAGCCCTGAAAGCAATACTAACCGGCTTTACCCAAAAATACCGTCTGAAATCTGCCAGTATGGTTTGAAAATTTAACCCGCCCAGATATTGCTCTAACCCGATGCGGTAGCGGTAGCCCTGCAACGGCGAGGCCACCCCGAAAAACGAGTTATCGCCAACAAAAGCCGTATTCATTTGTACTACGTTAAAACCTTCGGGTGAGGGCAGTTTGGTGCGCTCTTCGGCAACGGCTTGGCCGTAGTAGTAGTAGGTAGTATAGCGTTCCAGCATGTTGCTGTATCGCACAAAGGCAGTGCCGGCCTCCACACGGTTTACCTGCGATATGGGCAGATAGGCAAACACATCGGCGCGGCTTTCAAAGGTTCTGTAAACATCAAAATAGTATTTGTCAACCGGAAGTTTGGTGCCTTGGGTGGTGGTAAGTGTATCAATGCCGCCATAAGACAACGAGCCGGCGCTGTAGGGTGTATGCGATACGGCAGCACCCCAGTTAATGCGCCGTTTTTGGTTGAGGTAGGCAAACTGTCCGCCAAAATCCTGCCACGACCCATTGAGCGACAAACCACCCAGCAGCAGGTGGTTGCCCAACATATCGGAAAACAGCATGTTAATGCCGCCGGCAACGCCGTTCATGCCGCCAAAGTTGTTTCCTACCAAGCCTACGCCTGCGCCGCCGCTAATATAATCTAACTGGAACTTTGGCTTGTAAGTGTTTACGGAAAACGAGTCGGCCGGCAACAGGGGCTGCGTGTTAAGGGCGGCAAGTCCGGTGTTTACCACATCGGGGGTGCCGGTTGTTAGGGGCGGCAGTTGTGCGGCGTCCATGTTAATGGCATCGGGCAAAACAGGTTCCTGCAACAACCCGGCGGCAGTGGTGCGGTAAAGCTGGTATTGTTGTTTATTGTAGTGCGAGAAAACTATTTCGCCCGTATTGGCAGCCACGCTTACGGCAGGCGAGTAGGGAGTTATGCCGCTGATACCGGTAATAAAACGGGTATTCTGTACCAGTTTTTTGGTGGTGGTATTGTAGCCGTAGAGGTTGCGGTAGCCATCGCGGTCTGAAAGGAATAAAATTTGATTTTCATTTGAAAAGACGGGGTTCAGGTTATTGGCACCGGTAAACAGGGGCAGCACCGCAATTTTACCCGATGCAAGGTTGTAAACGGCAATGTTAAACAACGGGTTTACGCTGTTGCCTTGTTGGTATTGCAGGCGGTCGGTGGCAAAAACCAGTTGCGAGCCATCGGGCGACCAGTTGGGCTGAATATCGGAGTAGGGATCGTTGGTTAATCGGGTAACTTTCTTGGTTTTCAGTTGGTAAAGGTACAAATCGCTTTGCCCGTTTACCAACCCGGTAAAGGCCAGTTCTTTGCCATCGGGCGACCAGCTGAGGTTGCTGAAAGCGGCCACGCCGGGAATTGCTGTTTCGGTAACGGTTTTACCCTTGGCAATGTCTTTAATTACCAGCTTATTAATGCCGCTGCTGTAAACCACAAAGGCAAAGCGGCGGCTGTCGGGCGACCACGCGCCCGAAGATTCAAAGGCATTAAAAGCATCGAAATGGCTGTCTTTAAGGGTGCCGGCCAGTTTTCGGATAATTTTACCCGTTTTGGCATCGGCCAAAAACAGGTCTAAGGTAAACAGGTTTTTTTCGGAAAGAAAGACCACGTACTTTCCATCGGGGCTAATGGCCGGCGAAAGGTTCATGCGCCCTGCATTTTCATCGGAAATTATTTTTGTGCCGATGTTGCGCTCTTTTTCGGCATAGCCGGGCAATTGGGTATAGTACGTTTGCAGGGCCGATTTCCACATGCCCGAAAGCGTTTTTTCATCAACTTTGAGCAGTTTTTTCAATGCTTCATCAAACCCGAAGCGAGCGGTTTGTATAAAAAGCGGCTCAATAATGGTATCGCCGTAGAGGCCGGTTACAAAAGCCCAAAATGCCTGCCCGTACCGGTACGGAAAGTAGCGCGGATTGACCGTAAGGTCTTTAATGGAAGGAATATCGTTGTTTAAAACGGCATCGCGCATCCACATGGCAGTATGCGGGTCGGTTCTGCCCAGCGAGAGGTATTCTGCCAGCCCTTCCACCATCCATAAAGGCAGGTTTTGTATGGATTGCAGCGAGGCAGAATCGGCGTTTATGAGCAGGTGGTACTGAAAAGCATGTACCAGCTCATGCCCCAGCACGTGGTTGGTTTGCGCCACCGATTCGGTTATGGGCAGCACTACGCGGTTTTTCATACCTTCGGTAACGCCGCCGGTTCCAACGTCTATTTGCCCCATAATGGCGGTGGTTTGCTGAAAATCGGCGTGGTTGTTGTAAAAAATAAGAGGGTTTTTTCGGGTAAAGGTGTCTTTAAACACCTGTTGGTGCAGGGCATACCAATGTTCTGCCTGCTGTGCCAGCGATTGCAGCAGCGTATCATTAGGTATGTAGTGGTAAATGCTGAAATGCGGGGTTTGATAGACCGAAAAATCCTGCACCCGGTAGCGGGGTTTGTTTTGTCCGAAATACTGCGCCTGTGCCGGAAGGGTAAACCAGATAGCGGCTATTACCAGCAAGAAACGGCCGGCACAACGCGCGCGCACCAAAAAATTTGACATAATAAGCTTAGGGTTTAAGGTTACATTATTTTGAAAAACAATTTTGTAGCCCTTTTTTACATACCATAGCTTTTTTGCAAATAAGAGAAGCAGAAACCCTTTTGCATTAATAACGGTAATTACCTGCCGATAGTTGCCTGTGTTGTTTTTTTGTAAAAACTTAGGCTTTATTTTGGGTTATGCATTAGGCAATGCATTTGTGCTGTTTCGGGTGTATATTTAAAAGCAAGGTTCGCAAAGCCCCAAACAGTGGTTAATGTTGCCCGTTACCCGGCGGTTGCCGCAGAAAAAAGGCAAAACCG
>MTCR01000025.1 GCA_002212725.1 Sphingobacteriales bacterium TSM_CSM | reverse complement strand
CATTTTGGGGTATGTCTGCCTGTTATGCGTATGAGGTAGAATTGCAACCCCTTTGCGATGAAAATACCACAGCCTACCCCATTACCTATGCTATTGCAGCATCGGCAGCGCCTGCGGGAGTTACCGTTTCGCAGCCGACAGTTGGCACTGCCACCATAAACTGGAACAGCGGAACCAGCCCCATTGTGCTTAAAATTAAAGAATTTGGCAGCACGGTTAACTTGGTTAATACCATTGCATCGGGCGGAAGTTATACCGTTAACGGACTTTCGCACTGCAAATCATACACCGCCGAGTTACAAACCATTTGCGGCGGACTTATTCTTAGCGCCGTAACCACCGCCAACATTAATGCCATACAGCCATATGTTACCTTTGCCACGCCGCTTTCGGCCACTTCGGCACAGGTGGGTTTTATAACTTACACCTATGCCTCTTTTAACTACCTCTTGCGCGTGCGGCAACAGGGCAGCAGCACATGGCTGTTTGAAACCGATGCACAAACAGGTGTTAACTATACCATAACCGGCTTAACGCCCTGTACCAACTACGAAGTAGCCACCTACGCCAACTGTGGCGGGGGCGAACTGGGGCCGCCAAGAAGCTATACTTTTAAAACCACCAACTTGTTTATAACCGGCGCTACCCCTCAAAACTGCAACCCCGCCACCGGCACCTACGATTTAGCCCTTACCGTAAACCATCAGCAACTTACCGGGCAGTTTACGGCATTGGTAAATGGCAACCCCTTTACCTTTAACTATACCGCCAGCCCGCAACAGGTGGTACTTACCGGCTTGCCGGCCATTGGCAACGTGCCGGTAACGGTTTCGGTGGCCGATATGAATAACCCGTCTTTGTGTTCGGGAACTTACACTTATACCGGTTTACGGCCCGAATGTGCCTGCAGCGTAGTATATTCCGAAAACTTTGCCGCCTGTATTGCCCCGCCGGGCTGGAGCAACAGCGCTTTGGGCTTTAATACTGCCGCACTGTGGGAATTTGGCAGCGCATCGGGGTTTAATAATTTAGACGGCAGTTGCATGGCTTTTTTTGACGACGACTTTTTTGATACCGATGGCGGCGAATCGGTTGTGCTTACTTCGCCGGTCATTAATCTAAGCAACAGTCTGCAGGCTACCCTCAGTTTCGACTATAATTTTAACACCATTGACGGGTTGTTCAGGGTACGTGTATGGAACGGCGGCACCTGGAACGATGTTTTAAACCTTACCGACAGCGACTGCGGTTTTTGGGGCTGTGAGTACGACCGCACCGAAATTGATATTACGCCCTACCTTAACCCTAACTTTCAGATAATGTTTATTTATAACGACGGTAACGGCTGGGATTGGTATGCCGGTATTGACAACATAGAAATTTGCTCCTACCAGAACACCTCCTCCTGCAATGCTGCTTTTTATTACCCGGGCGGCAATTCTTTTTGCAAAGAACAAAGTATTATACATGCGGTTATTGCCGGCAATACGGGCGGCACATTTTCTGCATCGCCATCGGGGTTGGTTATTTACCCGCAAACCGGCGACATACACCTTGGGTTAAGCGCCGCCGGCACATATACCGTTACTTATTCGGCACCCGGCTTGGGCTGCCAGCAAACAACCACCCTTACGGTTACCGATAACTGTCAGGTACGCTTGTTTACCAAGGCATTTTTGCAGGGAGCTTACACATCGGGCAGCCTTATGAACACAACGCTTAATAATCTCGATTTGCTTCCGCTTTCGCAGCCCTATTCAGCCGCGCCATGGAATTATACCGGCGCCGAAAGCTATGCTACTGCCGCAGATATGCCGTCCGGCATGGTTGACTGGGTATTGCTTGAGTTGCGAAGCCTACAAAACAAAACACTTGTTGCCCGAAAAGCGGCCATATTATTAAGCGACGGCTGGATTACCGATGTGGGCGGCAACAGCAGCGCCGGCGTATTATTTGACGGCATAGTTCCAAACTCGCAGTATTTTGTGGTAGTGCGCCACCGCAACCACCTACCGGTAATGAGCGCTGCTCCGGTAGCGCTGCCCAACCAGGGTAATACGTATGATTTTACCCTTGCCACCAGCAAAGCATTTGGCAATAACCAAATGGTACAAATTGGCAGTAAAGCAGCTCTTTATTTGGGCGATGCCAACGCAGACGGGGTAATTACCCACGCCGATTATAACGCATACCGGCAGCAGTTGCTGCAACTGAGCGCCTACAAAAATGCCGATGTAAACATGGACGGAGATGTAACTATTGCCGATTTTACCGCACTGCAACCCAACCTGCAACTAATTGGCATACCCGAAGTGAGGTATTAAATCCTGCCAAACCGCCGGGTACAAGGCAGATACGCAGCTACAACATCGGTCAAAGTAAGACTAACCCGTACGGCCGGGTTCAAGTGCCTGCATGAGCAAGGTCATTTCGGTTTTAAGGGCTTCGCGCACCTGTGTGTTGGGTGGTACCAGCGGCAGGCGCAGCGTATAGCCGCAAATACCCAACAGGTGCAGCGCATACTTTATGCCACCGGGGTTGCCATCGGCAAAAAGCAGTTCCATAACGGTAAGCAGGCGGTAGTGCATGTTTCGGGCTGTTTTAAAATCATCGGCAAGGGCGCTGCGCACCAACATGCCAAACTCTGCCGGAAAAGCGTTTCCTACCACCGAAATTACCCCGTCCATACCACAGGCAATACCCGGAAGTGTAACAAAATCATCGCCCGAAAGGACGAGGAAATCGGGGCGGCCTTTGTAGCGGATAATTTGCGAGCATTGGGTTAAATTGCCCGATGCCTCTTTAATGCCGGTAATGTTTGGGCATTCCTGTGCCAATCTTACGGCTGTTTTTGCCTCCATATTGCAGGAGGTACGGCTGGGCACATTGTAAAGCAGTACAGGTCGCGGGGCTTCTTTAGCAATGAGTTCAAAATGGCGGAAAAGCCCCTCCTGACTGGGGCGGTTGTAGTAGGGGCAAACCGATAAAATGGCATCAACTCCGTTAAAATGGTATGCATCCATTTGGTGCAGCACTTTTCGGGTATCGTTGCCGCCAAAACCGGCCACTACGGGCACCCGTTTGTTAACGGTTTCGATGGTGAAATTCAGCACGCGGAGTTTTTCTGCCTCATCAAGGGTAACCGACTCGCCGGTTGTACCCAGCGAAACTACATAATTTACCCCGTTATCAATTACAAAATCTATCAGTCGTTTTAATCCGTCAAAATCAAGGTCGCCGTTTTTTAAAAAAGGTGTTGCCAGCGCCACACCCAAGCCTCTTAATTGTTTACTTATGCTCATAGCAAAAGGTTGTAAAATATTGAAAAACCTTGTTGATGTAAGTTATGGTAATGAGTTTTCCCCTCAACCCGGGGCCAAGTTACCGGGTTTTAATCATTTGGAGGTAGTGCAGGGTTTTTCGCAAAAAATCGGGCAGTGCATCGGTATTTTTCAGGCAAATGAACAAATCGGCACAATGAGTTTTGTTTTCAAAATACGGGGCTATCCTGAATTTTGCGTTAGAAAAAGTGGCAATATACTCCAAAGTTGCCAGTTCGGTAATACAGGCATTAATTAAAATATCGAATGGTTTTTCCAGAAAGTCGTTGGGAATATGGTGAGCGGGTTGCAGATACCAAGTTACTTCCTTGCGCGAAAAACTGGGATAAGCCGTTTGTTCCTGTGCATTGGCCGAGTTGATAAAACCCAGCAGGTTTACATGCTTTTTTTGTTTTTCGAGTTCGGAAGCAAATCGGCGTATCCAAACGGCGTTTTCTTCTTTAGTAGCATCAAACAAAATACCTATAGAATTTGCGTCTTGCAGA
Source organism: Sphingobacteriales bacterium TSM_CSM (assembly GCA_002212725.1). GTDB lineage: Bacteria > Bacteroidota > Bacteroidia > Chitinophagales > UBA2359 > UBA2359. Next base: position 9,516 of record MTCR01000025.1, on the reverse strand, counting down.
GTTATTGTCTTATGTTGTGCCCGGTGTTGTTGTAAGCGCTGTTTCATATAGTAGTGGTAAAACAACATTTGAACCGATTGCCACATGTTTGCTGGGTTTAAGGGTAATTTTTGCCGGTTTAAGGGTTTTTTCAGACTTCTTCAAACTTACCCATTGCGGTAAATTTGGCTATTCGTTGTGCTATGCGCTCTGTGGGGTTAAGTTGTAGTAGTTGGTTAATATTGGCAATAAGGCGGTCTTTGAGCAGTTGTGCCATTTTTTGGGGGTCTTTATGTGCGCCGCCAAGTGGTTCTTCCACAATTTCGTCAACCAGTTTAAAGAAGTACATATCGGAGGCGGTGAGGTGCAGTTGTTCGGCGGCTTTTTCTTTGTGTTCCCAGCTTCGCCATAAAATGGAGGAGCAGGATTCGGGCGAAATGACCGAGTACCATGTATTTTCGAGCATGAGAATTCGGTCGCCTACACCAATGCCCAAAGCCCCTCCCGATGCACCTTCGCCAATAATGACGCATACTACGGGCACTTTGAGTTTGCTCATTTCATACAGGTTACGGGCAATGGCTTCGGCTTGTCCGCGTTCTTCGGCCTCTATGCCAGGGAAGGCGCCGGGGGTATCAATAAGGCAAACAATGGGTTTGTTAAATTTTTCGGCCAATTTCATGAGGCGCAGGGCTTTTCGGTAGCCTTCGGGGTTAGCCATGCCAAAATTGCGGTATTGCCGGCTTTTGGTATCAACCCCTTTCTGATGCCCGATGAACATAACTGTTTGCCCGGCCATGGTGCCAAAGCCGCCTACAATGGCTTTATCATCGCCAATAAGGCGGTCGCCGTGCAATTCGGTAAAGTCGCTACACATTTCGGCAATATAATACAAGGTATAAGGCCGTTCGGGGTGGCGCGAAAGTTGAACCCGTTGCCATGGGGTTAAATTGCTGTACACCTGTTTTTTTACCTCGGCCAGTTTTTTTTGCAGTTCTTCCAGCGTTTTATTAATATCAACACCTTCGGTATTGCCTATTTCCTTTACCTTTTCTATGCGCTCATACAGTTCGGCAATTTGCCTTTCAAAATCCAGAAATTGCATACGCTATGTTTTGGTATTGCCAATGTAGCTACAAAGTTAATACATTTTAACCAATGTACGCCGGTCTTTCTATGGGTTATTATTCCTGTGGCTGTCCTTGTTTGCCATACACCATCATGGCTTTAATAAAGGGTTGCAGGTCGCCGTCCATAACGGCCTGCACATTGCCGGTTTCAACACCGGTGCGCAGGTCTTTTACCAGTTTATAGGGGTGCATAACGTAGTTGCGCACCTGGCTGCCCCACTCTATTTTGCGCTTACCGCTTTCGAGTTTGGCTTTTTCTTCGTTTTGTTTTTGCAATTCTATTTCGTACAGGCGCGATTTAAGCATTTGGAGGGCGGTTTCGCGGTTTTGCCCCTGTGTTCGGTGTACCTGGCACTCCAGTACAATGCCTGTAGGCAAGTGCCGAAGCCGCACGGCTGTTTCTACCTTGTTTACGTTTTGACCTCCGGCGCCGCTGGAACGGAAGGTGTCCCACTCTAAGTCGGCAGGGTTAATGTCTATTTCAATGGTATCATCGGCCAAGGGGTAAACAAAAACCGATGCAAAGGAGGTATGCCGGCGGCTGTTTGAATCGAAAGGCGAAATGCGCACCAGCCGGTGAACGCCGCTTTCGCCTTTGAGGTAGCCGTAGGCAAATTCGCCTTCAAACTCCAACGATACCGATTTAATACCGGCCACATCACCCTCCTGCAAATCCAGTTCGCGCACTTTATAGCCTTGTTTTTCGCCCCACATTACATACATGCGCATAAGCATAGAGGCCCAATCGCAACTTTCGGTACCGCCGGCGCCGGCGTTTATGGTTAAAATAGCGCCCAATTGGTCTTCGGGTTCGTTGAGGGTGGCCTGCAGTTCCAAATCATCGGTTAATTGAAGTGTTTTCTGGTATTGCCCGTCGGTTTCTTCTTCGGTGGCTTCGCCGGCCTGTGCAAATTCGTACAATACGCAAAGGTCGTCAAATTCTTTTTCTGCCGTTTGGTACAGTTCAACCCAATGTTTGTTGGATTTAATAGATTTGAGTATGGTTTGCGCCCGTTTGGGGTTGTTCCAGAAATCGGGTTCCACACTCAGGGCTTCTTCATGAATAATGGTTTCGGTTCGGTTATCAACGTCAAAGATACCTCCTTAAAGACGCAATACGCTTTTCGAGCGTTTTAAATTGTTCTGTAGTCATATGTTTATACTGAATTTAGGCACAAAGATAGTGTTTTTTGCACAGCGGTTACTACCCCGGTTGCAATTGGCGGTAAACTGTTTTGAAAGGGCCGGGTTTTTTGAGGTTGGCCGGGGCGGTGTGCAACTATTCGGGCAGTCGGTTTGTTTTTTCAGGATTGAATGGTGCGGCCTACCTTGGGGGTTGCGCTTTTTTGGTAGTTTTCAAATCTTTTTTACCCCTCTGAAGCCCTGAGCCACATGCAACAACAGCCTCTACACACACTACCCGCCATAAGCGAAGAGGAAATTGAATTTCTGGAAGTATTTGGTGCGCGGGTACACAATCTTAAAAATATAGATGTAAGCATACCGCGCAATAAAATGGTGGTCATTACCGGCATTAGCGGCAGCGGTAAATCGTCGTTGGCTTTTGATACCATTTATGCCGAAGGGCAGCGCCGGTATATGGAAAGCCTCTCGGCCTATGCGCGGCAGTTTATTGGCAGCATGGAGCGCCCCGATGTGGAACAAATTACCGGACTAAGTCCGGTTATTTCTATTGAACAAAAAACCACCAACAAAAATCCACGCTCAACCGTAGGCACCGTTACCGAAGTGTACGACTTTTTACGACTGTTGTATGCCCGAATTGGCCGGGCTCACTCCTATAATACCGGTAAACCTATGGTACGCTTTACCGTGCAACAGATTATTGACTACCTGCTGCAGCACTACCAAAATAAAAAAGTAGTGCTGCTGGCTCCGGTGGTAAAAGGACGCAAAGGGCACTACCGAGAATTATTTGAACAAATACGCAAACAAGGTTATGTAAAAGTGCGCATTGATGGCGAAATACGCGACATTACCGATAAAATGCAGGTTGACCGGTACAAAGTACATGATATTGAAGTGGTGGTTGACCGGCTGGCCGTAGAAACGGCTGATATATATCCGCGTCTGGCAGCATCGGTTGAAACTTCGCTCAAAATGGGCAACGGTTTAATGATGGTGCTGGAACATAACACCAATAACATAAGGCATTTCAGCAAACTGCTCATGTGCCCCGATTCAGGTATTGCCTACGACGAGCCTTCTCCCAACACGTTTTCGTTTAACTCGCCTTATGGCGCCTGCCCTTCCTGCAAGGGGTTGGGCTTTATTCACGATATAGACTTAGACCTGATTATGCCCGATAACAGTAAAAGCATAAACGAAATGGGTATTGCCCCGCTTGGCGAAGTGCGCGATACACAAACGTATGCCAAAGTGCGTGCTATAGCTCAAAAATTCGGGTTTACCTTGGCCACGCCGGTAAAAGATATTCCGCAAGATGCGCTGCAAATGATTTTATACGGCACTAAAGACAGCAATGTAAGAGTGCCTATGCAATACGGCGGTACCAAAACGCATCAGTTAGAGTTTGAAGGTATTGTACATACCCTGCGCCGCTGCTTTGAAGACAGAAACATGTCGGAAGAAATACGGCGATGGGCCGAAGAATTTATTGTAAATAAAATTTGCCCCGAATGCAACGGGCAGCGCCTTAAACGTGAATCGCTTCATTTTAAAATAAACGAACTGAATATTGCCCGTGTGAGCGAAATGGATATAAGTGAGTTGTTGGAGTGGCTGCAACAGTTAGACCAATACCTCGATGAAAAAGAACGGGTAATTGCCAAAGATATATTAAAAGAGTTGCGAACCCGAACCGGTTTTTTGCTCAACGTAGGGTTAAACTACCTGTGCCTCAACCGGCCATCGCGCACGCTTTCGGGCGGCGAAAGCCAGCGCATACGGCTGGCAACCCAAATAGGCTCACAATTGGTGGGCATTACCTATATTTTAGACGAACCTAGCATTGGCCTGCACCAGCGCGACAACCACCGCCTTATTGCTGCACTTAAAGACCTTACCCACGTAGGCAATACCGTATTGGTGGTTGAACACGATAAAGATATTATGCTGGAAGCCGATTATGTTATTGACATTGGCCCGGGCGCCGGTAAACACGGCGGGCAAATTGTAGGACATGGCACTCCCGAAGAATTTACCCAACTCAATACCCTAACCGCACAATACCTGCGCCACGAACAGGTAATTGCCCTGCCCCAAAAACGCCGAAACGGAAACGGCAACTTGCTTACCCTGCACCAGGCCACGGGCAACAACCTTAAAAACGTTACCGTTTCTTTTCCGCTCGGAACGCTTATTTGCGTAACCGGTGTATCGGGCAGCGGTAAATCTACGCTTATTAACGATACCCTCTACCCTATTCTAAACCAGCATTTTTACAATGCGGTAAAAAAACCGCTCCCCTACTCACACATAGAAGGGCTGCAATTTATAGATAAGGTGATAGAAATAGACCAGTCTCCCATCGGGCGAACCCCGCGCTCCAACCCGGCTACTTATATTGATTTGTTTACCCCCATCAGGCAATTGTTCAGCGATACGCCCGAAGCCAAAATAAGGGGTTACAAAGCAGGACGTTTTTCGTTTAACGTAAAAGGCGGCCGGTGCGAAGTATGCGAAGGCGGCGGCATGAAGGTAATAGAAATGAATTTTCTGCCCGATGTAATGGTGCTGTGCGAGCGTTGCCTTGGCAAGCGCTACAACCGCGAAACACTCGAAATTCGGTATAAAGGAAAATCCATCAGCGATGTGCTGAACATGACCGTTGAAGAGGCAGTGCAGTTTTTTGAACCAATGCCAAAAATACATCAAATGGTAAAATCCCTGCAAGATGTGGGGTTGGGGTATATTACCCTCGGACAATCAGCTACCACCCTTAGTGGCGGTGAAGCACAACGGGTAAAACTGGCATCGGAACTGCGCAAGCGCGATACAGGCAAAACCTTTTACATACTCGACGAACCAACTACCGGGCTGCACTTTGAAGATATAAGAATTTTAATGCAGGTAATTCAAAAATTGGTAGATAAAGGCAATACGGTGGTAATTATTGAACATAACATGGACGTAATTAAACTGGCCGATTACATTATTGATATTGGCCCCGAAGGCGGCGGCGGCGGCGGAACAGTGGTTTGCACCGGCACACCCGAAGAAGTGGCCGCCCACCCGCATAGCTTTACCGGACGTTTTCTTAAAACCGAACTGCCGGCTTAAACCTGTTTACAAATGTGCCCGATTGCCGGTTATATGCCAATTAGCATGGATAGCTTTGTTTGGGGCTTACATATCTGAACAAATCAATTTAAACAAACATTTACAGCCAAACAGCCATACCTATTCTGTTGCCAACTTTTTATCTTTAATTTTCACCATGAAAAAAATTAATTTTTACGCCGGCCCTTCCATTTTGCCCCGCGAAGTGATAGAGGAACTGGCACAAGGCGTTTTGAATTTTAATGAATCGGGTTTATCGGTTCTGGAAATATCGCACCGCAGCGCCGATTTTGAAGCGGTTATGGATAATGCCCGAGAGCTGGTAAAAGAATTGCTGCAATTGCCCAACCACTACGAAGTATTGTTTTTGGGTGGTGGCGCCAGTGTGCAGTTTTGCCAGGTTCCTTATAACCTGCTTCCGGTAAACGGCACCGCCGCCTATGTCAATACCGGAGTTTGGGCAACCGGAGCCATTCATGAAGCCCGCTTTTTTGGCAATACCGAGGTGGTTGCCTCCTCCGAAGATGGCAATTTTTCCTATATTCCGCAAATACCTATGGTTGGAAAAGAATATGCTTACCTGCACATTACCACCAACAACACCATTTTTGGCACACAATACCACCAATTACCCCAATGCGAATGCCCGCTGATAGCCGACATGTCGTCTGATATTTTTTCTAAAAAAACCGATGTTTCAAAATTTGACCTTTTTTATGCCGGAGCGCAAAAAAATCTGGGGCCGGCAGGAACTACCTTAGTAGTGGTAAACCCCGAAATATTGGGTAAAACCAACCGCACCATTCCAACTATGCTCAATTACCAAACGCATATTAAAAAGGGTTCAATGTTCAATACGCCGCCTGTTTTTGCCGTTTATGGCTGCTATCTTACCCTGCAATGGATAAAAAAACGCGGAATTGAACAAATTGAAGCCGATAACAACGCAAAAGCTGCCCTTTTATATACCGAAATTGACCGGAACAGCCTCTTTACAGGCACTGCCAAACCACAACACCGCTCCATTATGAACGCCACCTTTACCATTACCCGCCCCGAACTGGAAAAAACTTTCCTTCAGTTTGCACACGAGGCCGGCTGTGTTGGCATTAAAGGACACCGGTTAGTAGGCGGTTTCAGGGCTTCTATGTACAATGCCATGAATATGGAAGGGGTTAAAACACTAACCGAGGTCATGAAAACATTTGAAGATAAATACGCATAATAGTCAAGCCTGAAACATTTGTCATAAATTTGTCAAAATAAATTTGGTCATTTCAGCACAGCTTTTTACTTTTGGACATTATCAGCAGCCGGCAGGTAGTTTTCCTTTCAGTGTTACCGAAAAAGCAGGAAAAAAGGAGGAAAGGAATTTTTACTATTGCTGCCGGTTTATTCGTTTTGGCTAGGGCGCTTTTCTTATTTCATAATCATCAACCCCTGTAAGTATTTAACTTGCCGGGGTTTTTTTATGCTGCCCTGCTTGCTGTAATGGAAAAAGCCTGCCCGCAGTTGCTGGCAGGCTTTCGCTCGCATTGTCATTCCGGCACTATCGCACTAAAGTTACGTTTCCTTTGTAAAAAGTTTCGGTTCCGTCTTCAAAGATAACTCTGGCATAGAAAACATAGGTTCCAATTTCCTGAATTTTATCTTTGTAAATGCCGTTCCATCCTTCGTCTTTATTCATCGTCTGGAAAACAAGTTCACCCCACCGGTTGTAAATATACAACTCAAAACCAACCACATTTGCCCCGAAAATTCTGAATTCATCGTTTTGGGCATCACCGTTTGGCGAGAAGGCATTTGGAATAATAACAGTGTTTTCGCTAAACACCGAAACCGAAACCGCATCATCGGCAAGGCAACCAAATTCATCGGTTACTATTACCGTATAAATTGTTGTCTCCAAAGGAGTAGCTGTTGCCGATACACAGTCATTGCAGGAAAGTGAAGCATCGCCTGTCCATGTATAGGTTAAATTGCTGCCCAAAACCGATGTTGCCGAAACATCAAGCGCAACTGTTTCACCGCTTGCAATGCTTGTGGGTGATGCAACCAGTTCAACATTCACTTCCGATACCGAAACTGTCTGAATGCTGGTGTCGGCACATGCCGAATTGCTCACTATCAACATTACCTCCAACACGCCGGGTATGTTCATTGTAAGAGTTTGCGGCCCAACTCCGGTTACAACCTGTCCGTCAGAAACCGACCACGTATAAGCATCTGCAGTATCAGCCGTTCCGGTAAAGGTAAGTATAAGAGCATCTCCTGTACACAATGAATCTGCCGACAGGGTAAAATCAGCAATCGGGCATGGCGCTTCAGGGCAACCGTAAGCAACTTCAAAAGGCTCGCTGAAACATGGATCTATCCCCAAAGAGCCATTATAGGAAACTGTCCATATTGCTGTTCCGCTGTCACCCGGTTCAACCACCGAAGGCACATTGTCTTCCGTTATAATATAGTTCAAACAAGCGCTTGTAAGTGTAGGAGGTGCACATAATCCTTCAGTACCAACCAGCAAAGTAGTGTCTAACGGTGGGTAAATGGTAAGGTTAAGGAAACCGGCAGGAATTGGTGTCGGGTCTAATGTGCAGAGCATGGCTACGTACAGAGTGGTAGTCATTTCATCGCAGTTATTACCCGAATAGCTGTAATCCAAAGAATCAACCGGTGTAGTTAATGCAGCATCGCTATACCACGCAAAGCCTGCAAAGTTTATGGATAATCCGTTAAAAGTAATGTAGTTGGTTAAATCATCTAACCCCGGATCTTTACCATCACATATCAACAAAGCCGTATCCAATGGTGTGGTTATGGTAGGACACAATGGCGTAGAACAATCATCAACAGTTACCTCAATAATTGCCACATCATCAGGGCAAGTTCCTGAACCCGATACCGTATAGTTATAGGTATAAGTGCCAAAAGCAAGCCCTGCACCGTCAAATGTAGTACCCGCAAGCGCCGGAGCGCCGCCAACAGGCGAAAATGTCCCCCCCGCAACGCTTGTAAGTGTCAATAAATCTATGGTCGTATTTCCGTCGGCTGCATCATCACATACCGAAGAACCGTTATCGTTACCTGCATCTGCGGGCTCATTTACCGTTACTGTCACATCGTCAGTAGCGCTGCACCCGTTGTCCGTTACCGTTACCGTGTAGGTAGTAGCGGTGGCTGGGTTGGCTGTTACACTTGCCGTATTGCCCAACCCGTTAGACCATTGGTAGCCCGTGCCACCGCTTGCCGTTAGTGTGGCATCATCACCCGAACAAATGCTCTGGTCGGCTCCCGCATTGGCTGCCGGTACAGGGTTAATGATCAAGTCTATCGGGGTGCGCGTAGCGCTCAAACAACCCGTCAGCGGGTCGCGCGCCTCGGCATAGTAAGTGCCCGCACCGGCAGGCGTATAACTGCCGCTGTTGCTCAACAACGGCAATCCCCCGCTCGCAGTAGCATACCAATCTATCACCAAACCCACTCCAACGGTTGCGCTCAGCGCAGGTATGGTTGCGCCCGCACATATCGTTACATCACTGCCAACCGGCGCCCCTATCGGCGGACAGTTGCAGTTCGGGGCATTCACATCCTGACTTACTGCACAGGCTGCATTTACCCCGCTCGTTACCGTTATCGTTACCGGGCTGGTGGCTATCGGTATGTCGCTAACACTCGTTGCGCCCATGGTGCCCGAACTGGCAGCAGCACTGCCGCCGGTCGCGGTAAAGTTTATCGTATAGGTCAGCAAATCGGCAGAGCAGTTTACTGCACCTACTGTCAGGGTAGGCAGCGGTGTTACCGTTACTGTCACATCATCGGTGGCGCTGCAACCGTTGTCCGTTACCGTTACCGTGTAGGTAGTAGTGGTGGCGGGGTTGGCTGTTACACTTGCCGTATTGCCCAACCCGTTCGACCATTGGTAACCCGTGCCGCCGCTTGCGCTCAATATGGCATCATCACCCGAACAAATGCCCTGGTCGGCTCCTGCATTGGCTGCTGGTACAGGGTTAATGATCAAGTCTATCGGGGTGCGCGTAGCGCTCAAACATCCCGTCAGCGGGTCGCGCGCCTCGGCATAGTAGGTGCCCGCAACCGCAGGCGTATAACTGCCGCTGTTGCTCAACAACGGCAACCCGCCGCA
>MTCR01000088.1 GCA_002212725.1 Sphingobacteriales bacterium TSM_CSM | reverse complement strand
GTGCGGGCGGTAATGTTGCCGCCGCTTACGTTGGTGTAGTATTCTTCTACCTGCTGTTTTAGCCACACCGAGTGTGGCTCTATTTTTTTACTCCTGCCCTTGTGCGGCTGCGTATGCACTACGCGTATGCCAAGTGAGGTAAAAAGCTGCGCGGTTTCGGCAGCTTTCATGGCGCTGCTGTTGTCGGTTTTTATTTCGTGTGGCATTACGCCATGCACCATGCAAGCCATTTTCATTGCCTCAAAAACCATTTGCGCATTTTCGTTTACGCCTACGCTCCAGCCCACTATAGCGCCGCTGTAGCTGTCTATAATGCGCACCGTGTATAATTTACGCAAAGTCTTGCCATCCCAGTACCACAGGTTCTGCTGAAACCCGTCTATTTGCCATTGCAGGTGCGGCTCTGCGCTGCGCTGTTGGGGTATTACTAATTCGTTCCTGTCGCTCCATGCCTTGCCGCCGTACCTATGCAGGTACCATATATTTTTTTGCTCCGGCTGCTCAAGCCACTGGCTAATGGCGGCTACGGTTATGGGCTTAGGCTCTAACAGCTCCACCCAACCCTGCTCTCGCGCAAGGGCAAGAAACTGGGCGTGTATTTGGGGGTAGGTAAATTTGCGTCCATTCGGGTCGCACATAAGCGCAAGCAAGGTTTGGCGGTGGTGGTGTTGTAGTTTTTGCGCATTGGTGTTGCCATAGCGCCATGCGCGGGCAAGTATAGCAGCGGCGCCTTGGTGTGCATAAGCAGCCACCTTCTGAGTAAGGCGGCTGTAGTTGGTGGGCAGCGGTAGCCCCTCTGCCTTAATAACTGCTATAGCCTGCTCCCAAACCACGCCGGCGGTTTGCGCACCCAGCACATTTTTATACCAGCGGCCGCCATGCTGCTGCCACTCATGTAAACTATGCAGCCAGCGGCAGCCCGCTTGGTAGCCGGTTAGCTCTGCATCGGGCAGCGCTGCCCCGGCGGCAGACCGCCAACTGTTTAGGCATGTTGCATCTGCCTGTGGCAGGGGCAGCAGCCGGCGCTGCATACGCAGGCGCAGCGCATTGTGCTGCTGCTGCCGGTCTATAAGCATAAGCATCTGCTCCGGGTTGCCGTAGTGCGCTGTTATTATTTGCTTGTACTTGGGCTTCATAGCCTCATAACTAAGCAGCAGCACGCGGTTATCATCGGGGTCTTTAATGCCCTGCCAGTGCGCATCTCCCCTGAAATATCCATCTATAATTGACCTCTGCTCTAAGCCTAAAATAGCGGCTGCCTCAATTAGCTGCAGATATATATTGTTGCCTATTGCCTTCATTTTTGTCAGTTTAAAAAACGACACGCAAACAAATCCGTTTGCCTGTAGTTTTTTGTTTTTTGCGGTAAATTTTGCCGTTCTATTGCCGTTCTATTGCCGTTCTAATCGTTTGCGTGTGGTTTTTTTACGCCTCTATGCCGGCGGCATGGGCGTTTATTAGTTCCACCTCAAAAGCATCGGGGTCTTGGGCAGCAAGTTGGGCATAGGCAGGCAGGGCAAGCAACCCTTTTTTAAGCGCTTCTAAGCGGTGGCTTAGGTTGGCAAGCTGCAGGGCGCGCTCCTCTGTTACCGCTACGGCGGCGGCAAGCACCTCCATATTTACCCAGGTGCCGTTTAGCACACGGCGCACCGTTTCTCGGCTTACCTTGCAGCGCTGGGCTATGGTATTAATGTCGCCATAAGCCAACATCTCTTTAATTTCCTGTGCGGTTTTGGTGGCTGTTGTCATTTTCTTTTTACTTTTGTGTGGTTTTCGTTTTATTTCCGTTGCAAAATTGACGTAATTTCGTCAAAAAGTCAAAAATTTTTGACGAAATTTAGGCATATTATTAACGATAATGCTAAACCTGCTGATTATGAGTTACTTAGCAAAAAACATAAAGTACATTAGAAAGCTAAGATCCATTAGCTCTGCTGTATTGTCCGAGGAGCTTGGGATACCAAGGACAACACTAAGCGGGTATGAAAATGGTCATACTGAGCCGCCTGTTTCAGTAGCGCAGCGCATATCAGAGTTATTCAATATACCGTTAGAGTGGTTGCTGCATAAGGATTTAAGCGCATTGGGGGCATTGCCGCAAGCTCCAGATGAGGTAGAGCCGGTGGTTTTAGCGCCAGAGGGCGGGGGCATAGCCATATACAATTTGCCGGTAAGTGCAGGCTTAGCAGGCTTGGCAGATATAGGTTTTTCAGAAAAGCCGGTAGGCTATATCCCTTACATGTCGTTCACCAAGGGTGCAGAGGCTGCTTTTCCTGTTTTGGGCTTCAGTATGGAGCCTACTGTTAAGAATGGGGATATAATTATTGTTAAGCAGTGGCACAGCTTAGATGTTTTAGATACAGAGAGCATCTACATGCTTATAGCAGCAGGTGAGCGCATGATTAAGCGCATAGAGCCATCTGCGGTAGAAACGCACATTGTGTGCCGCTCAGACAACCATACCGCATTTACGGTGCCTAAGAAGGAGATTGCCGCTATTTACAAAATAGTGGCTGTTATAAAGCCACTTTAAACACCACTTAAACATGCAAAAAACCCGTTTAAACAGCATTTAACCTATTTAAACGGGGCGGTTTTTAATAAAAATCAGGCTGTTTTTAAGTAGTGTTTTTGCCTGTGGTTTTTTTGTTTGTTTTCTTTTAAATTGCTTGCAGGGCTTTTAAATTAAGCCTTTGCGGGTTTTTAGTTTTTTTGGCGTGTTTTTGCGTGTGGTTTTTTTAGTGTTATCTATCAATTTGCCAATTTCCACTGCAACAAAAATAATCAGCGCCGGGACAAAGGTAAACAGCAGTTCGGTTGCCGAAAGAGGTTTGGTTTTGAAAATACCGTTTAAAACAGGTATATACACTATGCCAAGCTGAATAAGTACCGTAACTAATATGGTGATAAGCAGAAACGGGTTGGAGAAAAAATTTTGTTTAAATACCGATTGCTTCTCCGACCGTATGGCCAATGCCAAAGCCAACTGGCAGAAACAAAGGGTGCAAAACACCATAGTTTGCCAATGAACATTGGCCGAATGGTAGGAAATATACTGGGTAAGCAGTGTTAAGCCGCCAATTAGCAGCCCAATAATGAAAATATGCCAGCCAAGGCCATTGGCAAAAATACTTTCTTTGGGGTGGCGCGGCGGGCGGTTCATAATGTTTTTTTCGGCCGGTTCGGCAGCCAGGGCCAGGCTTGGCAGCCCGTCGGTAACCAGGTTAATCCATAAAATATGAATAGGCTGCAGTGGAATGGGTAATCCGAAAAATGGGGCCAGTAAGATTGTCCATATTTCGGCGGAGTTGCCGGTCATTATAAACTTTACAAATTTGCGGATATTGTCAAAAATCCGCCTTCCTTCGCGCACTGCCTTTACAATTGTGGCAAAGTTATCGTCGAGCAGAATCATGTGAGCGGCTTCCTTCGCCACATCAGTACCGGTAATAGCCATAGCTACGCCGATATCGGCATGTTTAAGCGATGGGGCATCGTTAACCCCGTCGCCGGTCATAGCCACAAACTGTCCCTTTTTTTGCAGCGCTTCCACAATGGCAAATTTTTGTTCGGGCGTTACCCGGGCATAAACTTTTATGTGCGCCACTTTGCTTTCCAGTTCCTGTGTGGTCATTCGCAACATATCGGAACCGGTTACCACCAAATCGTCTTCCATGGTTACAATGCCCAGTTTTTGGGCTATGTACCGGGCGGTTTGGGGATGGTCTCCGGTAATCATAACGGTATGTATGCCGGCAGTTTTACACTCGTGTACCGATTGCGCTGCTTCGGGGCGTGGTGGGTCTATCAAACCCAAAGCGCCAAGGAGGGTAAAATTCTGTTCTATGTTTTCGGGCAGCAAAGGGTTGGGCAGTTCCTGCAAGGTGCGCATGGCAAATCCCAGCACTCTGAACCCATTTGCCGACATGGAATTTACCGATTTTTCCCAATTTGCTTTATCTTGTTGGCTAAGGTTGGCGGCATTGGGCAGCAGCGTATCCATAGCGCCTTTGGTAAAAGAAATAAAAGTACCGTTGTCGAGTGCATGAATGGTGGTCATACACTTACGGGTGGCATCAAATGGTATATCGGCAATTTTGGGATATTGTTTCAGCAGGGCATTTTTCGGATAGCCAAACTGGAGGGCAAATTCATACATGGCTTTTTCTGTCGGGTCACCCAAAAGGTTGCCCTCGCTGCCGGTCTGAATGTCGTTGTTGAGGGCAGCGGCGGTCAGTAACCATTGGGCATCGGGTTCTTGCATAAAACTTACAAAGTGGTTGCTGTCATATTGATGTGTTTTGTAAATTATGCCTTCGGCCGACATTTTGTTTTGGGTAAGTGTGCCGGTTTTATCGGAACAAATATAGGTAACCGAGCCAAGCGTTTCTACGGCAGGAAGTCTTCGTACCAGTGCATTGTTTTTCACCATTCTCTTAGCTCCCAGCGAAAGTGAAATGGTAACCATAGCCGGCATTGCTTCGGGTATGGCGGCAACAGCCAGTGACAAGGCGGTGAGCAACATCAGCACCGGTTTTTCGCCCCTTAAAATGCCAAGAAAAAACACTATTACGCAGATAAAAAGAAAAATGAGCGCCAGTTTTCGGCTAAAAGCTGCAAGGCGTTTTTGCAAAGGAGTTTGTACTTCCTCTTTTTCCAACATTTGGGCAATTTTACCCAGTTCGGTATGCATGCCGGTAGCTACAGCCACCCCCATTCCATTGCCACTGGCCACTAATGTGCCTTTGAAAGCCATGTTCAGGCAATCGGCCAGCATCAGATTTTGTTCGTCAATAGGGGCAGTTTGCTTTTCAACGGGCACCGATTCGCCGGTGAGTGAGGCTTCTTCAACTTTAAGCAACCGCGCTTCAAACAGGCGTAAATCTGCCGGAACAATATTACCGGCTTCAAGCAACACTACATCGCCCGGCACAATTTCCGATGCCGGTATGCTGTGCGGTAACCCGTTTCTTATTACGGTGGCAATTGAGGCAGCCATTTTTTTCAGCGCTTCCATGGCACGCCCGGCGCGGTATTCCTGATAAAAGCCAATTGTGGCATTCAATACTACAATGGCAAGTATCACCAAAGTATCAGAAAGGTCGCCCACGTAGCCCGATATTACCGCGGCTATCAGCAAAACCACAATCATAAAATCGGTAAATTGCCGCAGCAGTATTTTAATGGCCGACAATGTTTGACTGCTTTCTATTTCGTTGGGGCCAAACTCCCTGTTTCTTTCTGCCACTTCGTCGGCATTTAGTCCCGAAGGTCGGGATTGCAACAAGTTAAAAACATCATTGGCGTTTTTATGATACCACTTTGCGAAATTATTTTCCGGGGGCATCATGTTATTAACCTTGCGCATGAGTGATTGGGGGTTTGGCAACAGCCATTTTAATAATTTGCCAGTAACCGTTTACAAGCAGGCCGCCATTGTCATAAAACCCTTTATTTTTAAGCATTTGGTGCATTTTGGGGTAGTTATAGGGCGGAATACTCATAAGCAGGTGATGTTCGACATGGTAATTTACATGGTGCGGCGCAAACAACATACGCTCAAGCCAGTTGGCATAAGTGGTACGGGTGTTGGTGGTGGGGTTATGACGGTTGGGCACCATACTGTGTTCTGCCATGGCGCGCACTCTTATGCAAAAGTTGTAGGTAGTAAGCAATGCGGCCGGCCAAAGCAGGTAAAGCCAGGCAGCGCCGCAAAGCCATAAAATGGCTGCCAAAAAAAACTGTGCCAGCAGGGGGTTGCGCAGGTGTTGCCAGGCATTAAGCGCAACTTTTGCCGGCGTATGTTGCTGCGGCGGCAGGGCAATTACCTCGCCG
The DNA here is from genome assembly GCA_002212725.1 of Sphingobacteriales bacterium TSM_CSM. Taxonomy (GTDB): domain Bacteria; phylum Bacteroidota; class Bacteroidia; order Chitinophagales; family UBA2359; genus UBA2359. Next base: position 7,546 of record MTCR01000088.1, on the reverse strand, counting down.
CCCAAGCTATATTTAAGAAACCCCAGATGCATGGCAAACACTCCAATATAGCCCTTAAGGCCTGTTGCACCGAATAAATCTCGCAAAAATTTGCGGACAATGCTTGCCGCCGATGCCGGATACCCCCGGGTTAGGGCAAGGTCGGGGTCTTGGTCAGAGCCGGTGTGCAGATGATGCTGCAGGTGGTATGGTCTATATTGCTCCACGCTATGAAAAACAGGGTAGGCACCCAACCAATTGCCAATCCATTCGTTGGCCTTTTTGGAGGTAAACAGGGCATTGTGCGAGGCGTCGTGCATGATAATGGCACAGGCCAATTGCTTGCCTCCCAATATAAAAAGGGCAATAAGTATGGTAACAACGTTTGGGAAAAAACCTGCCAGGGCAAAAGCAAAGGCTATCCACCCCCAGGTATGCAAGATTTCGAGGCTTGCCCGGAAGTTAGATTTTTGCCGTAGCATTTGAATTTCTTCGGTACTGAAAAACTGGCGTGCTTTCATGGCAGGGCAAAAATTGGTAAAGGTGCCACAAATTTACCCATTTTTGCGTTTCGGCATGTAAACAAACGGGCAAAACTTTTTTTACCGGGGCACCTCAATGCTGCGCACAATAAGGTCAATAACCTGGTCGGTATTTACCCCTTCCATTTCTTTTTCGGGGCTAAGTATGAGGCGGTGGCGCATAACCGGTTTGCACATAAACTGAATGTCTTCGGGGGTTACAAAATCGCGCCCCTGCATGGCGGCCAGCGCTTTTGCCGAGGTCATAATTGCCAGCGAAGCCCTTGGTGAACCGCCCAAATACAGGTCTTTGCTGTTCCGGGTGGCATGAACTATGCGGGCAATGTAGTGCAGCAGTTTTTCGTCAACCAGTACTTGTTTTACCTGTTGCCGGTAAAGCAGGAGTTGTTCAATGTTCAGCACCGGTTGAATATCGGTAAAATTATGGTTGTTTTTGCGTTGGTGAAACCCCGATAATATTTGAACTTCCTCTTCAAAAGTGGGGTATTGCACCTCAATTTTAAACAAAAACCGGTCCAGTTGAGCTTCGGGCAGCCGGTAAGTGCCTTCGTGTTCAATGGGGTTTTGGGTTGCAAGGGTAAAAAATGGCGGCGGCATTTCGTACCGTTGCCCGTCTATGGTAATTTGCCGTTCTTCCATTACTTCAAACAAAGCCGATTGGGTTTTTGCAGGTGCGCGGTTTATTTCATCAATAAGCACAATGTTTGAAAAAACAGGCCCCTTTTTAAACTCAAATTCCGATGTTTTAAAATTATACACCGAAGTGCCCAGCACATCAGAGGGCATTAAATCGGGTGTAAACTGTATGCGCGAAAAACCGGCCGAAACCGTCCGGGCCAACAGCTTGGCGGTGAGGGTTTTGGCTATACCGGGCACGCCTTCTATCAGCACATGCCCATCGGCAAGCAAGGCAACTGTAAGCAATTCAATAAAACTTTGCTGCCCGATGATAATTTTTCCAATTTGCCGCTTTACCTCGGCAGTCATCTGCTCTATGCCGCTTAAGTCAATTCGGTTTTCAAAGGAATAGGTATTTTCGCTCATACTTATGGCTTGTTTAGCTTCTGTGCAAAGTTCGTTTTTTTGTGTAACTAATTAGGTACTATCTGTAAATCCCGGCAATTTCTCTTGTTCCTTGCTGATTGGAAGCATTGACCATAAAGAGCAAAAAAACTTTGCGGAACTTTGTGTTCTTTGCGATAAAATGAAAGGGATTTAGTTAAGAACACCACCAACAAAGGTACGACCTAAATAAATACTTTTTTGTTATTTTGCTGTAATTGCCTGTAAATGCAGTAAAAATTGTTTTGCGGCAAACACTTTGGGCATTGAAAAAGTGGTTTTCACGGGTGCTTTAACATTTATTAACCCCATTTTTGGAACAAATACGCCTGTTGGTTGGTTACATAACTATTATACATCACTAAAACTTAAAGCCATGAGAAACGAAACGAGCAAAACCCGTAAAGAGGCGCAAAACACGCAATCCGAAGATATGACCTTATCTTTTAAAGAGCGCCAACAGTTGGAAATTGAAAAAGCACAACGCGAGGCACGGTGGAAAATGCAATTATTCAGCCATGTTTAACCGTTTGTTTTTTGAAAAAAGTTTTCTTAAAAAAGACAGTCTTGATAGAAGGCTGTCTTTTTGCTTTCAGGGGGTTGACATGGCAACCGGAATTACCTTGCCATTGAACAGGTAATGCCCTGTTTGGGCAAATTGAGCAATAAAAGCAGCAATGGTATGGGGTAAAACGGGTGCTTGCTGTTGCGGGAAAGCTGTGCTGAACATATTGGTTTGTATAGCGCCCAAAGCAAGGCAATTTATCGAAATTCCTTCCTGTTTCCATTCCTCTGCCAGGCATTCGGTAAGGGCGGCAAGGGCGGCTTTTGAGGCGCTGTAAGCGCTAAGACCGGCAAACTTGGGGCTGCCCTGAAATCCGCCCATGCTGCCAATGTTTACCACATGTGCGCCGGGTTTGGTAAAGAGGGGAAACAGCGTGCGCAATAATCGCACCACTGAAAACAGGTTTACCGAAAAGGCATGTTCCCAATCAGCATCGGAAAGGTGGGTAAAAGGTTTGCTCTGCAAAAATCCGGCGTTGTTTACCAAAACATCTATTTTGCTGAAATGGCTGTTTAAATGGGGTAAAATACTGTTCACCCCGGATGTTGCCAAATCAAACGGCAGGGCAATCATGTTGTTGTGCTGGCAAATTTGCTGCAATTGCAACAAGCGGTTTTCGTTGCGGGCTATGCCAATTACCCTGTTTTGAGGGTTTTGGCATAATTGCCGTACCAGTTCAAAACCAATGCCGGCGCTCGCACCGGTTACTATAATGTTCATGAATGTATGGAGTAAAATAAGCAAATCATCGGATTGCCTGCTGCGTAGCCTCACAAATCGCCCAGCATGGGGCGCAATACTATTTCTTCTACCACTGTTCTTTCCGAAAGGCGATAGCAGCCATACACAGCATCGGCTATGTCTTCGGGTGCCATAATACGCCCCGAATTCACATCAGAACTTTCCCATGAGGCGGTGTACACTGCACCGGGCAGTACGCTGGTAACCTTTATGTTAAAGGCTTTCATTTCCTGGCGCAATGCCTTTGAAAAGCCATATAGTGCGTGTTTGGATGCTGTATATGATACACAATCTTCAAACCCTATAAGGCTTGCTACCGAGCAAATATTAAAAATATGCCCCGATTTTTGGCCGGTCATTTTGGGAAGCAGCGCGCGCGTAAGGTGATAGGGTCCATACAGGTTGATGGCCATCATTTGTTCCAATAATCCATCGGGTTCGCGCAATACAGGGTTGGTTAAAAATAAACCTGCATTGTTTATAAGTACGTCAATGGCGGGGCATTCCTTGTTTACCATTTCGGCAAAAGCAAGCACTTCGTTTTTGTTGCCCATATCGGTGGCTGTGTACACCACCCTGATGGTGGGGTTATGTTGCTCCAAATCGGTTTTAAGCTGTTGTAACTCCATTTTATTCCGGGCACAAACGGCAAGGTCAAAGCCTTCTGAGGCAAAGCGCCGGGTTAATGCCCGGCCAATTCCTTTAGTGGCGCCGGTTATTACTGCAAACATTTGGTAAAATGCTTTTAAAAAGTTGAACTATAATTAGGTTAATGTCCGGAAAAACCGGTTTTGCCGCAAAAAACGCTCCGGCAGGGTGTGACCGTCCGGTTCAAACTGCCGTCAAACAAAGGTAGTTTGAACCGGACGTAAAGATGCTGCAATTTTTGCAATTAAAAAAGTGGCCGTATTCATTTAACCATCGGAGTTTTTACCTGTCATAATACAATGTGCAAGCTTTTTTGCGTAAGCAGCTTTAAACCATTAAAAGTTTTAAAACGAGTTGTAACTTTACGCGCGCTCCCCTAAACCCAATCAAAACCCGGCTGCCGGTGCAGCACCTGCTATAAGGCAGCGTTTGCAATGCTGTATAGTCTATAAACGCTGCCCGAAAAAGTTATTATACCAAATTTGCCGGAAAAAAAAGTACACCACCCTGCTATTACAAGAAACCGCTCATAAAACCATGTTAAATCAGACTTTGTTTCGCAAGTTATGCCTGCCGGCAGCATTGTGCTTGTTTTTGTTTACCGCGCCGGCAGTAAAAATACAGGCGCAGGAATTGCCCCCGCCTGCTTCCAATGTGCAGAATATTGCATCGGGTGCTTATATCATACCGCTTGACCAAAACAAGCAATCGGTTACCCTTAATGATGCAGCAAGCGGGCTTACTTTTTCCGGCATGAACCTGGCCGCTTACGGGCTTGTACATCTATTGCTGCAAAACGGCATACCGGTTAAATGGATTATAAAAGCCTCCAAACCTAAAGATGGCATTGATTTTACCGCCTCAGTTGCCCGAATTTACCCTTCGGCGCAGGCGCCTGCCACTGCCGATTTTGTGGGCAGTGCTTTTGTTGTTGACATTGCCGAAATTAACCAGCAAGTTTGCAATCCGGTGAATACTCCTGCTTTTCCGGATATTGACAGTCTTATAACGGCCTTTGGCAACAACGTGGCAATTTACATGCTCAATGCCAATACACCATTAGATGTGCGTTACACGCTGCAGTTTGCCCCCCAAATTGCCGTATTGAATAACGGTGGAAACAGCAGCGCTTTTACCCAAATATTAGACGCTGCCCATATGCCCTATGCTGTAATTGTTAATGCCGATTTACAGACCGCCACCGATTGCTATACTTTTATTTTACAACCTAATGCCAACGGCACGGCTAATGTTACAACAAGCTATGCGGCGGCTGTAAGCAATTTTATAAACAGCGGCGGTAATTTCTGGGCGCAATCGGGTATGGCACTTGCGCTGGAAAACCAAGGGCTGTTTATGACCACCGGCGGCATTTCGGCTATCAGTACTTCCATTAACCCTCCTTTTAATTATGTGGCATCGGCCATGCCTGTTATGCAGTTTCAGGGAAATTTCCCATCGGGTTTAACCGGAGATTTGGGAACCTTTGGCTTGGCCGCAGGCAGTTCCTGGAAACCGTCAACTTACCCCTGCCTTTTACTGAACCTGCCGGTAGGCGTTAACCAGTTTATCTGTTATGCTGCCGATGTAAATGGCGCTACTGCCGGCGGAAATCTGTATTACTGCGGCGCCAATGAGTTTTCCCTTACCGCTATTACCCCTCCCTCTCCTGCCATTGCAGCAGAAATATTGCAAACACAACGCATGATTTTGAATGCTGCCTTTGTGCCTGCCGCCATTAACTATGCCTGTGCCGGAAACGATATTTGCATTTGCCGCGGCGAAAGTGTAAAACTGGGCTGTACCGAAGGCGGTTTTACCGCCGGAGAGGTTTCCTGGTCGCCTGCACTTGGGCTTAGCTGTACCGATTGCCCCAACCCAATTGCCAACCCCCTGGTTACCACCACCTATACCGTTACACCGGTAAACGGTCTGTGCACGGCCTTTGCCTCCGTAACGGTTACAGTTATTCAAGATAAGCCGCAGGTTAGTAATGTTGATATTGATTGCAATGCCGAAGAAACCTCCTATACCGTTTCTTTTACCATAACGGGCGGCGATGCCGCCACCTATCAGGTTAGCGGAAACACCGGTACTATCAGCGGCAATGTTTTTACCAGCAACCCCATACCTTCGGGTACTCCTTATGCTTTTAGCGCCGGCGACTCTTACCATTGCGATACCACTATTACCGGCACTTTTAATTGCCTGCTATGCCAATCTGCAGCCTTGTTATCCGGCGGTGGCAGCGCCTGCCTCGATGGTAATGTAAACGCCCTTGATTTGCAGGTAGAATTTACAGGACAAGCACCCTGGGAACTGTATTACGCCATTGACGGACAAACACAGCCGCCGGTAAGCGCCAATGTGCCCGATTATACGCTTTCTGCCACTCAAAGCGGCGAATATACACTGGTATCGGTGGAAGATGCCTTTTGTTTTGGCAGCGTAGCCGGAACAGCCTCGGTAAGTGCCATACCGGTACCGGTTGTTAATTTAGGCCCCGATACTACGCTTTGTCTGGGCGAGGTAATAACCCTTAACGCCAACCTGCCCGAAACCAACCTGCTGTGGCAAGACGGCTCTACCCAAAATACCTATGCCACTGCCGTTGGCGGCACTTACTGGGTGCAACTAAGCAATGAATGCGGGTTGGCTGCCGATACCGTTACCGTAACATTTGAAGACTGCTCGGCGCCCCGCTGCCGCCCTTTGCTGCCCGATGCTTTTTCACCCAATGCCGACGGAGTAAACGACCTGTTTACCGCAGTTTTTAATTGCGAGGTAAGCTATTTCAGGCTGCTGGTTTTTGACCGTTGGGGGCAGCAGGTTTTTGAAAGTAACAACCCTGCCGAACATTGGACAGGCCTGCAAGATGACCGCTCGTTGCCGCTCGGCTTATACGTCTGGAAATTGGAATACCAGTTTACCGAAGATGCCGATGACCCCTATCGTATTGCAAAGGGCAGTGTGCTGCTGTTGCGGTAAGCGCAACCCGCCCGATGCAAATTGTATTTACCAATGCTGCTCTCTACCGTAACACTACTATTTTGCCGGTAAAAACGCCGTTGGCGGTTTGGCATTGTACAGGGTACAAACCTGGGGCAAGTTCTTGAACGGGAACGGGAAAGGTGTTTGTGCCTGCGGCAGTATAATATTGTATCCGTTGCCCTTGTAAATTGTACACTGCAACGGCGGTTACGGCAGTGGGTGCAGTTATTAGCGCAACATTACCGGCAGGGTTGGGCGCAATTTGTAAATGCCGGTTGGCAGGAGTTGCAATATCAGGCACGCCAACGCCGGGCGCATACCCATCGGTAATGCTGAACAAGTCTATGCCGCATTCAAAAATGCTTTCAGGTGAGCCGGCATTTGCCAGGGCTATAAACTGCATATTGGCAGCGGGCACAAGAAAGTCGGCTACCCTGAATGTTTCCAGGTACCATTGGTGTTGCGTAATATCATCGGGGTACAAGGTGCGCAGCAGAACGGTTTGCAAGCCGTTGCTCAGGTAAAAACTCAGGGTATCGGCGCCGGTGGTGGAATTAAAGGCAGAGTACCAGCGATAAAAACTCAGGTAAGGGTCGGCATAAACGGTTAAATCCATGTGGGGGCTAAGCAGCGTAGAACTGCCGCTGTCAAGGTCGTAAGATTCGGGCCCGCCGTTGCCGTTTCCGGTTAAAAAGCAGAAACCGCCTGTATCGGCTGTCACATCAAAATCGGGGTTACTCGATTGGTCGGCATAATTGGTACCTATGGGAATAACCCTTGCCCAGGCACCATCGGCATTAGCCCCCGAATTACTTACCGTCCAGCCAAGGTCTGCATAACAGTCATCGTAGTAGCCCGGCTCCAGGTTCAGGGTAAGTATGTTATTGGTTGCATTAAAGGGCAAGCCAGCTGCATACTGCGGCAAATAACCCCAGGCTGCGGCATAGAGGGCAAAAACATCGGTATAAAGGTTGCTGAAAAGGGCATTTCCGGTGGTGCCGGTTTGGTTTTGGTAAGC
>MTCR01000094.1 GCA_002212725.1 Sphingobacteriales bacterium TSM_CSM | reverse complement strand
AAAAACCGGAAAAGCAAACCATAGCAACTATGGGACAAGCACCACGCGGAAGCCGTGGCTGCCGATACGGTGAGCGGAGGTGCTGCCGCGCCGAAACGCCACCCGGCAGCCATCGGCGCCGCTGCCCCAACTACCGCCGCGCAACACGCGGTAAGGACCCGATGCAGGACCTTTGGGGTTTTTCCCGGGGCTGTTTTTGTAGTAGGCACTACTGTACCAATCGTGGCACCATTCCCATACATTGCCGCTCATATCATGTAAGCCCAGTTCGTTGTCATTTTTTGCTCCTACATTTTTGGTTTTATTGCCGCTATTTCCGCTATACCAGGCTACTGTACCTAAGTTATTGCTGCCTGCGTATTTGTAGCGGTGGCTTTTGTTGCCCCCGCGGGCGGCGTACTCCCACTCCGCTTCGGTGGGCAGGCGGTAAATTTTATTGGTAAGGGCGCTAAGGCGGTGGCAAAACTCTACGGCATCTTCCCAACTTACCTCTTCTACCGGCAGGTCATCGCCTTTGAAATGGCTGGGGTTATTGTTCATGATTTTACGGTACTGCGCCTGTGTTATGGGGTACTTGCCTATATAGAAGGTACTTACTTCTACCTTGTGTACGGGTTTTTCTTCTTCCCGCGCTTCGTTGTCTTGCCCGCCCATTTGAAAGGTGCCGCCCTCTACGCACACCAATAATAAATTAATGTCTTCGGTGGTTTCTGTAAGCAGTGCGGGATAGACTTTTTCACTTTTTATACCCATAGCACTGCCAATCCAGTCAATGATTTTCCAAAATGCCATGCCTGCAAGTTTATTATGTGGGTTAGAAAATAAATTGGTTTGGGCTTTAGGCAGCAAAAAACGGTTTACCTTGTGTAAGTAGCATGTGTTTGTGCCTGCCTAAAAATAAAGTCAAAAATAAACGGTTTAGCTTCCTAATTCAATAACTTCTTTTTTTATTTTTAAAATCATACCAGATTTATATAATCACCCAACCGGGTTGCCAGTAAAGAAACACGCAACGGCAAAACTGCCTTTGCCAATAATTTCACCTCCCTGCAAATATAAGCAGTATTGTTTTAATTTGGGCAAGCATGGCGGGGTATTTTTTCTTAACTAAACAGTGTTGGGTTGCCTGTGAGAAAACAGGTAATGTTTTTTTTAAGCCTTATAGGTTTTGAAAACCTATAAGGTTTAAAACCTGAAATCAGAATTTTGAAATTTCAAAACTGTACCCCACATAAAACGTGGTTCCTATAACCGGAGAGCCGTAAGCCTGCTGTATTTTTTGGTTTAACAGGTTAGCGCCGCCAATTCTTACCGCAGAATAATATTTCGGAAAACGGTAGCTGAGTTGTGCGTCTGCAAGCCAGTAATCGGGCAGGTTGCCGTTGCCAAAGGGGCTTTCCCAATATACGTTATCCGTCCATTTTACATTAAAGGCAAACCCCAGGTTTTTCCATACATCGGTGCCTTGCAGCCCAAGGTTTACCTTGTGCGCGGGCGTATTGAAACCGGCAATGAGCGGGTCTTTTACCTCGGCGGTATCTATGGCGGCGTAGGTGTAGTTGGCGGTGGCGGTAAGTCCTTTGCCAAAGTACCAGGCGGCGCCCAGGGTGGCACCGTAGCTGTTTACCGTTTCTGCCGAGTTAACAGGCGTTTGCATAAGGGTATAAGCACCGGTAAGCACGGCATCTACCCCACTCTCCTGCCCTGCCTGTGCGCTGCCGTTGGGTTTGTAAAAGCGGTAGTCGCCAATAAAATCGGTATAAATGGAGTAGTAGGCGGTGGCATCAATATAAAAAGCGTTGTTATAAATGCCGCGGTAGCCTAATTCCAGCGTTTTTACCTGTTCGGGTTTAACGGGTTTAAGGGTTACGGCTTGCAGCAGTGAGGGGTCAATATCATAGGTATTTTGGTAGTAGGTTTCAAAATCTTTTACCGATTGGTAGGTGTAGGCATTGCTTTGCCCGCTCAGGTTGCCCTCCAGCACAATAGCGCCCAAATTGAGGTAGATGTATTGGTTTTGCAGGGTGGGGCTGCGAAAAGCCGATTGTGCCGATACCCTGAAATTGTGGTTGCCCTGTGTAAATATTGCCGATAAACGGGGCGACCACTGCAAATCGTAATTTTGGTTTTTATCTGCCCGAACCGATGCCATGAGTTTTAGCTTATCTTTGAGCAGTTTTTTAGATGCCTGCAAAAAAGCGCCGTACTCCCACAAAGATAAATCGCGGTATTGGCCGGTTTCGGCAATAAGGGTATCGCTAAAAATGGTTCCGAAAGACTGCGGGTCGTAGCGGCGGGTAAAAGCGCCGGCAATCACTTCGGCAAATGAAATATTAAAATTATACTGTGCTTCGGCATGAGCCAGCCACGATTTATCCTGAAAACGCGAGCCGGTGTTCAGGTCGGGGTCGGCAATAATTTTGTTAAACAGCGAGTCGAATTGCGGGGTTCCGGGTTGGTACCAGGTGGCGTTTGCGGCGGTAAATGCACGTTGCCGGGCGGTGTCTATTTCCCAGTTTTCAACGCTTTGGTCAAACCCGTTGGTTAGTTCGTCGAGGGTGTTAAAGTAGGTTTCGAGGTAAGTTGGAATAAAATTATCGGCAATACTTGCTCTTGAAATGTTAATTCCGGTAAATACCATATCGTAAGAATCGCCGGCATTTTCCTGTGTAACATAGGCTTTAACTAAAATTCTCTTTCCCGATATTTCTGCTTTATGCTGCTGAAAAGTAATGTTGTTTACGCTGTACCGGTTGCTGCCCTGGTACACGGCAGTACCCTTACCAAACTTATACAGGTACGATGCGCGCAGGTTATCGGAAATATTATAGTACAGGCCGGCGCCCAATTTCAGGCTTTCGGCCTTGTTGTCGGAAAGGTCGGTTTCAAGGTATCCGGGCGCTTGTATGTTCAGGGTTGGCGGGTTGGCTTTCGGGTTAAAATCGAGCCAGCCGTTAATGGCGGTAAAGGTTTCGGCTACATCGGGGTCATCGGAGTATTGCAATTGCCGGCTGATATAAGCCAGGTTTTGTTCGGTGCTTACATCGCCATAGGTATTGGCAACCGGGTCATTGGCTTCCCAATCATCAATACGGCTGTAGGCGCCGGTTAGCTTAATTGCCCATTTCTTTTTGGCGCCCAGGGTTTGGGCGTAGCGCAGTTGTGCATCGGCATATTTCCGGTTTCCGCCTTTAAGAGCAACGGCTAAGCCGGGGCTGTTGTAGGGGTCGCGCGAGGTCATGCTTACCACGCCCTGAAACGCATTTGCCCCGTACATTGCCGATGCAGCGCCCGAAATAAGTTCTACGCTTTGCAGGTCAATATCGGGCGCGCCCACGAGGTTGCCTACCGGAAAGTTTAACCCCGGCGCCTGGTTATCCATTCCGTCAATAAACTGCACCATGCGCACCGGTGCGGTGGTGTTAAACCCGCGCATATTGATTACCTTCATACCCTGGCTGGCGGTAATAACATCAACCCCCGACATATTGCCGAGGCTTTGGTAAAAATCGCCCGATGGTGCGGCTTTTATCTCTTTGAGGGTCATTTTTTGAATGGAAACCGGCGATTTGAGAATGGTTTCGCTTACCCTTGAACCGGTAACCACCAGCTCTTTGCCCAATACCACAGACGGTGTAAGCCCGATATTTACGGCATCGGAACCGGTTATGGCAACCACCTCGGCATCGTAGCCAATATAGCTCACCTCTACCGTTAGCGGCAACGGTTGCTCAACGGAAAGGGTAAATTTGCCGTCAATACCGGTAACAGCCCCTATGCTGCGGTTGTTTTGCAGCACTACGTTGGCGCCAATAAGCGGCGCCTGCGTGATTTGGTCGGTAACCGTACCGTTTAAAACTGTTTGTGCATAAATCCTGTCGCTGCCCTGTAAAGACAGTAAAAGCACTGCAACACTTGTATATTGCAACAGCAGTAATACCAGATTTTTAAAAAAGCGGTGTAAATTTGCAGTCATAGTCAGAATTGTTTAGCGTGAGAATAAATAACCTGCTATTAAATACAGGTAGTTGGTTGCTAAAGTTAGCAACAATTTTATTTCTTATACGCTGTTGTTATTTTTTTTTTGCTTTTTAAATAATTGTTTAATATTTACACATGAATACCGATATTTATATGGCTGCCACGGCGCAGCATATTGGTAAAACCACTACCACTTTAGGCATTTTACACGCACTGAAACGGCGCGAGGTAAACGTGGGCTACTGCAAACCCGTTGGGCAGGAATTTGTAAGTTGGAAAGACCACTATAAAGTGGACAAAGACTCCATTTTATTTGCCGAGGCCATGCGTTTTGAACTGGAGCCTCATATACACAGCCCCGTTACCATTTTACCCGGTTATACCGAGCAATATATTAACCACCCCGAAAAAGAAAAACTGTATGCCCAATTAGACATGGCTTCTGCAACGCTTCGCAAAAGGCATAAGGTAATTTTATATGAAGGAACCGGGCATCCGGGCGTTGGCAGCGTGGTTGACATGTCGAATGCCGATGTAGCCAGGCGGCTCAATGCCGGGGTAATTATTGTGGTAAAAGGAGGCATTGGCGATACATTTGACCACCTCATGCTGGCAAAGAAGTTTTTTGATGCTGCCGGCGCTAATGTGTTGGGCGTTATTATTAATAAAATACTGCGCAGTAAAATGGATAAGGTGCGGTCGGCTTTGGAAAAGAAAATTTCGCAAACCGGCCTTGAAATCTTCGGGTTTATACCTTTTGAAGAAGAGTTGGCATATCCGCTCATGTCAACGGTTACCCGCGAGTTGCAGGGGGAAGTTCTTTGTAACAAAGAAATGCTTAATAACCTGATTGAAGGCTCTATTGCCGGTTCATTGGTTGATTTGGAAACGCTCAATACCGCCAAACAGCACCTGCTTATTGTAAGTTCCCGAAGGCTGAACGATGCCTTATCGAAATTGCAGGGAATATGGGAGCAGCAAAGTATGTTGCCCAATTTAGCCGGCGTTGTTTTAACCGGCCATGCCGCTATTTACCCGCCCGATTTACAATTTCTTATAGACAATGCCATTCCGGTTATTAAAACCCATTTCGATACCTACGAAGCGGTTATTAAACTGAGTAAAATAGATGTAAAACTGAACACCAAAGCGCCGCATAAAATTCAAAAAGCCATTGAAATTGTGGAGGAGTACGTAAACATGGACCGGATTTGCGAAATAATGGGTGTGTAAATGTGTAGAGCCATTGCTCCTAATGAAGGCAATGGCTCTATGTAACTTTACGGCATTTTCAATTTTTAACCGTATAACACTAACTGAAAAACTGTTTTAGTACGACCACAGGTTGTGTTCAAACTCCATGATTTCCTTTTTAATATTTTCCGATTCCAGCAATGCATCGCGGCCGGTGGCGTATTCCTGAATAGGGCGGTCATGGATGTTTGATTCTTTCATAATATAGCTGGCAAAATGGCGCATTTCAAATACGTCGTCCCAGCTAAGGCTCATGGCATTGTTAAACGGGCTAAATACATCGTATTTTGCCAGGTATTCCCGCAATTCGGGGTAATAAGCCCAAAACATGGCTTCCTGCCCGCGGTAGTTGCCATTATCGTCTATTACATCACGTATAGGTGCTATGCCCAAAATGCGCACAATCATGGTAGAAGTTTGCTCATCAAACATCCAGTCTTCTTTCAGGCGGAACAAGTTTACCGTTGTCCAGTTGAAATCATTTTTAACCACCTTGCTGATGTATTCGTCCTTATCAGGGTCATAAACCTGAACGGTAACAACAGAGCCAAGTCGTTTTTCTACATCTTCTATTGAAGCGGGTTGTTTAAACTCGTCGTCAATAAACAGATGCACCTTGTCTTTGTGCTCTTTGGCAATGGTAAGCAAAATGTTAATAAACGGCTGCGGGGGGTAGGTAAAAGGCTGGTTCATTTTCTGGCGTGTATCTATTACCCGCCAAATGCGTTTTTGCCAGAAAATATCCGCTTCGCGCAGCGGTGCGTAAGCCAGGGGTTTGCGCTCTTTGGTTATGTGTTTGTCATAAGCGCCATCGCGCACTAAAGGTTCGCCATTGGCTTGGGTACCCGGTTCGGTTTCTCCTTTGTCGGGTGTTGTTGTTTCAGATGCGGGCGGCTTATTGTTGTCGTAGGTTTCATTTTTTTGAGCAACTGCCAACCGGTAGTTTAATGCAAACAGCAAAAATATAAAAGCAAACTTCAATGTGGGTTTCATAAGACAAATGTTTTTAAGGGTGAACAAACTGAAAAATGAAACTAATTAAAGTAAAAATGCTGCTATGCCAAAGAGGAAGTTTTTTGAGTGAAAAAAAGTAGATTTACGAAACAGATTTGCTGCGAGTTTTACATAAAAACAAACATGCTTGCCGGTTTGGTTTATTGAAAAAGGCTAAAACGAAGAATTTCATTTTAGCCTTTTGAACCTCAACGGGGAGTGCGGTTAACTATTAGTAACTCCACATGTTGTGTTCTTTTTCAAAGATTTCCTTTTTAACCTTTTCCGATTCCAACAAGGCGTCGCGGCCGGTAGCATATTCCTGAATACGGCGGTCTTGGATGTTGGAGGCTTTCATAATATAGCTTCCAAAGAGGCGCATTTCAAAAATGTCATCCCAGGTCAGGCGCATAGCGTCGTTGGTGGGGCTAAATACTTCTTCTTTAATAAGAAACGGGCGAAAATCGGGGTAATAAGCCCAGAACATGGCTTTTTGCCCGCGATAATTGCCATTTTCGTCAACCACGTCCATAATAGGGCCAATTGCCATAATCCGGGCAACCATGGTAGCGGCTTCCTCATCAAACATCCAGTATTCTTTTAAACGGAAGAGGCTTACATTCATCCAGTTAAAATCGTTTTTAACCACTTTTGAAATGTATTCGTCTTTATCGGGGTCATAAACCTGCACGGTATCAACCGACCCAAGTGATGTTTCAATGTCGCTGAGTTTAACCTGCGTTTTAAACTCATCATCCATAAAGATTTTGGCTTCATTGGGGTGTTGTTTAACGATGTCGAGCAACACCTGGATAAAGGGTCTTTTAGGATATATGAAAGGCTGGTTCATTTTTTGTTTAGTGTCTATTACACGCCAAACTCTTTTTTCCCAAAAGATATCGGCCTCGCGGAGATGGTCATATTTTAATATTTCTTTCTCCTTGGCAGAAGTCCTGTCATAAGCGCCATCTCGCACAATGGGTCCTTGTGTGTCGGAGTTTGGCGATTCCTGCGGTTGCCCGCCTTGATTGCTGCCTTCGTCGTAGCCCTCTTTCTTTTGTGCAAAGGAACTATTGCTCAACATAAGGGCAAAAGTCAGGAAACTCAGTATCCAAAATAACCGTTTCATTGTAATTTTTCGATTTTAAGGTGATTTGTCAAATTGAGTATTAAACGTTACTTGCGTTCATTTAGTATGTTATTATCTACTGAATTAGGCATTCTGTAAATTGAGTGGCGGGGTTAAGGTTTTAATATTGGGTCGCACCCCAAACAGTGCGACCCAACAGATAACAGATTAGATGATTTTGAAAGAAATAGACGGCAGTTTTCTTGAGCGTCCATCGGGGCCTTTAGCCCGGATGTTATCAAAGTAGTAAATGCTGCCTACTTTGGCGCGGTCAATTAATCCCTGGCATTGTCCGCCAAATTTTGAACCGCTGTTGTTGCAGGTCATAAGGTCTTGTCCTCTTTCTGCAAGAGTCATTTCAAACCCTTCTACGGTAAATCTGGCATCAAAATCAAAGTCTTTCAAAATTGCGGCCATACCCACCTGTGCTTTCATTTCACCGGTTTTCAAAGCGCCGCCCGATTTACCGCCTAATTCGGGAATGGGGTCGGGAATGTATTTTACGCGGAATTCTTTAGCGCCGTTTACGGGGCTGCCATCTTTAGATTTGCCGCTCAGGTTTACATTGGCTTTACCGGGTGTGGTTACGGTTACAACATATTCACCGGGGCCGCCTGCTTTGCGGGCAGTTCCGCCGCCGCCGCTGATGTTTACACTCACCTGGTCATCGCGAATACCGGTAATAGATGCTCTGATGGGGTTTTCCACACCAATATAGAACACGTTCATTTTTTCGGCCGAAACTACAGGTACGTGGTCGGGACGGGTAGCAACGGTATATTCCTGGGTAAAGTTGAAAGATTCTTTTTTACCCGTAGTAGAGGTAGCCGTAATATTACCTGTAATGCTTTGCTTGCCGGTGCCCGAAGCGGTAGCCGTATAAGTGGCCATACCGTTGGCATCGAGGGGCAGTACGCGGCCACCAACCGAAATAGTAGGTCTTGCCATAGAGCTTGAAGCGGCAAGGTAAATCTTTGCTTCAAATTTTTCGCCCTGCAGCAGGTAGGTAGAATTGGGTATTACGGCAGGTTGGAATTTGTCGTAAATAATGGTTACCTCGCCTACTTTATCATGCAAACGGCTTACTACTATGGCTTCGGTAGAAATATTGTCGTTTTTAAACTTGGAAAGCAAAGTACGAACAGCCTGTGCCGGCATCTGGAAAAACATGTAGGTTTTCCAGTCTTTTTTATTGCTGTTTGCCGGTACAGAGTCTAATCGCAGCGGCATTGCACCAATAATATCCTGTTGGTCTTTGGGATCTTTGAATAACTTGGCATAAGCATCGCGGTATTCGGCAATTTTTTGCTCCAGTTCTCCGCCCAAACCCTCATCAACAAATAAACGGGTGGGGGTATCCTGGTCGTCGGCGCGTTTCAGGTCGCCTTTTTCGGGGTCAATACCTACGGCATCTACCAGTTTCTGGTCTAACCCATCGAGATACGAAGAGAAATCGGCCGATAATTTGCGAGCTTGTTCTGCTGCTGCAAGGTATTCCTGTCCGCGGTTTTCTTTGGCTACTTTTTCCTGGAATGACTTCATGGTGCCTTCAATTTTTTGTTGAATAGAGGCATTAGAATTATCAATACCTTTTTTCAGCAAACGAAAAGCGTTCAGAATTTCCGCAGATACATTTAATGCAAGCAGAGCGGTTAACACCAGATACATGATGTTAATCATCTGCTGCCGTGGTTCCTTTGGAATTGACATATAGCAACTATTTTGTTTTTAAGAAGTGAACTAATTAAGTTTTAAGCAATTCAGACCTGCCCGGTTAACCTTTGGCGCCCATAGCCATTGCGCTCAGCATGTTGCCATATACGTTGTTCAGCGTGCCGAGGTTTTTAGCCAGATTAGACATTTGCTCACGATACTTTTGCGTATCGGCAACAGAATCGTTAAGGTTTTGAATAGCGTTGGTCAAGTTGCTGTAGAACTTATTCATTGCCTTCAGGTGGTTGTTGGTATCTTGCAATTCCAGTTCATAAACTGCGTTTAAAGCAGCCAGATTTTTAGAAACGGCCTGAACCTGTTCCTGATATTTTTTGGTGTTGTCGGCGGCAGATTTTAAATCATTTGCAACAATGGCCGCATTTTCGTAAGCCACTTTCACTTTAGAGAGTGCCTCGGCAGCTTCACCTGCACTTTTAGTATAGTCGCCGGTAACTTTGGCAGCACTGGTAACATCGGCCATTTTAGAGAGGTTGTCACCCAAAGAATTGAGGTGGGTTCCCAAACGTCCGATTAATTCATTGCTTACACCCGCTTTAGAAAGCGCTTTGTCTAAACGTGAGGTAACATCACCACCGCCAACTTCTGCGGTAAGCGGCTCAATTTTAGCGGTTACATCATCCAAACCGGGGTATAATTTTTCCCAGTGGTATTCTTTGTGTGGCGGAATGAGTGCCTGAATAATGAAGATGGAGGCTTCCCATACCATTGCCGCAGGTAATACGATATTACCCCATTCGTAGTGCATAATTTTACCCAACGCACCAATGATGATAAAACCTGCACCCAAACCAATGAACAAGTTTCTGATGTAGGCAAATCCTTTCCTTTCGTAAATAGCCATAATTTCTTGCAGTTTAGTTTAAATGAGTAAATGAATTTTATTTTGTTAAAGTTTTTTCAGAGGAAAAGGCGGCGGTAAACTTAACTCGCTAAAGCATACCGCCGCCGGTCTGTTAATATTTATCGTCAATAGAACGACCAAGGAAGGTTAAGGCAGAACGGAAACCAATGTATGATTTTGACGTATCCTGATACTCCCAATGGCGCGAACCGGTTTGAATATAATAGGCAATGTCTTTCCATGAACCGCCGCGGATAACTTTGCGTTTCAGCGTTTCGGGGTCTTCTTTGCTGGCATCGTAGCGGATGTCGGTATTCATGTCGTGCCCGAAAGCGTCCTGGTTTTCATAAAAAGCGGTGGAAGTCCATTCCGAAACGTTACCGGCCATATTATACAACCCAAAATCGTTGGGGTGGTAGGAGTCGGCGCGTACTGTATAAAATCCGCCGTCTTCGGGGTAATTGCCACGGCCGGGTTTAAAGTTGGCCAACAAACATCCTTTGCTGTTGCGCACATAAGGACCGCCCCATGGGTAGGGTGCAGATTCCAAACCACCTCTTGCGGCATACTCCCATTCATGTTCAAACGGAAGACGGAATTCTTCGCCCATAGTTTCGCCATTTTCGGCGGCATAGTCTCTCCATATTTTAGTCCTCCATGCACAGAATGCATTGGCTTGGTTCCAGTTAACCCCTACTACCGGATAATCATCAAAAGACGGGTGCCAGAAATAGTTACGGGTCATAGGCTCATTGTATGAATAAGAGAAATCGTGTATCCATACCAATGTATCGGGATAAATTTTCACTTCCTCTTTACGTATGAATGAACTCCTGTTATTGTCGCGCATTGCTTTTTGGGCGGCGGCTTTCCAGTCGTACCATTCATAAGAGAATACCAGTTCGGTGGTATTTAATTCTTTGCGACCCCAATACTGGTCATCGCCCGAATAAAACATCTGGTCTAAAGAACCTGCATCGCCTTCGGCTCCGCCTGTACCTGTCCAGTCAATTTCATAAGTCCAGTCAATTTTTTTGTTACCATTGTCATCTTCGGTGTAATGGTCTAACAAACCGTGGGCAATAGAATCGCGAACGTAATTCACAAATTGCCGGTATTCGTTATTGGTAACTTCCGTATCGTCCATATAAAAGCCCTGGATAGATTTGGAGCGGCTTCTTTGAATGAGTGAGTTATTCACATCTTCATCGCTGGGACCGGAGTGAAAAGTTCCTGACGGGATATACACCATCCCGAATGGGTTAATATGATCCCATTTGGGTCTGTCCTGCACCCCTACTAGCTGGCCGTTGCCCGTTGTGCCAGATTTTTGGCAGCCAACCGAAGCCGTTAAAGCAGTAATGACAATGCAAATTAATGCTAATTTTTTCATGGGACAAAATTTGTTTTATTTTATACTTTTTTTTGTTAATAATTTTTTTTCTGGCTCGTAAAAATAGTTCAATTTCTTATTGCAACCAAATTTTTTAACTTTTTTCAAAAAAATGGGCTGCAAACTGCGCATTTTTTACATAAATCTGGGATTGTAAATGGTTTTCCCCTGCTTTACAGACACAAAATTAGCAATTCTGTAGTGAATTACCAACTCATGCGAACCGCTGTTAAAATTTCTCAACTGCGATATGCCTGCATCGTAGGCATAAGAAACCAACCACTTATTCCCTAAATTTACGCCTGCCGATATGGCTATTGCATCAAAAGATGTTGCCTCGTATCCTCTTATTGAAACACCCGCCATGATTAACCGGTCGTAAATTATCATGGCGCCTGCATCTAACTGGTACTTCACCAAATCGGTTTTTAGCAATAACGATGGCGACAGCGTAAATATTCTGTTTAGCTCAAAATCATATAGTCCACTTATCAAAAAATGCCTTTTGTTAATTACTTCAACCCGGTTGTCTGCCCAGGTAAAGGTATTTGAAGGCTGCAACAGGTGCAAAACCGATGCGCCCAGCCACATATTGCGTTTGTGATACTGAACGCCCAAATTCAGGTCAACTGCTGCCGATGCCTCGCTTCCAACAGGTATCAGGTTGTCGTTGTGGTTAATGCTGCCCTGCTCATAATTTCCGCTTGGCGATATAAACCGGTCGCCTCTCCACCCTTTCTGAATAACACCTGCCTGTATGCCTGCCGACAAAGTGGCTTCCCGACCAACCGGCTGTATATAAGCATAGTTTACATAAACCGATGTTTTCCGCTCCAGCCCCAGCATATCGTTGGTTATGCTTACCCCGGCCCCGCTTCTAATTAAGGGCATAGGCACATGAACTCCCAATGCCTGGGTTATGGGGCGCTCTTCTATACCCAACCACTGCGCCCTGAAAGCTCCTTCAATATTTATTCCGTCTTTGCTTCCGCAATAAGCCGGGTTATAGACCATACCGGTAAAACGGTATTGGGTAAACTGTGGTACCTGCTGCCCCACAGCATTGCTGCACCACAGCATTGCTGCCATATATAATATAGATATAGAGCGCTTTACCATCATCGTTGGCTATTAAACGGAAAGGGACAAAAAATTATTGAGCAAAACAAAAAAAAATTTTCCAGTGTGCAACCTTTATACTGCTTTTATTCGTCTTTCCGAATTGCCTGCTTATAACAGGGTTTAAAAACGTTCATTCGGGGTGTAAAATTGCACTTTAAACAGCAAAAATCCTGCTGCAAAGGCAAAATACATTGTTTGCACTCCATAATGCTTCTATTTCTGTCATCTGCAAGTCAAAAACAAACCGCAACCACACACTTTAAACTGCCATTTCCTATTCATTGGAAATGAGTTTTATCTGCCGGTTAATGCGTTCTTCCAAAGATATAAAGGTTTCGGTACGCTGTATGCCCTTTACGTTTTGTATTTTATCGTGCAACAAATCTTTCAGGTGGTTGGTATCGCGGCAAATTATTTTCAAAAATATGCTGTATATGCCTGTGGTGTAGTTAAGTGATACAATTTCGGGTATATTTTTTAATTGCGCCACCACTTCTTCATACATGGAACTTTGCTGAAGGTAAATACCTATAAATGCCGAAATATCGTATCCCAACTTTAAAGGGTCAATAATTAACTGCTGCCCTTTTACAATGCCCATCTGCTCCATCTTTTTTATGCGCACATGTACCGTACCCGCCGAAACAAACAGGGCTTCGCCTATCTTTGTATATGGCACACGGGCATCTTCTATTAAAATAGATAAAATCTGCAAATCTAATTTGTCTATTTTTAACTGTTCCGGTTTATCAAATTCGTAATTCATAACCCCTTTTAAAACTGGTTTTTAAATTTTTTTCAAAATTACAATCGTTTTTTTAAACAAACTGCATATTTTTTGATTTTTTTTTAAAAAATTTGCACAAAACAGGCACTTGCCTTAACTTTGCATCAACAACAAAACGCAACGCAGACAGACCGCGTTTTCATACTGTAGGATGACGAAACTGGCAGACGTGCCCTCCTGTCTCGGGGGTGGAGAG
>MTCR01000098.1 GCA_002212725.1 Sphingobacteriales bacterium TSM_CSM | reverse complement strand
TGCATACCGAAGAGGTGATGCAGGAAATTGTAATCATAAGAAACCCAAACGGTATCGCCCGATATGTCGGTGGGGTAGGCAAAAAACACAAACACCCGCGCCGTCAGGGCAATGTTCATGAGGTTCATGCCGGTGCCGCCAAAGGCTTCTTTGGCAATAACCACTGCAAAAGCCACGCTCAGCGCCACCATCCACAGCGGAATATCGGGCGGCATAATGAGCGGAATTAACATGCCGCTTACCAGAAAACCCTCTTCTACTCCGTGTCCTCTTTTGGAGGCAAAATAAAATTCAATGCCTAAACCTACCAAATGTACTACCACAATCATGGGTAAAATTTGCAGCAAGCCGTAGAGCAGTTTATAGCCCAACCCGTCGGTTAAACCCGGGTACAAGCCAAAGGCATTAAAGTGCTGATGCCCTATGTTGAAAATACCAAACAGCAGGCATAATTGCAGCGCCATCACCACGGTAACCATGGTACGTTTAAGGTCTAACCCGTCTCGTATATGTGCGCCAATGCCCGGGGTTACTGTTTTAGGCGTAAAAAGAAAAGTTTCAAAAGCATCGTAGGCAGTATGCAGAAACTTGCTTTTTTCGGCGTAGGGTTTTACTTTGTCTAACTGGTTTCTAAAAAAATTCATATTGCTTGTGTTAATTACCAAACAAAAAAGTATGCAACAGGTTGATTCTGTATTTGTTTTTAACAACGGACGCTTTGTGCCGGTTACAGGAAAGGGCAGAATTTTAAGATTGCTCGTGCATAAGTGTCAGCCCTTCGCGCAAAATGTGCTGTACTTCGGTTTTTGAAGGGCATACAAATTCGCAGAGCGCCAGGTCTTCTTCCACCACTTCGTAAATACCCAATCCCTCCATCAGGTCTAAGTCTTTGCAGAGTACGGCTTTAAGCAATTGCATAGGCAGTATGTCCATGGGGGTAACATCTTCGTAAGCGCCGGTAACTACCATGGCGCGGTGTTCGCCGTGCGTATTGGTGTTTACGTTGTATTCCTTGCCCGGGTTTAAAAAGCCGGTAAAAGTCCGGGATAAACTGGGGCGCGGGTAACTTGGCAGCAACCACCCGAAAAATTCGTACTTATCGCCTTCCTCTATTGCGCTCAGTTGTTGGTGGTAAAAGCCCAGATGTTCTGATTGGCTGACTTTTTTACCCGTTAGCACGTTTCCGCTGATTAACCGGACATGGTCGTGGCTAAGGTTACCTGCAACAAGACTATCTACCGATGCGCCCAGATATGTCTTGTAATATTGCGGCTGTTTAACACATGGGCCGCCAACGGCAACAAGCCTTTCGGTATTAAATTGCCCGTCGTTAAAAACGCGGCCTATGGCCACCACATCCTGCGGGTTAATAGTCCATACAATATCGCCTTTGTTAATGGGGGCAATGTGGTGAATTTGCACCCCTACGCACCCGGCAGGGTGTGGCCCCGATACGGTATGCAGTTCAACGCCCTTGGCTTCGGTAAAGGTTTTGGAAGGGGTTGTGCGGCCGTCAACGCTCAAATGCACCTTGCCGGTGGTAAGCTTGCGCAGCACCTCAATGCCGGCCTGAAATGCCTCTTTTTGTCCTTCCATAACATAGTTATAATCGGGCGCCATGGGTGCACTGTCAAAACCCGATATAAAGATGTTTTTAGGCACATCGGTATGCGATGCTATAATGTTGAACGGTCGCTGCCTGAAAAACGGCCAGCAACCGGTTGTCAGCAGGTGTTTTACCACTTCCTCGCGGCTTGCACTGCTAATGCGTATGCGCTCCAACGGAACAAACTCCATTTTGTCATCGGCAAGAATAACCACCTCTTCCACGGCTCTTTTGGCGCCTCGCTTTATTTCGGCAATTTCGCCGCTAACCGGTGAAGCGTAAATAACATCGGGGTTTTTCTTGTCAAAAAACAGCGGAGTTCCGGCTTTTACTTCATCGCCCACATTTACCAGCAGTTTCGGTATGGGCGAGATGCCGTTAAAATCGGCGGGATTTACGGCAAAAGTGCGGCTTTTAAGCTGGGCAGTTTCTTTTTGGGGGGCGCCTTTTATTTTTATGTCAAACCCCCGTTTGAGCTTTATATTAGCCATTACGGTGCATATTGGTTAGGAAACAAAAAATGAATTGCAAATGTACAACTACTTTTTACAAATTTGCAACTGTTTGCTTTCATTATATTTTCAAATTTTGGGCACAACAATGTTGCAACACTTTTTTTAACAATTAAGACAGCGGGCGGTTCGAACAAATGGTTAATTGTTGTTGAAAGTTGGTTTAAAAAAAACAGCAGCCCAACTATGCCTAACTAAATTCTGATATACAATACATACTTTTCTGTAAAGTAATCCAGGTCGTCAAACATTTCACCTATGTAGTAGTGATGAACGCGGCGTTTAAGAGCCGTAATTTCTTCGGTAAGGTCGCCGCCTTTAAGGGCAATGAGACCGTTGGGCAGGCTGTTATATTGTTCATCGGAATGAACCACCAGGTTTTTGCTCCATGCATAAAGGTCGGATAGTTTGGCTACGCCGCGGCTGATGGCAAAATCAAATATTTTACCCGATACCTGTTCGGCTCTTTTCTGTTCGGCCTTAACGTTTTTTAGCCCGAATGCTTCAATGGCAGCATGTACCACTTTTATTTTTTTGCCAATAGAGTCAATAAGGTAAAACTGCACCTGCGGAAACATAATAGCCAGCGGTATGCCCGGAAACCCGCCGCCCGTTCCAATATCAATAATGTGGGTATAGGGTTTAAATTGTACAACTTTGGCTATTGCCAGCGAGTGCAGCACATGGTGTTCATAAAAATGGTCGAAATCTTTGCGTGAAATGAGGTTAATTTTCTCGTTCCACTCGCGGTAAAAGGGTTCCAGTTGGCTATATAGCTCCAGTTGCTCTGCGGTAAGCTTAGGAAAATAACGGCGTATGAGTTGCATAATAAAGGTAGGTAGCAGATATTTGCTTGCAAAGGTACTAAGTTACGGAAGAAAAATAACCGGGGTCTGATAAATACCTGTTTAGTTTGCGGCTTACCCGAAACCACTTACCTGCCATGCAAAAATTTGCCGGTCGTCTCCGGCAGACAGCAACAGGTTATTATGGGGCAGCCAAAGCAGGTTGTTTACCGAGTTTTTATGCGCGGTTATGCCGGCTTTGGTGTTATCAATTACTTTTTGTAAAGTATAATTCTCTGAATGCCAGAATTTTATGGTTTTGTCGCGCGAGGCAGTGGCAAACCAACCGGCATTTGAGGGGTAAGTAATGTTGTTTATGGTAAACAGGTGTGCCGGTATGCTGTGCAGCAATTGCAGTTGTGGTGTTTGGTGGGCAGGCAGTTGCCATATTGCCAGAAATGCATCGCGCGAGCCGCTGATAAGGTGCTGCCCGTTTGGGGTAAACTTTACCGAAAATACCGAGTTTTGGTGAAACACTGCTTGTGATACAACCTGCCGGGTTTGGGTATGAAAGAGGTATATTGTATGGTTGCTGCAACCCAAGGCCAGCAGCGGCAAGGTGGGGTGCAGGTGTGCGCTGCGTATGCTGCTGCTGCAAATAGTACTTACCTGCTGCGCCCGAAGTTGCGGCAGCGATATTGCCCACAAAAGACCGCCGCCGGTGCCGGCAAATAAGGTGTCGCCATACTGCTCCAGACAAAAAACGGCTTTATCTAACTGAATGGGCGGGTCAATTACGCGGTTTTGGGCAAGGTCAATAAAATACAAAGCGCCCGACATACTGCCCAAAGCCAGCAATCCGAAACCGGTAAGGTACCGCATGGCAAACACATTAGACGGTACTTGTGCCAACAGCCGGCCTTCATCGGGTTGTTGTGTGTTCCATGCCACCACCCAGCCGTTGCCGTCTGCGCTGTAAAAAGTTTGGGGGTGGCCGGCTTCGGCCAAAGCAAACACTGCGGCACGGTGGCCGGTAAACCGGGCAACTTGTTCTACAGAAATGTTGTTTCTCAAAATTAACTGCCGGCTTTGGTTAGGTTAAAAAGCCGGGTGCACAAAAATACAAACATCGGCAACAATACGGCGCACTTTTTTTACACTTGCGGTGGCGTGCCGGGGTATTTACCTTTTCCCCAGCTCAATAACCTCCAGGTCGAATATGCGTTGTTGTGCCATGCTGAGGCGGATAAGCGTGCGCACCTTATGAAATCCCGATTTTCCGGCAGCGCCGGGGTTAATGTGCAGTAAATTGCCAAATTGCGGCAGGCGCAACACTTTTAATATGTGCGAATGCCCGCAAACAAGCAAGGCCGGCTCATGAGCCTGTATTTGCTGTAATACCCGCGCCGTGTATTTGGGCGGTGTACCGGCAATATGGGTTATAAATACCGGCGTTTCTTCGCAAAAAAAGTGTTGGTTTTCGGGGTAAGATTGCCGCAGCAGGTGTCCGTCAATATTGCCATATACGGCTTTAAGGGGTTTAAACGCCTGCAGGGAGCGGGCCACTTCTTCGGTGCCAATATCGCCGGCGTGCCATATTTGGTGGCATTCTTCAAAATGGTAAAACACCCGTTCATCGAGGTAGCCGTGTGTGTCGGAAATAATGCCAATGCGGGTCATGGGGCGGTCTTATAAGGTGATGCAACCCTGCAAAGGTAATTCCTTGCAGGTAAAAATAAAAGGTATGCTGCGGCAAGCGCTTATTATGGTTAAAAAGGGCAAGAACAATTGTATTATCGGGTTATTATGTTGCTGTAGCACCCTACCCTGCCTGAGAATTGTTTTGGTTAGCCGGCAAACCCAAGGCAATGCCCCATTTCTGTTGTGGTTTCTTTGCTTACTTTGTTTATTTTTGCGGCTTTTAATTCAAAACGGCATGAAAGAAGTAGCCATACAGGGCATAAAAGGGTGTTTTCATGAGGTGGCGGCGCAAAAATACTTTGGCGCACAACCATTTACCACCGTAGAGTGCCTGTCGTTTAACCTGCTGTTTGGCACATTTAAGTGCAGCCCCAATTACTATGGCATGGTAGCCATTGAAAACTCGCTTGCCGGAACCATTCTGCCCAACTATGCCTTGCTGCGCAACTCTGAACTGTCTATTATAGGCGAAGTATATTTGCGTATAGAACACAACCTGTTGGCCTTAGAAGGGCAGCAAATTGAAGAGATAAGGGAAGTGTATTCGCACCCGATGGCCATTGCCCAATGTTACGATTTTTTTGACCAATACCCGCATATAAGGCTTATTGAGTCGGCCGATACAGCCCTTAGCGCCCGCGAGATAGGCAACAACGGCAAAAAGGGCATAGGCGCTATTGCCGGTAAACTGGCAGCACAATATTATAATTTGGCAGTGATGGCGGCAGGCATTGAAAGCAACAAACAAAATTTTACCCGATTTTGGGTGGTACAGCATAACCGTGCCCTGCCGCGCAACCCGGAGCAGGTGCCCAACAAGGCATCGGTTTGTTTTCATGCAGCCCACCACCGGGGCGAACTTGCAGCCATTTTAACCCTGTTGGCGCAATATGGCATGAACCTCACCAAAATACAATCGCTGCCCCTGCCGGGTAAGCCGTGGGAGTATTTTTTTCATATAGACCTTACTTTTTCCGATTATCATGCCTACCGGCAGGCTATTGAAGCCATTGGAACGCGGGTAAACAGCCTCCGCATTTTGGGCGAATACCCCGAAGGTGAAAAAACAGAGGCGGGGTAATATTTGGCTTTGTGCGGTGGTTAATTAATACCTCAATCGCTATATAAAAATATCTTATTAAACCATCGGCTATATTTTCATTTCTGTTCATTCAGTTTTCGCATCAGTTCCTCTATCAATTTGTCTTTTTCGTACAATGCCTGGTCTTTTTCGTACAATGCCTGGTCTTTTTCGTTCAGGGCTTTGTCTTTTTCGTTCAGGGCTTTTCTTTGCTCTTCCAACTCTTTTTGATATTTTTTTTCTTTCTCCTCAAACATTGCATTTACCGTTCGCCAGGCCTCTTGCTCTATCTCTATTTGTTTGCGCTCTTCAGGGTCAGTTCCTACATAGTGCAGAATTTCGGTAATTGTTCTTACCTCCTCTAAATCGGGATTATAGGTATAATTTTTCGTAATTTCTTTATCGTCTGTAAAGTTCCGTTGTTCAAATACACTCAACAGTTTGTCTAAACGGGTTTGGTAACGGTCTGTAATCCTATCTACCTGTACCACAAAACAATCGTGGGTAAGTTTCTCTACAAAATCGCTTTTTTGCGTAAGAATAGTTTTATTGATGAGGTCTATATAGTTTCGGGCTACTCTAATGCAAGGACTGTCTATTTCGGGCAGTTTGAAACCTAAAATGTAAATGGTGGTTATGGGTAAAATAATATTTTCGTTGTTTATTTTATCTTCTTTTTTGTATTGCGTTGCCAAATAATTGCGGAAACGCATTAAATCAATAGGGTTTTTTGCTTTTTGAATTTCTATCAGAACTTTCTTGTTTTCACCTGTTTCTGTTTTTATGGTAGCAATAAAATCAAGCCGAAAAACAGCCAAACCTGCCAATTCATTGGTATAGGTAAATTCTTGCGGCTTTACCTGTACACTTTCAATTACCTGCTCTAACAGTGTTCCAATAAAAAACTTAGCCACTTTTTCGTTTTCCATCAGTCGTTTAAAAACGACATCATAAATAGGATTGGCAATAATCATAAACCTGCTGTTTTTAGCAAAGTTAACTTTTTTTTCGTTTTCTTTTCTTTGCCGTTCATATAAATGGCATATCGGCTTGCAACTTTATGCTATGCGTAAAAATTGGCTTGCTTTGGCGTTGGTTGCTATTAACCCTGCACAAAACTGCAGATGTGCAAAACAGAAAGTTTGTCGCCTTCGTGTTTCCGCATATCTACAGCATCTTTCACCACCTTTAACGGGTTCGGCTGAAAGGCTGTATGAAAAGTATCTGTGACTACTTTCGGGGCTGATGTTTCTTTTTATTGCTTTGTGTTTTGCGTGTTTTTTGGATAAGATATTATCTTAACCGCAAAGTTCGCAAAGAAATTGGCGCTCATCTTCAAGTGAACAGGTACTAATTTCAATTTTCGTACAGCTTCTCATGGGTTTACTCACTGCCAATGGTAAGGGCTTGGGTTAGTTCTTCTGCATTGATAGCAGTGTGCGAGTTGTGGTAAACCACTTTTCCGTCTTTAATTACAATGAGTTGGGGCGATTCGTGTTTTACCTCAAAAAACTCGGCAATGCGGTTAGATACGGCACGGTAGCGAATGAGGTCGAGGTAATACATTTCAAGGGCATCGGGGGTAAACTGCCAGCGCTTTTCGAGCCGTGTTTTTACCATATCCGATACCGAACATCGCGTACTGTGTTTAAAAATACCGCAGGGCACGGTGTATGAGCGGTGTATGAGGTCTGCCAAACCGGCTTCGGTAGTCATGTTTTTCCAGGTAAGCGCGGGCGTTTCTTCTTTCGGGAATAACTTTTCTAAAAATGACATATCGGGTAATTAATTTTGTCAGAAACAAACAGGCTGCCCTAATAGTTCAGTTTTGGGCAGTTTTCAACTTTTTACCGGGCATCTTACCATTCCCCAAAACTTTAACCCCCGTTGCAGCGTTTTTAATGTTTGTACAGACTCCAATCAATAAACACCAGACCTGTTTTTTCCTCAAACCATTATGCAAAAAGGCAAAACAGGTTGTAACTTTGCAAAACAAATCAACAAAATGGACAAAATTAGTCGGGAATCTCTCTTATTACACCAACAACTGGGTGGTAAAATCAGCGTATCGCCCAAAATGGATATAGAAAACACCCGAGATTTATCGCTCCTGTATTCGCCCGGCGTTGCCGAACCCTGTCTGCAAATAGCCGATAACCCCGATGAAGTGTGGAAATACACCATTAAAAACAACACTGTAGCCGTTGTTTCCGATGGTTCTGCCGTATTAGGGCTGGGCAACATCGGGCCGCTGGCTGCAATACCGGTTATGGAAGGCAAAGCCATGCTGTTC
This sequence comes from Sphingobacteriales bacterium TSM_CSM, assembly GCA_002212725.1. Classification (GTDB taxonomy): domain Bacteria; phylum Bacteroidota; class Bacteroidia; order Chitinophagales; family UBA2359; genus UBA2359. Next base: position 5,750 of record MTCR01000098.1, on the reverse strand, counting down.
AAAAAATTTGCCGGCATTGATGCTTTTCCGATTTGCCTCAACACACAAGATACCGATGAAATTGTGCAAACGGTAAAAAACATAGCACCCGTTTTTGGCGGCATAAACCTGGAAGATATTTCTGCGCCGCGCTGCTTTGAAATTGAAGACCGCCTGCAAGATATAGGCATACCGGTTTTTCATGACGACCAGCACGGAACCGCCGTGGTTGCCCTTGCAGCACTTATTAACGCCTGCAAGGTGACAGGTAAAAAACTGGAAGACCTGAAAGTGGTGATAAACGGTTCCGGTGCAGCCGGTGTGGCTATTGCCCGCTTGTTGCGCTGTGTAAGCAGCAATCACGAAGCCTGCATACCGGTTAAAAGTGTGCTGATGGCCGACACCAAAGGCATTATACACCGCAACCGAACCGATTTAAACGGCATTAAACAGGAAGTACTGCGCTATACCAACCCTTCTGACGAAACCGGTTCGCTGCGCGATGCCCTGAAAAATGCCGATGTGTTTATTGGCGTAAGTGTGGGCAACCTCTTAACTCCCGATGATATACGCCTTATGGCAGACAACGCCATTGTGTTTGCCCTTGCCAACCCCACGCCCGAAATTATGCCCGATAAAGCCTTTGCCGGCGGTGCCGCTATTGTAGGAACCGGCCGCAGCGATTTTCCGAACCAAATTAACAATGTGCTGGGTTTTCCGGGCATTTTCAGAGGAGCACTTAATGCACGGGCAAAAACCATTACCCCTTACATGAAACTGGCAGCTGCTTATGCCATTGCCAACTGTGTAACAAAACCCACACCACAGCAGATAATACCGTCTGTGCTTGATGCGAGTGTGGTAAAAGCCGTGGCCAAAGCAGTTACCATAGCTGCTAAACAAGAATTAGTGGCATTATAAATAATGCTTACAAAATGGCTGCTGCTGTTAACTTCTGCCTGCTTGTTCACAAAAACGCCACTTTTTTACCTGCCTTTGTCATGTGCTTGCAAAGGCGGCAATTTGCTATTTACCTAAATACAACAATATGTTACTTAACATTGCAGTGCTTGCACTGGGTTTTGTTTTGCTTATCAAAGGCGCCGATTGGTTAGTGAGCGGCGCCGCTTCACTGGCTAAAAGGTACAATATTCCCGAGTTGGTTATCGGGCTAACCATTGTTGCCTTTGGCACCTCCACCCCCGAATTGGTGGTAAACGTGCTGGCTTCTTTTAAAGGCGCCAACGATATTGCACTTGGAAACATTATAGGTAGCAATAATTTTAACCTGTTTTTCATTTTGGGCATTGCCGGTATTATTTACCCCCTCTCGGTAAACCGGAACACCGTTTGGCGCGAAATTCCATATTCATTATTGGCGGCGCTTATTGTATTGCTGGTTGCCAATGATGTGTTTGTTGACGGAGCTGCCGGAAACCGCATTGACCGCACCGATGGCATTATGCTGTTGCTCTTTTTTGCTGCCTTTTTGTATTATGCCTACCTGAGCACCAAAACCGATGACTCACCCAATGACAACGAAGAAATTAAGGTAATGAGCGGACTAAAATCGGCCGGGTTTACCCTTGCCGGACTGGCCTTACTGGTTGCCGGCGGCAAATTTGTGGTTGATAACGCCATTGATATTGCCCGCACTCTGCAGGTGAGCGAAAAACTGATAGGCTTAACCATAGTAGCAGCCGGTACTTCTTTGCCCGAATTGGCTACCTCGGCAGTGGCCGCCATGAAAAAACGCAGCGATATTGCCGTAGGTAACGTGGTTGGCTCCAATATTTTTAATGTTTTCTTTATCTTGGGAACAAGCGCCCTTATTCAACCCATAAATTACAACACAGCTTTTAACACCGATTGCCTGTTGCTGATTGCCGGCACCATACTGCTCTTCGGCGTTATGTTTGTGGGTAAACGTCATATTTTAGGAAGATGGGAAGCCGTGGCTTTGCTGCTGGTGTTTTTGGGCTACACAGGTTACCTCATTTTTATGGATTTTTAAAGGCGTAGGTGGCTCTTTTTGCATTTTTGCCCTTACATTGCACTGCCAACCAATATGCCCTCTAACAAGTATAACTATTGCCCATGTTTATAAGTATTGTTTTGCTGATTACCGGTTTTGCCATGCTCATTAAAGGAGCCGACTGGCTGGTTAGCGGCGCAGCTTCGCTGGCGAAAAGATATAACATTCCCGAACTGGTAATCGGGCTTACCATTGTTGCCTTTGGCACTTCTACCCCCGAATTGGTGGTAAACGTGCTGGCGTCGTTTAAAGGAGCTAATGATATAGCTTTGGGCAACATAATAGGCAGCAACAATTTTAATATTTTTGCCATTTTGGGTGTTGCAGGCATTATTTACCCGCTTTCGGTAAAGCGCAATACTATATGGCGCGAAATTCCATATTCTTTTTTATCGGGGATGGTGCTGCTGCTTATTGCCAATGATGTGTTGGTTAACCAAAGTACTCCCAACCGCATTGACCGCACAGACGGGGTAATGTTGCTCATGTTTTTTATGGTATTTTTGTACTACGCTTACCTGAGCACCAAAACCGAAAATGCGCCCCCCGATGAAAAAATTACCCTGATGAGCGGAAAAAAATCGGTGTTGCTAACTTTAGCAGGGTTAATTGTGTTGGTTGCGGGTGGTAAAATTGTGGTGGATAGCGCCGTACATATTGCTACCTTTATGCAACTTAGTCAGAAACTCATTGGGCTAACCATAGTAGCCGCCGGCACCTCTTTGCCTGAACTGGTTACCTCGGCAGTGGCTGCAAGCAAAAAACGCAGCGATATTGCCGTGGGCAACGTGGTGGGTTCTAATATTTTTAACCTGTTTTTTGTATTGGGACTTAGCGCTGTTATACACCCAATTGAATACCACACGGCCTTTAATACCGATTGCCTGTTGTTTCTTGCCGGCAATATGCTGCTGTTTGGAACCATGTTTATTGGCAAGCGTCAAATTTTAGACCGTTGGCAGGCTGTAGTTATGCTGCTGGTATTTGTGGCCTATACCACATACCTGATATTGAATTCTTAACCGCCACAGAATTTACCTTCATAAAAAAACCCGCAAACGCTCAACATGGAGGTTTGCGGGTTTTATTGCGGGTGCCCAATGGGATTCGAACCCACGGCCCTCAGAACCACAATCTGATGCTCTAACCTACTGAGCTATGGGCACCGTATTTGCAGGTGCAAATTTACTAAATAAATCAAAATTGCAAACAAAAAGTTTCTGAACCGTAAAAAATTATCCCCTTTAACCTGATACCCGTCTGTATTACAACATTATTCCGTGGCAGGTTATACAATTGACCGGCAGTAAAAAGCGCCTGTTACCTTTTTATGAATTGCCGACTTTGTACGAGTTTACCGTTTTGATAAAAAGCACATACGTATATGCCCGATGCCCAGTTTGCCATAGAAATTTCTTGTGTATTGTTGCTAATATTTGGGGAATAAGTACCCAATACATTGCCCGCTAAGTTTAGTATTTGAATTTGGGTATTGCTGTGTGTATATGAATTGGGCAGTGTAATGTAAAGTTCATTGCCATTGTCAGATTGCCAAACTGCAATTGGCAAGAGCGATGGGTTTGGGGCAGGTGTGCTGCTAATAACCGGCGGTTCAAACTCGGCTACTACATATTTTACCGTTTGCGACAGGTTGTCTTGCCAAACTACGTGAATTTGATGGTCGCTGATAACAACATCGGGGTTTTCAAATGCGCTGTTGTTGGTAGAAAAGGCCAGTGTATCGAGGGTAAAATTCATGGGATACAGGTTTCCGGTGTTGCAGGCCAGCATAATTTGCTTGCCGTTGTTTACCCGCTGCTCCCATACCGTTGCGGTAACCTGCCCGCGTTGTGCTGTGCGGGGATAGTTTTGCGATAACAGATTGGCTGCATTTTGGGTAAATGTCTGGCTGTAGGCCAGGGTTTTCGAGGGCAGGTGCAGGGCACTGTAATATACCCGGTTTTTACCGCTTGCCTTTGACATAAATACCGAATAAAGTGTATCGTTTACAATATACCCATCGGGGCCCGAAGAGGGGCATTGGTTAATTATCCAATGGGTGTCGTCAATTTTTGCACCTGTTGGAAATGATACTCCGCCATCGGTTGAAATACCGGTCCACATTTCCCGAAGGTTGTCAAGGTTATCGCGATATTGCATGGCAACGGTGTTGCCATGCATTACAATGTTTCCGGGGCAGCAATCGCAGGCCTCCCCACCCGAATAATCACCTGCCGGCACATCGGGCAAAAAGGTAAAACCGGCATCTGCCGAACGGGTTACTGCCCATCGGGGGTTATCCCAGCCACTGTCAAATTTCATGAAACCTACAAGGGGGTTTCCGTTTATATCTATAGTTACGGTTGGAAACCGCGATACGAAGCCCTGTGCATCTACATCTATGGGTGGTAAAAAAGATTGCCCGTTGTTGTAGGAGTGGGCTATCCATAAATTGCTGGTTTCTTCGGGCAGTTGTTTATATACCACAAAAAGACCGGTATCGGTAGCGGCAAAATCGGGGCCGGCCCAATTGGAGGTAAAGGCTTCTGTTCCTTCGGGGTTTACCCGGGTTGGTGTGGTAAAACCTGCCGGTTGCCATTGACTTACATATATGGCCGCTGTTGCGCCATTACCCCATAGTACAACCGGAAACTCATTTTCACTAAGTGCTATATGCGGGCGATAAAAGCCAAAATCTGTATTCGCCACCGCTATAGGTATTGACCAGCTAAGCTGGGTTTGGGCATTTGCAGCAACTGATAATATGAAAAATAACAGAATGTAACTTGCTTTCATGGTTCTTGTACTTTGTTATTTGCGGGTTAAGTAAGGTAAAGCTACTAAAAAAAATGACAACAGTGAGTTTGGGTGCATTCCGGAGCTATTTTTTATCTTCGCTTCGGTAAATGCGCGCCGTAATAGGTTGAGGTAGTAGCAGTTGCTACGAAATAAAAGGCTTTGCTATTGGAAGGTAAATATGTAGTTTGCAGCCGTAATGACTTATAGGGCTTGTGTTTGGTTTTCTGAACGGGCTTTATTGTTTACCCGATTTGCCCGTATAGCATCTCCATAACTTTCAGAACAATGCTCAATACCTCATGCCGCATGTCCTGAGTTATATATGTAATTTTAATTCTTTCAGTTTTTCCGATACCTGTTCTATTACCCTTTTCAGTCCGGCTTCTTCATCGGCATAGTTTATTTCATCAACGTTTATTATGAGCAGCGGACCGGCCTTGTAGTTGCTTATCCAGTTTTCGTAATAGTTGTTCAGTCGCTCTAAGTAATCAATGCGTATATTGGTTTCAAATTCGCGGCCGCGCTTGCTAATTTGTTTTACCAGTGTTTCTATGGAGGCGCGCAGGTAAATAAGCAAATCGGGAGCGCCAAAGGTAGCGCTCATGGTTCGGAAAAGGGTAATGTAGTTCTGAAAATCGCGCTCCGACATAAGTTGCATTTCATACAGGTTGGGCGCAAAAATGTAGGCATCTTCGTAAATGGTGCGGTCTTGAATTACCGTAACAGCGCCCTCTTGTATGGCTCTTACCTGATTAAAGCGGCTGTTTAAGAAATAAATTTGCAGGTTAAAAGACCAACGCCGCATATCTTCGTAAAAATCTTCGAGGTAGGGGTTATGGTCCACATCTTCGTAAAAGATTTTCCACTCAAAATGTTGGCTCAGTTTTTCGGCAAGGGTGGTTTTACCTGCTCCAATGTTGCCTGCTACTGCAATATG
>MTCR01000144.1 GCA_002212725.1 Sphingobacteriales bacterium TSM_CSM | reverse complement strand
CGGGCGGCGGTTATGCCACCTACACTTGGAGCAACGGCGACAACACGCAAACGAGCGCCATCACCACCGGCGGCACCTATAGCGTAACGGTTAGCGATGCATCGGGCTGTACCGGAAGCACCGGTGCAGATGTTACCGAAAATTCACTTCCGGCGGTAGTTATTGAGGGGAGCAGCAATATTTGTTTGGGCGAAACGGCTGTTCTAGATGCCGGCACAGGTTTTGCCGGTTATGGGTGGAATGACGGAAGCACTGCGCAAACGCTTGATGCTGCAGCATCGGGCACTTATGCGGTAACCGTTACCGATGCCAACGGCTGCACCGGAATCGATGATTTTGTCCTGACCGTTACCGATTGCACTACCTGCATTCCGCCATTGGAGCCGGTTGCCGTTTCAGATACGGTAGTGGTTTGTGCAGGGGAGGTCAACACCACAGCATTTGAGGTAAGCAGTGAGGCGGGTACGGTGGTGAACTGGTACGATGCGCCTGTGGGCGGAAACCTGTTGGGCAGCGGCACCACTTTTGTGCCCGATGCACCGGGAATTTATTATGCAGAAGCCGCTTCAATTGCCGACCCCCACCTGTGTTAGCGGGCGCATTGCTCTTGTTTTGGTAACCGATGCTGTTACGGTTACAGCTACGGCAACCCCAACTGCCACGGCGCAAGGCGGCGAGGTGCAATTGGGTGTTTCGGGCAGTGCCACGCAGGGGACTTCGCTCACCTACAGCTGGACAACATCGGGCAATGATATTTTGTCGTGCAACGACTGTACAGACCCGGTGGTAATTATATCGGGAACGGCTTCATACACAGTTACGGGTATTGATGAATGGGGTTGTACCGATTCGGACAGTGTGCAGGTAACGCTGTTGCCGCCCGGTAACATGGTGATTATACCGAATGCATTTTCGCCAAACGATGACGGGGTTAATGATGTTTTCAGGCTATTCGGCAGCAATGTAGAAAGCGTGGAGTTGTTTGTGTACAACCGTTGGGGCCAGGAAGTGTATACCGGTAGCGGCTCGCCCGCAATTGGTTGGGACGGAACTTACAAAGGTGTTGAACAGGAGTTGGGTGTATATGTATATTATGCCAGCATCACCTTTACCGATGGAACCGAAAAAGACTTTAAAGGCAATGTAACACTTATGCGGTAAGGCAACCGTTTTATACAGTTCCGGAAACAAAACCGCCCGATTGTAACTGCACAACCGGGCGGTTTTGTTCTTTTGTATTCCTTTCGGGGAGAGATGAAAGGGTTATTCCGGTCACAAAACGGTTATCAGAGGTTACCTCTTAACGTAATGCTGAAGTTGCGTCCGGGGGCGCTTACTCCTGAAGCAAAAAGGCGGTAATTGGCATCAAGTATATTTTCAATGCCGGCCTGGATTTCGAAGTTTTTGTTTACCACATACGAAGTGCGGAGGTTAAGGGTAAACCAGGCAGGCATACCATCGGGGGTGGCGTACACCTGATTATCTTCGCCGTTCAGGTTGTAGTCTTCTATGCGTTTCCAGCCGTTGAAGAGGGTAAATACTTCACCTTTCAGCATACCGAATTGCAGTTTGGCGCCTGCCCTGCCAAAGATAGGCGGAATATGGTCTAAGGGGTAATCGGTGGTATCGGTATTTATGCGGCCGTAGGTATAGTTAACCGAGCCAAACAAAGAAAGAAAGCCGGTAACATCAAACAACATGGCGGCATTTACCCCCGCAACATAGGCGCTGTTGTTGTTTACCTGTGCAAAAACGGCGCTTGGTACGCCGTCGTACTCAATGGTATCCTGATTGTTGAAGGCAAACGGTGCGGCGCCAATGGCATTGTTGAGCAGGGTGTAAAAGGCGGTGGTTTCGAGTTGCAGTTTGCCGAACAGGTTTTTGGTAATGCCCAGTTCGGCGTTCCAGGCGTATTCGGGTTTAAGGTTGGGGTTGGGCACAAACACGGTTCCGGGCTGTGAGTCGAAGAGTTTACCCAAATCATCAACATTGGGCGCTCTGAAACCGGTAGCACCCAGCAGGCTTATTTTCCAGGTGGGTGCGGGCAGCCAGACCAGTCCCAGGTTACCGTTGAGGGCGCTGTTGCTTTGGTTGGCTTCGGAGTAAGGGAAGGGGAAAAACTCTTTGCTCTCAAATTTGGACTTCATATGAACGAAACTGAACCTAAGCCCTGCGGAGGCAATCAGTTTACCACCGGCCAGCCGATGTTGGTCGGTAAGGTATAAACCCGAGGTGAGGTAGGAACTTCCGCCATCGGGGTACCGCGTGTTCCATGCACTAACCTGATTGGTGGTAATATCGAGCGAACTGGCAGTAGAGTTTACCTCGTTAAAGGTAAATTCGGCGCCGTAGCGCAGGGTGTTGTTGGTTGCCAGATTTTTGGAAGCATCGAGGTTGGCGCTCCATACCTGCACTTTTTCTGCCTGCCGGCGCAGGTTTATGTTGTTAAAGCGGCGGCTGTTGCGGCTTTCTGTAATGTTTTGGTAGGCCAGCGTAAGGCGGGCGTTGGTAAACCGGGTTACGCCTTTGTCTAACTGCAACTGATAGCTTGCCATGAGGCGTTTTTCGGGGCCGTAATGCCACTCTGCGAAACGCGGCAGCCCGCCCGATGTTTCGGTAAGGCGGTCGTAGCGGGGCACATTGGTGGTATTGGAAAGCTGGAAGTTGAATGTATGGTTTATGCGGTCGTTTTGCTGAAACCGTATTTTCTGGAGCAGGTCGTATTGGCTGTAGGCGGTTCCTGCCTGTTTATCGGGGTTTTTGTTTACCACAGCGCTGTCGGTATTGTTTATGCGTTCTACATAAAACAGTCGTTTCCCGAAGTCGGGGTAATCGGAACGGCGGTTGCTGCCCTGCCGCAGGTCGTCAAAATCGGAATAGGTAAAGGAGGTAAGAAAACCCCATTTTTTGGTTCCGAAATTGAAGTTAAGGTGTCCGGTTTTTTCATTATTGGCCGATGCATACCGGAAGTAGGCGCCGGCGTTTACGGCAGGCTTATTGTTTTCCGACAGGTGGGGCGTTTTGGAGTAAAAGTGCATAACGCCGCCCAAGGCATCGCTGCCGTAAAGCACCGAGTTAGGCCCGAATACCACTTCGGCACGGTCGAGCATGTTGTTGTCAATTCTTATAACGTTTTGCAGGTGACCGGCGCGGTATATGGCGTTGTTCAGGCGCACCCCGTCAATAACAATGAGTACGCGGTTGGCTTCAAAGCCTCTTAAAACGGGGCTGCCGCCGCCCATCTGACTTTTTTGTACAAAAATATTGCCGGTGTTCAGCAACACATCGGCGGTGGTTTGGTTGTTGTCGAACCGCAGTTTTGCAGGGGTAATGAGCTGAACCTGATACGGCACTTCGCGTTTTTTTTCGGTAAACTTACCGGTGGAAATTACCACCTCGTTAAGGTTAATGGTTTTGGTAAGCGTATCGGTTTGCGCCGTTGCGTTCAGGGCGAATAAAAACAGAAGGATAAATTTCAGACTATTTTTCATTTTTAATAGTAAAGTTAAGTTTAGTAAAAAGTGTACCTGTTTTACCCAAACAGTGCAATATGCAACCGGCCGGATTTTGGAGCGCCCAAAAGGCCTGCTGTATTTGTAAATCTAAAACACAGCCGTTTCCGGCACATTTGGTTATGCGGAGGCAGGCAACAGGTAAGCCTGTTGTTGCATAGTGCAGATTTATATCAATTTATATCTTGCCGGTTTTAGTTTGCGGGGGCGGCGTTGGCACGTCAATTACCGGCAAAGGAGGAAGGGGTAAGGATAAAGTACTTTGTGCAAGTGCGGTAAGTGCCGGAGGCGGGCAGAACAAAAGGCGGTTAACTGCATTGCAGTACACCACGCTTGCAAATTTGAGCTGGTTTGCCTGTTGATTTTGCGGCCCGTTTTCGGGGTTGTCTGTGCCGTAATGATGTGCAGACAATTGTGTATCGGTTTCATCGGCAAAACAGTGGAAATAAGTAAGATTGCCGCAAACTTCGGTATGTGCCACATCGTACCATTTTCCGTTCAGCACAAATTCCTTTCCTTTTTCCACCCATTGCAGCAAATGCAAATCGGCATTGCTGAAAACAAGTACGGTAAGCCTGTGCTCTGTTACATGCCGTTTTAATAGCTGCGAAACCAACTTGCGGTTAAGCGGGTGCAATACATGCCACCCCGACATTTGCCAGCATAGCAGTACCAACAGAGCAACAGCGCTCAACCTTTGCATGTAAAAAACGGGTTTTTATAGGGTTGTAAAATTACGCGTTGCCATTTTACACGCTTAGTTTTTGAACATATTTTTTTTGCGAAGCGCTAAAACGGTGTAATTCACTTTTTTTGGTTCGATTTTTGGGTATAATTCTTCTGAATGCAACACCTGTTTTTTAAACGGGAGGCGAGGGGTAAAGGTTGCCTGTGAACATTACCCGATTTGAACATCGTTTTTTTGGTTAAACTGTTATGTTGAAAATATTTACTGCTATTTTTTACCGGTTTCGGGTGGGTTTATATCTTTATACATTGCCGCTTTTGGTTATGCTTTATACCATGCCGGTACAGGGGCAGGAATTGGTGTTAAGTGGTAAAGTAAGGAGTGCAGGTGGCGGGCAGGCGGTAGCATTTGCCAATATTGGCATTAATGGCTATGCTATTGGTACGGTAAGCAATGAACGCGGAGAGTTTGAACTGCATTTTCCCGAAAAGTTTGCCGAAGATTCGTTGCAGGTTTCATGCATTGGTTACTATGCTTATGCAGCTCCTATTGCAGATTTGCTGGCCATGGAACCGGTGCAAATTGCCCTGGTTCCGCGGGCGTATTCTTTGGAAACTGTTACCATTACCCCCAATGACCTGAGTGCGGGAGAAATTGTGAAAAGGGCTATGCAACACATACCCGACAACTATATAGTGGACCCGTACCTGATGGACGGTTTTTACCGCGAATACTTTAAGGAAAACGGCACTTATGCCGCATTTGCCGAAGCAGCCGTGAGCATTTACGACCCCATGGGCTACCTGCCCAATATGAACAAACCGGCCGAAACGGTAAAAGTAAACCAGTTGCGGGTGAGCGATATTTGCAACAAGGGTAAATATGTGCTGTATATAGATGTTAATTTTGCCCTGAGAGGCAATTTGCTTAGAAACAGCGAATTTTGGCAACTGTTTGCCAGGCAAACCAAAACCGGTGTTGAACGGCTGAACACAGACAGTGTGATGTACGACGGAAAACAGCCGGTTTATTGCATCGGGTATGTGTTGGAAAGTAAAAAATCGGGTACTTACAGAGGCAGGTTATTCATCCGAAAAACAGATTACGCCGTGTTGCGTGTGGAAATTGCCGCCGATAACCTGCCCGACGGCCGGGAAGGCAACGGCGCACCCTACCGCTCAAAAGCAGTAATGACCTACAAGGAGTACAACGGCAAACTCTACCTTAATTATGTAAATGCCAGTCACGACGTTTTTTACTACGACTATGAAACCCAGCAACGTTACGACCTTAATTTTTACGCCGAACTAACCATCAATAACATCAGCACCAAAGGGGTTACCCCTTTGCCCGAAAACACAAGAGCAAAACAAAGCAGCATATTTTACCACCCCCGCTACCGCACCTACGACCCCCAATACTGGCAAACCTACAACCTTTTTGAAACCTCTCCCGCCAATATACAAATAATTGCCGACCTTGAAAGACAACGCCCCCTGAAAGAACAATACGCCGCCAACGGCAAACTGAAATACACCGGAAACGAACCCTACGAGTCTGACTACTACCACGAAGGGTACCGTTACAGGCATTAATGCCGTTTTGGGGGTATCTTGTTCTTTTATTGCATGCTGCCGGCATAATTGCCGGCTTTTGTTTTACCCCAAAACAGCAAACCATCCTGTTGTTTTATTGTTGTTAAAAGTGTTGTTTGTGGGTTGGCATGGTAAACCTGCCGGCATCTGCTCAACGCAAGCCGTAAAAAGTGCCTGCACACATACAAGCTAAAGGTTTAAGCACTAATTTTGCACACAAAACATTAATAGCTATATGTCAAGTGAAATTGCAACCAAAACCTATTCGTTAAGCTGGCTGGGTCATTTTTTCAGTTCATCGGTAGGGCGTAAACTTATCATGAGCCTTACCGGTTTGTTTTTATGCCTGTTTCTGGCAGTACACATGAGCGGCAACCTGCAGTTGCTGAAATCAGACGGCGGCAGGGCCTTTAATGAGTACGCTTATTTTATGACCCATTTTGCACCCATTAAGGTTGTTTCTTACATTACCTACTTTCTTATTTTGCTCCATGCCTTTGATGGGGTAGCCCTTGCGCTTAAAAACAGGCAGGCCAGACCTGTAAAATATGCCGCAACGCCTGCAGGCAGCACCTGGGCAAGCCGCAATATGGCTTTGCTGGGCATTATCATTTTCTTTTTTCTGGTAGTTCACCTTAAAAGTTTCTGGTTTGAGTACAAGTTTGGCGCAATGCCTTCCGTTACCTACGATGGTAAAGAATTTAAAGACCTGTACAGCATAGTAAAAGAAGCTTTTTCGCAATGGTGGTATGTACTGTTGTACCTCGTATCTTTGGTGGCGCTGGCCTACCACTTAATACATGGTTTTCAAAGTGCATTTCAAACGTTGGGGCTGAGCCACAAAAAGTACACCCCGATTATTCAAGCCTTCGGGTGGATTTTTTCCATCGGCGTAAATCTGGGCTTTGCCATTCAGCCGTTATATTTGTTTTTCATTCAGCAATCATAAAATAACTCCTCCAAACACCAACCTGCCACCGGCAAACAACCGGAGTTCTTTTTTTGATTTTTTACCACAGCCATACTAATTATTTAAAAAATCCTTCCTTTATATGAAACTCGATGCCAAAATTCCGGCCGGAAATCTGGAAGATAAATGGACAACCTACCGCTCCAAATGCAAACTTGTATCGCCTGCCAACAAACGCCGTTTAGATGTTATTGTGATAGGGTCGGGCTTGGCCGGCGCTTCGGCGGCGGCAACCTTGGGCGAGTTGGGTTATAATGTTAAATGTTTTTGTTTTCAGGACTCGCCCCGCCGTGCGCACAGCATTGCCGCACAAGGGGGCATAAACGCCGCCAAAAACTACCAGAACGACGGCGACAGCATTTACCGCCTTTTTTATGATACCATTAAAGGCGGCGACTACCGCTCGCGCGAGGCCAATGTTTACCGCCTTGCCGAAGCCAGCGTGCAAATTATTGACCAATGTGTGGCACAAGGCGTGCCTTTTGCCCGCGAATACGGCGGCCTGCTGGCCAACCGTTCTTTTGGCGGTGTGCAGGTATCGCGCACGTTTTACGCCCGCGGACAAACCGGACAGCAGTTGCTGTTGGGGGCATACAGCGCCCTCAGCCGCCAAATTGCCGCAGGCTCGGTAAAAATGTACAACCGCCACGAAATGCTTGATGTAGTGGTAATAGACGGTAAAGCCCGCGGTATTATTGCCCGGAACCTAATTACCGGCCAATTGGAGCGACACGGCGCACATGCCGTACTGCTCTGCACCGGCGGCTATGGCAACGTATTTTACCTCTCTACCAACGCCATGGGCAGCAATGTTACCGCCGCCTGGAAAGCACACCGCAAAGGCGCTCTGTTTGCCAACCCCTGCTTTACCCAAATTCACCCCACCTGCATACCCGTTACCAGCGGCTACCAATCAAAACTTACCCTTATGAGCGAAAGTTTGCGAAACGACGGCCGCGTATGGGTGCCCAAAAAGAAAGAAGACCGCCTCAAACCACCTCAGCAAATACCCGAAGAAGACCGCGATTACTACCTGGAGCGCATGTACCCCGCCTTTGGCAACCTGGTACCCCGCGATATTGCCTCGCGTGCCGCTAAAGTAGTGTGCGATGAGGGCAGGGGAGTGGTAAAATCGGGCTATGCCGTTTACCTCGATTTCTCCGATGCCATTAAACGCCTCGGAAAAGACGTAATTGCCGCCCGCTATGGCAACCTGTTTGAAATGTACCAGCGAATTGCCGACGACAACCCCTACGAAACCCCCATGAAAATTTTTCCGGCAGTACACTATACCATGGGCGGACTTTGGGTGGACTATGACCTTAGCACCACCATACCGGGCCTTTATGCCCTGGGGGAAGCCAACTTCTCCGACCACGGCGCCAACCGCCTCGGTGCATCGGCGCTCATGCAGGGCTTAGCCGATGGTTATTTTGTAATACCCGTAACCATTGCCCAGTTTTTGGCCGATGAAATTCGCACCCCGCCCATCAATACCAACCAAGCCGCCTTTGCCGAAGCCCAAAACAACGTACAGGCACAAATTGACCGCCTGCTGGGTATAAAAGGCAATAAATCGGTTGATGATTTTCATATGGCATTGGGTAAAATTATGTGGGACAAGTGTGGAATGGCGCGCAACGCCGAAGGACTGAAACAAGCCCGAAAAGAAATACAAACCCTGCGCGAAGAATTTTGGCAAAACGTACTGGTGCCCGGCACTGCCAACGAATTTAACCCCGAACTGGAAAAAGCCGGCCGCGTAGCCGATTTTCTGGAACTGGGCGAACTGATGGTAATTGATGCCCTGAACCGCGAAGAATCTTGCGGCGGACACTTCCGCGAAGAATTTACCGAAGACGGCGAAGCCAAACGCGATGATGCCAACTTCCAGTACGTGGCAGCATGGGAATTTACCGGAACCGGTAAAGACCCGCAACTGCACAAAGAAGAGCTGGTTTTTGAAAACGTAAAACCCAGCACCCGAAGCTATAAATAACCCGAGCCACCCCCACCTCTAAACCAAAAACAGTATTGTTTATAAACCGTTTTAAACTGTTTTATCTATGAAAATAACCCTCAAAGTTTGGCGGCAAAAAAATGCACAGGACAACGGCCGCTTTGAAACATACAACGTTGCGGATATTGAATCCGATATGTCTTTTCTTGAAATGATGGACGTGCTCAACCAGCAACTCATCAAAGATAAAAAAGACCCTGTAGCCTTTGACCATGACTGCCGCGAGGGCATTTGCGGCATGTGCAGTATGGTTATTAACGGCCACCCCCACGGGCATGTAAAGGCCACCACCACCTGCCAGTTGCACATGCGCAGCTTTAAAGACGGCGATACCATTGTGGTAGAACCCTGGCGCGCAAAGGCGTTTCCGGTAATTAAAGACCTGGCCGTTGACCGCTCGGCATTTGATAAAGTAATACAGGCAGGCGGTTATATTTCGGTAAATACCGGCAGCGCACCCGAAGCCAACTCGGTGCCGGTGCCACAGGATATGGCCGAAAAAGCTATGGATGCCGCCGAATGTATTGGCTGCGGCGCCTGTGTGGCAGCCTGCAAAAACTCATCGGCCATGCTGTTTCTTAGCGCCAAGGTATCGCATATGGCACTTTTGCCCCAAGGACAGCCCGAACGCAAAAAACGGGTTATCAGCATGATGAAAGCCCACGATGAAGCCGGCTTTGGCAGTTGCACCAATACCGGCGCCTGCGAGGCTTACTGCCCCAAAGGCATTTCTATTACCAACATTGCCCGCCTCAACCGCGAATTTCTGTCGGCAGCCTTGTCGTCGGAACAGCCGGTTTAAGTGCCCGCATATACAATTTTTTCCCGAGACAGGAGACGGGGATATGCCGAAGCGCCACCTTAAGCGCCAAAGTGTATCCCTTTCCTGTTTTTAAGGAGTAAGGTACGGGGTAAATCCCCAAATGCCCGGGTTCTTTGCCGTAAAACCACACAACGCCTGAGCCTGAGGTATAGCCGGTAAGCAATTAAAAAACATAAAACTACTGCAAAAATTTTTTACTTTCTGCTAAATTTGTTAGTTTTGCTGCAAAACCACAACCCGTTATGCTTACCGCCGCACAAGCCCTTGCACTGCTGGCCGCCGTTATACTGCTGGCGTTGCTGTTTATTATCTACCTGTTGCTAAACAAAGCCCGTCAACCGGCCGATACCGGCGCATTTCAAATGATGCTTACCCTGCTCACCGATTTGCGCAATGATGTAAGCCAATCGGGTGTGCAAAACCGCACCGAAATACAGGAGCGCCTCGATGCCCTGCTGCGGCAAATGGTTGCTTATCAGCAAAATACCGCACAACACCTGTTGCAGCAACACCAAAGCAGCGCCGCCCTTATTAATGACATTAGCGGAAAACTGAGCGCCATAGACAGCACCAACCGCCAGATACTGGATTTTGCCGGACAAATGAAAAGCCTCGAAAAAATATTGCAAAACCCCAAACAACGGGGCGTATTGGGCGAGTTTTTTCTGGAAACCCTGCTGCAAAATGTTTTGCCATCGGGTAGTTTTAAAATGCAATACACTTTTTCAAACGGCGAGAAAGTAGATGCTGCCCTGTTTTTCAAAGATAAAATTGTGCCCGTTGACGCCAAATTTTCTTTAGAAAACTATAACCGGCTGCTGCAAACCGAAAACCCCGCAGAGCAACAGCAGGCAGACCGCCTGTTCAGGTCTGACCTGAAAAAACGCATTGACGAAACCGCAAAATATATTAAACCCGATGAAAATACCACCGATTTTGCCCTGATGTTTATACCCGCCGAGGGCATTTACTACCACCTGCTCAATGCGGCTGCGCCTTCGGGCAGCAACACCCCCGATGTGGTGGAATATGCTTTTTCCAAACGTGTTATTTTGGTTTCTCCGGTATCTTTTTATGCTTATCTGCAAACCATTTTACAGGGGTTAAAAGCCCTGCAAATTGAAGAATCAATAAAAGAGGTAATGCAAAAAGTAAACGATTTAACCCGTCATTTTCAGCATTACCAAAGCTATATGGATAAACTGGGTAAAAGCCTGCAAACTGCCTCCGAAGCCTACCGCAATGCCCAGAAAGAGTTGCAAAAAATAGATAATACTATTGCGGGCATAACCTCGGCCGGTAATGCACACCCCGAACAGCAACAGGGCAGTTTGTTTAACCCC
Source organism: Sphingobacteriales bacterium TSM_CSM (assembly GCA_002212725.1). Classification (GTDB taxonomy): domain Bacteria; phylum Bacteroidota; class Bacteroidia; order Chitinophagales; family UBA2359; genus UBA2359. The sequence goes on along the minus strand of MTCR01000144.1, from coordinate 3,144 downwards.
GACACAAACAATGCCGGCAACTACAGCGATCTGCCGTAACCACCGTTCTTAATGGCGCAACCGGCATGCAAAACAAGGGTATTGTTTGTTTTTGTTATGTTTAAAACAGGGTGCTTTGTATCCGGCGCTGCGGTATGCTCCCTTATACACAGGGCGCCGGTAGCTTTAGCGCATACCACTGCCCGCACACCGCCCTCATGGCAATAAACCCTGTACAGGCGGCATAACCTTTGCAGAAAAACGAATTTACTCGCCTGCTTGTAAAACGTTGCCCCGGTTTTGTTGTTTACCCCGTACAAACACCGTATCTTTACCCCTGCAACAAAGGTTAAACCCCCAAACCCCATGTCGAAAAAGACGGAAACCCCGCTCATGCAGCAATACAACCGCATTAAGGGTAAATACCCCGATGCGCTGTTGCTGTTCAGGGTAGGCGATTTTTACGAAACCTTTGGACAAGATGCCGTTGAAACCGCCAAAACCCTGGGCATTACCCTTACCAAGCGCCACAACGGGTCGGCTTCGGAGGTGGAACTGGCCGGGTTTCCGCATCATGCCCTCGATATGTACCTGCACAAATTAGTGCGGGCAGGCTACCGCGTGGCCGTGTGCGACCAATTAGAAAACCCCGCGCTGGCTAAAACCGTGGTAAAGCGCGGCGTTACCGAACTGGTAACCCCCGGCCTGGCACTGGGCGAAAAAATGCTCGACCATAAAACCAACAACTACCTGGCATCGGTGTTTTTTACCAAAACCGAAACAGGTGTTGCTTTTACCGATATTTCTACCGGCGAATTTCTGGTATCGCAGGGCAACCCCGATTATATTGATAAACTGCTCCAAAGTTTTGCCCCCGCAGAGGTAATTCTGCCCAAAACCAAACAAAAGGAATTTACAGAACGCTTTGGCGACAAACTCTATCTCTACCCTGTTGACGACTGGGTTTTTGGCCGCGATTACGCCCGCGAAACCCTGTTGCGCCATTTCCAAACCCAATCGCTTAAAGGGTTTGGCGTAGATGATTTGGAAGAAGGTATTATTGCCGCCGGCGCCGTAATTCACTATCTGTCCGAAACCGAACACCCCAACCTGCAACATATTACCGCCCTTGGCCGCCTGCGGCAGGATAAGTACATGTGGCTCGACCGCTTTACCATTCGCAATCTGGAACTGCTTAGCACCCCTTTTGAGAGCGGAAAACCTCTTATTTCGGTGCTCGACAAAACCGTTACGCCTATGGGCAGCCGCCTGCTCAAAAAATGGATGGTGCTGCCCCTGCTCGACAAACAGGCTATTATTGAACGACTGGCAATTGTACAGCATATTATTGATAACCCCGATTTTGCTGACGCCCTCCTCCACTGCCTTAAACCCATGGGCGACCTGGAACGCCTTATTGCGCTGGTACCTATGGGAAGGGTAAACCCAAGGCAGGTAGCCCATATTAAAAAAGCACTGCAAGCCATTGCACCCCTTCAGGAAAATTGTCTGCAATGCAGCAACGAACACCTGAACAAATTGGGCGAACAACTGAACCCCTGCAAACTTATTACCGAAAAATTAGACAAATGGCTGTCAGACGACCCGCCCGTTGCCCTTAACAAAGGCGGCATTATTGCCGAAGGCGTATCGGAAGAGTTAGACGAATTAAGGCATATTCAAACATCGGGCAAAGATTACCTGCTGCAGATGGAGCAGCGCGAAATTGCCAATACCGGCATTTCATCGCTCAAAATTGGCTTTAACAATGTGTTTGGCTACTATTTTGAAGTGCGCAACAAATACAAAGACCAAATACCGGCAGGCTGGATACGCAAGCAAACGCTTACCGGCGCCGAGCGCTATATCAGCGAAGAACTGAAACGCTACGAAGAAAAAATACTGGGCGCCGAAGAAAAAACCATACAATTGGAAACCGCCCTGTTTAACACCCTTACCGCCGAACTTGCCGATTATATAAGACCCATACAACTCAACGCCAACCTCATTGCCCGAATTGACTGCCTGCTGTCTTTTGCCGCCGTAGCCCAAAAACAACACTATTGCTGCCCCCAAATTAACACCGAATTTACCCTCAACATTAAACAGGGGCGACACCCGGTTATTGAACAGCAACTGCAACTGGGCGAAACTTACGTGCCCAACGATATAGAATTAGACAGCGAAGAACGACAGATACTCATCATTACCGGGCCCAATATGTCGGGTAAATCGGCTTTGTTAAGGCAAACCGCCCTGATTGTGCTTATGGCGCAAATGGGTAGTTTTGTGCCCGCTCAAAGCGCCGAAATAGGACTGATAGACAAAATTTTTACCCGCGTAGGCGCATCAGACAACATCTCATCGGGCGAATCTACCTTTATGGTAGAAATGAACGAAACCGCCAGCATCATGAACAATCTCTCGCCGCGAAGTTTAATTCTGCTCGATGAAATAGGGCGCGGTACCAGCACCTACGATGGTATTTCCATAGCCTGGGCATTGGCCGAATTTTTGCACAATAACCCGAAGGCGCAACCCAAAACCCTTTTTGCCACCCACTACCACGAACTTACAGAACTGGCCGAAAAACACAACCGCATTAAAAATTACAGCATTGCCGTAAAAGAAACCGGCAACAAGGTTATTTTTTTGCGCAAACTGGTAGAAGGCCCCGCCGAAAAAAGTTTCGGCATTCATGTGGCGCAAATGGCCGGTATGCCAAAAGCGGTGGTTACCCGCGCCATAGAAATTCTGGCCCAACTGGAAAAACAGCACCAATTGCAGCATACCCAAAATGCGCTTAAACAAATGCCCAAACAGGAACCGTTCCAGTTGTCGCTTTTTGAAATGACCGACCCTAAACTGAAAAAGGTAAAAGAACTGCTTTCCCTGCTCAATATTAATGCACTTACCCCAATAGAAGCGCTGCTTAAACTGCAGGAACTTAAAAACGCCGTGGAAGATTAAAAAAAACGGCAGTTGCAAGGTAAATTTGGCTAAAGCCCCGGCATGTTGTACTTATTGCAGAATGCGCTAAAGCACATTCCAATTCATTTTATTGCCTGGCAGCCGGGTGGTAAATTTGGCTAAAGCCCTGGCATATAGTGCTTATTGCAGAATGCGCTAAAGCACATTCCAATTCATTTTATTGCCTGGCAGCCG
>MTCR01000114.1 GCA_002212725.1 Sphingobacteriales bacterium TSM_CSM | reverse complement strand
TGCGCCAGGTTCCGGTATATCTCCAGGGCTTCTTCGTACTTCAATAAGGCTTCGGTAAATTCATTCATATCCTTTAGTAAAAGCCCCAAATTGTTCAACGTCATCGCCACATCGGGCAACCAGGTTTGAGGGTTGGCTTGCGCCAGGTTTCTACTTATCTCCAGGGCTTCTTCGTACTTCAATAAGGCTTCGGTAAATTCATTTTTAGCCTGTTGTAAAACCCCCAAATTGTTCAACGTCATCGCCACATCGGGCAACCAGGTTTGAGGGTTGGCTTGCGCCAGGTTTCTTCTTATCTCCAGGGCTTCTTCGTACTTCAATAAGGCTTCGGTAAATTCATTTTTAGCCTTTAGTAAAATCCCCAAATTGTTCAAGATATCCGCTTTTTGGCGCTCGTTTTCTGCTAAGGGTAGTGCCCGGGTGTAGTAGTCTATGGCTTGATTGTGCTGGTTGTGTGCTGCTAAAAAATAGGCGCAGGCAAAGCAAGTTTGGTAACTGCTATGGGTGGCTACACCTTTTTCATAAAGGCGTTTGGCTTCTTCAAACCAATGGGGCTGCGTTTTGTTGAGGGCGGTGATTTGGGCTTTTAACTGTAACTCGTTGGCTAAGTTTTCCAATTGTGTTTTTGCAGCCTGTATTTCATCGTCTATGGCTTTTTCGTTCAGGGTGTTGTTGGCGGCTTCAAAATCACCCTCTTCAAACAAGCGGCGGGCTTCCTGCAGGCGGGGGCTTTGGGTAGCATCTATGCTGCCCAGGGTTTGGGCTAAGGCAAGCACATCGCGCACAAAGGTTTCCAATTCTTTTTGGGTATCTTCCCGGGTTTTATCTTTTTGCAGTTGTTCGGTTTGCAAATTTCGCAAGTCTGTTTTCAGCCGCTCTTTAATGCGCCCTTCGGGTTGGCTGTTTATATCTTCTTCTATTTCGGCAATGTCGGCAGCAAGGGTTTGCTGCCCGGTTTGCAGTTGCTGTAGTTGGTTTTTGAGCTTCTTATAACGCTCAGATGCCATAAAATCGGGCAAAACAGCAGCGGTACTCAATTGTTTAAACCCGTCGGCTACTGCCTGCTGTACGGCATGAGGCAGGCTTTTTACTTCGTTTAAAATGCGTTCCTGCCCTTGTTTCAGTTCTTCAAACCGCTCATTAAAGCGGCGTATGGCGCTTACCCATATTTCGGCGTAGGTAGCGTTGTGGGTAGTTTGGGTTTGCACGGTTTGCAGGGCATTCATTATCTGCTCGTTGCCCTGCATAACCGATTGGTTGAGTACCTCAAAATACAGCAGGGTGAGTTTTTCTTTAGCTATGGGGTTGGCTGTCAGTTGGGCAATAAAGGCTTCTTTAACCAAGCCGCCTAAGTTATCTTCAAAATATTGCAAAAACTGCGCACTCAGGGGGCCGGTTTCCCATTCGTTGGGCGGGTTGGTGAGCAGTTGCAGGCGTTCCTGCAGTTGGGGGTATATTTGGGTTTCCTGCGTAAAAGATAAATAGCTCAGCAACTCCTGTGCGCCCACTGGGTTGCTCTCTGCATCGGGCTGCAATAAACGCTGCTCCGCTTCGGCACTGAGCACTGTTATAAAATCTGCTATGGCTTTTTTTTCGCTTTCATCGGGTTTGTGCAACTCGGTATAGCTTTCGGCAATTTGTTGGTAAGCGGTTTGCAGTGCAGCTACCAATGCTTTTTGAATATCGTGGTTTAAAATGCCATCTTTACCCTGCCATAGTTGTTGCCAACGGGGGTTGAACAAATCATAGATGTATTGACTGCTTAAATTAATAGCCATGTTGCCCAATATCATGGGAAGTCCCGCTTCGGGGGCTACGGCGGTTAGGGCAAGTGAGCCTATGAGGGCGGTTAGTTTAGCTATCCGGCTTCTGTCTTCTGCCATAGGGTTGGTGTTGTAGTGGTGGGTATATTAAAGTGGTTTAAAGATAGGTAGTATTTAATAATTATTACTATGCTTAGCCAAAAGTTGTAAGAAAAAGTTCCGGGTTTCCGCCTTGGTTTAGACCTGTAAGGTTTTAAAAACCTTGCAGGTCTGAATAATTGTTTGAGGGGGTACAAACAACGGAGGGGGGAAACATATTGGAGCTACAAACATAGGAGTTCTAGACATAGGATGTTTTTGAAACATCCTATGTCTAGAAATGTCTGCCATTACCTGTGCGTACTCACAGGCAACAAATTGCAACGCAAATTGTTGGGTTGGTTGGGTTCAGCCCTGTAAGGTTTTAAAAACCTTGCAGGTCTGAATAAACCGGAGCCTAAATACCAGCGATTACCGCATTAAACAAGCAAGTGTGGCAATGGGTAAAATGGTTTTAAAGTGAAACTTGTCATTTAAAACGGTGCGCAGGGCAAAGTTGAGCAACAGGTTGCGCCCAATTCTAAAATCGCCGCCGCCCGCAAAATAGTAATCTCCAACGCCCAGAAACATATTGGGGCTGTCGCTGGCAACTTCCAGAAAAAAGTTGTAGCGCGGGTTGCCATAGCGCCAGTTAAACCCAATCAGGTGCGATTTTGCCACCGAATCGGGCTGCTCTATGCTAACGGTGTCTTGCAGCAGCGGGGGCATTTTAATATCTAAGCGGGTGTATTTTACCATAGCACTGGCCAGCATTTTTTTACCTATGCCAATGCTGCCGTTTACCCAAACGCCGGTGCCGGCGCCCTGCATTTGCAGTTCTTTAAGCCCGCTGCCCAAGTAGTTGTAGCGCTTGCCAAAGGCTACGTCTATAAAAGAAGCGTTCCAGTTTTCTTTTACATATTGTTGGGCAATGGTTTTAATGCGGTCTTTCTGGCTAAGTTCCATGGCGGCATATTGCGCATTAAGGTCTGCCAATTGCTGTTCCAACTGGGCTTTGGTTTCCATGTCGCGGGTGGTTTTAAGCAAAATGGCGGTTTCTCTTATCTGGTTGTCCAGATTTTTTGCCTGCTCTTTAAACTCGCGTTCGGCATTGGCATACATGCCGCGTTCCATGAGCGGGTCTTTTTCGCGGAAGAGGTTGAGTTTTAGCGCCCAGGCCATTTGCTGATTGCTGTTGGAGTCTTGCACCGTACCAAAAGAAGCGCTAAGGGTAGAGAGGGTGCGCATAACCCAATGCGCATTCCGGTATTTGGCTAAGGTGGGGCGGTTGTAGAGTATTTCCCAAACGGGCTGCGCCTCTATGGCCAAGTTGGGTTGCAACGAATAAGAGCGGAACGACCAGTCCACCTTAAAATCGCGGGTAATGCCGGGGCGGGTTATTACATCGGGGTTGGCGCCCAGCAGAATAAAAGCCGGCGAAGTGGGTATAGAAAACTCCGATGATTTAAGGTCTTCGGTAAAACCCGATGTTGGCGCCGGCGGTGTTTGGTTGCTTTGTGCGGGCGTTGTTTGTGCCAGCAGGGCAGAACAAACCGAAATCCAGACTAAAAATGCTGCCGGCACCGCAAACCATCTGCAAACCGGCAACAGAAAGCTAAGTTGGTACATAAATACTTCGTTAAGGTGCAAAAAACGGGTTTCGGGTGGAAAAATAGGTAATTTTTACCGCCTTTCCTGTTTTTTGTCTTTCAAAACAAAGTAAATTTAGCAAACTGCTATTGCCCTGCACAGCCTGAACCTGCCTTACCGGCAACCGTTGGGTTTTGCTGCCGGCTTACGGGCTATGCGGGTGGGCTATAATCCTGTATGCAATGCCGGCTGCTGTTCGTCGAAATCTGTTTTATACAAATACAGGGCACAAACACCCGATATGGCAAAAAAGGCGGCTATGGCAAGCGGTCCGGTGTTCCAGAAATTTTTGAGGCCAAACCAGTCGGCGCTTTGCAGGAAAAAAACACAGGCCGCAATAGCAGTAAGCAAAATGGCTGCCAGTCCATACGTTTTTTTATCCATAAAAGAAGAAAGGGCAAATAAGGCAACTAACAGAAAAACGCCATAGGCAAGTTCGGCAGTGCGGTCAATTTCGCCTAAGCGGTAGAACAAAAAGCAAATGAGCAAAAATAATACGCTAAGGTAAACCGACCCCCAAACCTGAAACAGTGTGGAATAAGGCGGGTTAAACTTTTGGAGTTCGTCCATTTTTTTAATATACGGAATGGGGTGTGCCTTGGCAACATCGGCGGGGCGCCAGCCGGTGGGCATAAACCAAATGCGCAGTTTATCGGTCCAGGATGTTGTTTGCCAGGCGTCTTTCATCAATACCCACAAATGTTGGAAATTAATGAGGTAGGGGTTCCAGGTGTGCGCCGGCCGCCTGATGCCATACACGCAGGGTTCTTCGGGCAATTCGGGCTGAAAGGTTCCGAAGAGTTTATCCCAGATAATGAAAATCTGGCTGTAGTTTTTATCCATGTATATATCGTTCATGGCGTGGTGTACCCGGTGGTGCGAGGGGGTAACCAACAGGTGTTCCAGAAAGCCCAGTTTGTTAATATAACGGGTATGGTACCAGAATTGTGCAAACAGGTGTATGGGGCCTACCAGCAACAGCGCTTTGTGCGGAATGCCAATTATGGCCATGGGCAGCAGTAAAAGCGTGTAAATGTTGGTAAATACCGATATGGATTGGCGCAAGGCGCAAGGCAGGTTAAATTCTTCGCTGCTGTGGTGTATTACGTGGTGGTTCCAGAAAAAATTAACCCTGTGTTGCAGGCGGTGTATCCAATAGCCGGTAAAATCCATAAAAACAAAGGTAATGAGGTAGGGCCAAAAACTGCCTTCTGCCCATGTAAACAGGGCGGTATGTTCAAAAAACCAGGGGTATGAAATGAACACTACCGTAAGCCCCAGGGTAGATTTAAGAATATTGGTCATACCCGAACAGAGGCTGGAAATAGTGTCCATGGCAGGTGGTTTTTCGTGTCGCATGAACCAGCCGGCCAGAAACTCAACCAGAATGAGCGCCAAAAAAACGGGCATGGCAACTAAAAGCATTTTACCAAAAATATCCATGACACTTGGTTTATATTGGTTTACTCTGCAAAAATCCGGTCAATTTGCACCGAAAACCCGTTAATTACCTGCGAAAAAACGGTTCCGGTGTAATGCAGTTTTACCTCTAATTGGTATGTATTTTGGTTGGGAGGGAGCAAATATTGTTCCACGGTTTGCTTATCGGGGTCAATTAACCAATATTCGGCAACGCCGTGCAGGGCATAATCGGTAAATTTTATGCCGCGGTCGCGTTCTTCGGTAGATTTCGATAAGATTTCCACAATAAAATCGGGTGGCGGAAAAACGCTTTGCAAGGGTTTAAAATGCTGTGCCTGTTCGGTTTTCCAGAAACAAATATCGGGTTCATAGTCGTTTCGGGTACAACGCACCATAGCTTTTTCTACGGCTACCTCTCCAAGTTTATGTACATATACATGTGGTAGCAGTTGGGTTATAAGGCGTGTTGAAACCTTCCAATGCCTCCCATACACGGGTGAATGATAAATTACTTCGCCGGCAATAAATTCGGTTTTTACCGATTCATCGGCGGTAGCCCAAAACAAATGCCTTGCCTCCTGCTCTTTCTGCCAGGTTTCCTGTAGTTCATTGAGCAGTTTACCCAATTCGGGCGATTGCAGCAAGGGTTCCAAAAGCGGGTGATGTTGCATGGATAACTGGTTAAGGGGTACAGGTTATTGCTTTCCCGATGGTTTTTTATGCCGAAAAAGAACTGCCGCAACCGCAGGTAGCAGTGGCATTGGGGTTGTTAAAAACAAACCCTCTGTTGTTCAGGTTGTTGAGGTAGTCAATTTCCATGCCCAGCAGATATAGTCCGTGGGCGCGGTTCATAAAAATTTTTACCCCGTCAATTTCGTATTCTTCATCGCCGTCTTTTTTGGCATCGAAGCCCAGAATGTAGGAAAGTCCCGAACAGCCGCCGCCTTCTACACCAATGCGCAGCCCGTGGTCGGCGGGTATTTCTTTTTCATACATCAGGGTTTTAATTTCGTTTATTGCACCGCCGGTAAGTTTAACCGGCGCTTCGGTAAGGTGGAGAGTGAGTTCGCTCATAATTAGTGCTGTTTACGATTAGGATACAAAGATAAACTGTTTTTGTTTACCGCCTTTTTGCTGCGGTTATTTTTGTAAACACTTAAGTTGTTTTTAAAGTTCAGCAGTTGGCTTACGGCTGCATTTCGGCTTGTACAAAGGTTACATACCGGTTCCACGCTGCAATGGTGGCATCAAACTCAAAGGTGTTGCACAAAAGGGCATTGTTTTGCACATCGGTTATATAATGGTAGGCAAACATAGCCACATCTAATTTAGCGCGTTCAAAATCAAACAGTTGTAAAATTTGCTCTGTTTGTTTTGCCGAAAAACACCGCGCGCTGATTTGCTGCTTGGCAACCTTGAGTTTGTCTGCCTCAAAACTTTTTTCCTTTATTTTGCTTTTTACTGTTTCAAAAACTGCATCGGAAACCGGGCGGGCGTTGTTGCAGTTGCCTTTTAAAAGCCATTGCACTTTAAGTTGGCTTACCCCTTTTATTAAAACGGCAGCGCCGCGCACATGGTACATGGCGGTGGTATCTATAACCACATGTTTGAGCGCGGGCGGCAGGAATGTTTTTTTCAAAAACCCTTTCAGTTGTTTGGGGCTAACGTCTTCTGCCTCGTAGTACAGGTTGGCGGGTTGCAGGGCGGCTGTATCAAGTGCATAAATATAATCGCCCTTGTTTTTAAGGTACAGGTTTCGGGTAATGGTATCGGTTGATGTTGGCCCGATTACCACCAATTGTACCACACAAAGCGGCGTTGGTATTTCGGTAATTTTTATGCCCGATACCGGTTTTTCGGTATATTGCACACCGTTTACCCCCAATAAAAAGCGTTGGTTGGTTTGCCTGGAGTATATTACCAAATCTGCTGCCCCGGTGTTGCTTTGGGCGGCGGCAAACAGGGTAAGCAGCAGCAATACAGCACACCACCACAGCCTTACACTGTAGTTGCCGGGGTTAAAAAAGCCCGGGTGCGCCCCATGTTGTTGGTTGCTGTGATACAGGGTATTCATACCGGTTGCTACACTATTTTGCGAATCATCATAATGCCGTCTCGTATGGGCAGCAGTATGTTTTCCACGCGGCTGTCATTTTGAACAAGGTTGTTAAACTGGTGTATGGCTTCGGTGTCTTTGTCTTTGTGGGTATGCAGCACCTTGCCGCTCCACAATACGTTATCGGCAAGTATAAAGCCGTTTTTGCACACTTTGTTAAACACCAAATGGTAGTAGTTGCTGTAGTTTGCCTTATCGGCATCAATAAAAACAAGGTCAAAGGTATCTTCCAGCATCGGAATAATATCTAAGGCATTGCCTACATGGCGCACAATCCGGCTGGTTAGCCCGGCACTTTCAAAATAGCGGTCTTGCATGTTGCACAATTCTTCGTTAATATCAATGGTGTGCAGCAGTCCGTTTGGTTGCAGGCCGGCGCACAGGCAAAGAGTGGCATAGCCGGTAAAGGTGCCAATTTCCAATATGCGCATTGGTTGAAGCAGGTGGCTTACCATGCTTAAAAACATGCCCTGGTAATGCCCCGACAGCATTTGCGGCATGAGTACTTTTAAATGCGTTTCGCGGTTAAGGGCATGTAAAACAGGCGGTTCGGGACTGGTGTGTGCTTCGGCATACCGGGCAATTTCTTCGGCTAAAAAGTGCATGTGGGTTGGCGGGTTTGGTTAAACAATGGTTATAAGCGGCAGCGTGCAAGGTACAAAAAAATACTTGCAGCACAAAAGGTTTGGCGGGTAGTGTTTCACCTTCTGAGGCACTGGTAATTTTTATCTGCTGCTTTGGCAAAAAACAGCGGGCAAACATGTCCGGTAGTTGTGCAACCCAAACAAGGCGGCAGGTCTGTTATGCTGTGGTACACAAACAAAAAAGGGTTAATTTTGGAAAAGCATAACAGTTTTACCCAATATAAGACCTTCTTTTGCGGCAAACAGATGCAGCGGGTAAACTGCCAAATGGGCATGTTGCGCTACTAAATTGGCACACTATTGCCCCCGTTGCCCTGCACACCGGTTTTGTGAATGACCGCTTGCAGCAAGGTAACCACCCTGTTATATTGAGCCGGATACCGCCGCAAATAAAACCACATTAACAATTCAGGTACTATCTGTAAATCTTGACAATTTATCCTGTTGCTTGCTGATTGGAAGCATTGACCATAAAGAGCAAAAATAACTTTGCGCAAAACTTTGCGTTCTTTGCGGTAAAATGAAAGGAATTTAGTTAAGAACACCAACAACAAAAGTACGACCTAAATAAGTACAAACCACAAAAGACACATGCAACAAACCGCAGTGCAAAAACGTTTTTACAAACTGCATAACCAAAGTTTGTTAATTTAGCCGAAATAAGCCAAAACCATGTTAAACCGATTTTTTATTGCCGCTTGTATAACCTTTGGCATTGCCGCCACCCTTTTTTGCCGGGCGCAAAACAGCCTTCCGGCTGCAGATAATCTGCGGCTGCAATTTCCCGACAGCAAAATGGTAATGCTGGAAAAACAAGAACATCTTAATATTAATTATTATGGCGGACAATGGAACATTGAAAGCAAAATTAAAGAAAAAACATTATACCTTTCCGATGCGCAGTTGTTCTCGCAAAAATCTATTTTTATTACCGGTTTTGATGAAATAAACAATCTGGAAGCCAAAACGCTGGTACCGGTAAAAAAAGGCAAAAAAACCGAATTTCAGGAGTATGCCGTAGAAAATGTAGAAACTAAAGATGTGGTAATGGGCAGCATTTTTTATTCCGATTACAAAGAGAAAAAATTTGTGTATCCGGCGCTGCAAGATGGCGCCGCCACTACCCTCTCTTACACGCAGGTAAACAAAGAACCGCGCCTGCTCAATGCTTTTTACTTCAGCAACTTTGGCGGACCGGTGCTGTCATCGGTTTATAGTGTAAGTGTTCCCAAAAATATTCAAATTGCCTACAAACTTATGGGCGACAGTGTGGACAACATCAGGTTTGAAAAAACAGAAAAAAATGACCTTACTACCTATACCTGGACAGCCGAAAACGTTGATGACCTTAAACCCGAAGAAAACGCCCCCAGCAGCAGCTACTACGAACCGCACGTAGTGGTGTATATAACCCGGGTTACCGGCAACAACAATAAAGAAGAGGAGGTTATACTCGAAAATGCCGACGGCCTGTATAAATGGTATTACTCACTGGTGCAAAATATTAACCGGCAACCCAATGAAGAGCAACGGCAACTGGTTGCCACGCTTACCAAAAATGTGCCCGATGATACCGAAAAAACCCGCCGCATTTTTCAATGGGTGCAAAGCCATATTAAATACATTGCTTTTGAAGATGGTTTGGGTGGGTTTGTACCCCGCGAAGCCAATGATGTTTGTTCCAAAAAATACGGCGATTGCAAAGATATGGCCAGCATACTGGTGCAAATGTTGCGGCTGGCCGGCGTGCCTGCTTACTATACCTGGATTGGTTCAAGAGATAAACCCTATTCTTACTACGATGTGCCCTCACCTATTGTTGACAACCACATGATTGCCACCGCAAAATTAAACGGGCAATATGTTTTTTTAGATGCCACCGGCGAGTACCAGCCTTTTGGTTTACCTACCTCTATGATACAGGGTAAAGAAGCCATGATTGGCATAGATAAAGACCATTACGAAATTGTAAAAGTGCCGGTTATAGCTATGGAAGAAAATGCCGAAACCGAAAACCTGAACCTTGCCATAACCGACCGAACCATTAACGGCACAGGCAATATTGCCTATACCGGCTATAAAAAAGTGTTTGCCCAATACGACAAACTGCGCGCCGATGCAGCCGGTAAATCGGGCAATTTTTATAATGAATACCTGCGCAAAGGCAGCAACAAATTTGAAACACAACAGGTAAATGCCACCGGTTTTAACAACAACAATGCCCCCGAACTGAAAATGGAGTACCATTTTACCATACCCGACTACGTAACCAAAGCCGGCGATAAAATATATGTAAACCTTAACCTCAACCGCAAGTATCAGCAGGCTGCCATTGATAAAAAAGAGCGCAAATTAGACAAAGAGGTAGAATACAAGTATGTGGAAGACTATACCTACAACCTGCAAATACCCGATGGGTATGAACTGAACCACCTGCCGCCCAACGCAACCTTCAACGACCCCGAATTTGGTTATACCGCAACCTATACACATGGCAACGGCAGCGTAACCCTGCATTTCAGGCTGTATATTAACCACCTTATGCTCAAAAAAAACCGCTTCGATGCATGGAACAGCATGATAGAAAAACTGTCTGACACTTACCAGGAAGTGGTGGTACTCAAAAAAGCCGGCTGACGATTTTACCCGAAATAAAAACGGTGCCGTTACTGCCTTTTTAAACCAAACTGTTTTAACAACACATTTTCAAAAGCGGTTTCAGACAAAAGGCGCTGTGCAAGGGGTAAAAAGCGCACTTCTTTACCTGCCACATAGCGCGGTTTGGGATTGGCAACCGTAAGCGCATGAATAATAACCCCGGCTATGGCTTCGGGCGGGTTGGCGGCTTTTATCTGTTTTACAAGGCTTTTGTTGGCCGGTTGCAATACCTGCTCATATTTTTGCCTGATGGCGGCGCTCATTTTTTCCCAGTCTTTTTGCAGATTTTGCTCGGCATTATGGGTCATGGGAGTGCGAACCGCACCGGGTTCTATGGCAGTAGCGGTTATGCCAAACGGCGCAAGTTCCATGCGCAGGGTTTTGGTAAAGGCTTCAATGGCGCTTTTGGTCATCATGTATATGCCTGCACCCGGCACCGGCACCCGTACTGCCCCCGACGACATGTTTACAATTCTGGCCTTGCCATACTGGTGCAGCAGGGGTAAAAATGCCTGCGTAACCCTAAGCGTGCCAAATACATTAATTTCAAACAGGCGGCGCACTTCATCCATTGCTACGCCCTCCAGTACACCGCTGCCAATATTGGCCACCCCGGCATTGTTTATAAGTGCGCTTAACCCCTCGTGTCCAACCAACTGCTGTACTATGGCAGCGGCCTGCTTTACCGTAGTTTCATCGGTAATATCTACCGGCACAACGGTTAGCCGCTCCGATACCTGCCGGGTTAGCGCATCGGTGTTCTGACCCGGCAGCACTCCTGCAAACACATACCAGCCCATCTGGTCTAATTTTTGGGCCGTAACCATGCCAATGCCCGTTGCAGCGCCGGTAATAAATACAGTTTTGCGGTTCATGGTAATGTAAGTTTTAACATCAATAAACAAATAACCCCAATTTAACGGCAAGATACAACAAAGCAAGCAAAACAGGGCGTAGTACAAAAAGTAATATGCCTTTAAATACAGGGTTTTGAAAAAAGGCACAAAAAAACCCGATTTTTAATGGGTTTAGTGTAAAGAAACCGGTACAATTATTATAAAGTTTGTTGAATGATAATTATTTTTGAGCCATTGTAAACCGGCATGATAACCATTACCAACTCCGGGCACATTAACCATCATACAGCTAAACATGACCATACCCCAATACCTTACCGCTTTAAACACCCTATACCAGACCGGTTTCAGCAGGGAACACAGCTACCGCCCCGATTTGCAAAACCTGCTCAAAGCCATGTTACCTCCCGATATTCTTGTTACCAACGAACCTGCCCGCATAAACTGCGGCGCTCCCGATTATATTCTTACCCGTATTGAAATACCCATTGGTTACATAGAGGCAAAAGATATTGGCACAGACCTAAACGCCAAAGCACACCAGGAGCAGTTTACCCGTTACAAAACCTCGCTTGCCAACCTTATTATTACCGATTACCTTTGGTTCAGATTTTATAAAGATGGCAACCTGATAGCCGAAACCAATATTGGCAAGGTAGAAAATGGTAAAATTGTGCCGTTGCCGCAAAATTTTGCAACTTTTACCAACCTTATTCAAAACTTTGCCCAAACCATAGCACAAACTATAAAATCGCCCGAAAAATTAGCCCAAATGATGGCTTCAAGGGCAAAACTAATGGCTAATGTTATTGAAACAGCCCTGAACGATGATGATAAACACCACAAAACAAGCCCCCTGAAAGCCCAAATGCTTTCATTTAAAAAACTGCTTATTCACGACATTGAAAACCGACAGTTTGCCGACCTCTACGCCCAAACTATTGCCTACGGCATGTTTGCCGCCCGATACCACGACCCCACCCTGCCCACCTTCAGCCGCCACGAAGCCGCTACCCTGATACCAAAAACCAACCCCTTCTTGCGAAAACTGTTTCAGGATATTGCCGGTTACGACCTTGATGAACGCCTAACCTGGATTGTTGATGAATTAGTGCAGATATTTCTTGCCTCTGATGTGGCAGATATTATGAAAAACTTTGGGCAAACCACCCGGCAGGAAGACCCCGTTATACACTTTTACGAAACTTTTTTAAGCGAGTACGACCCTAAACTGCGCAAAGCACGAGGCGTATGGTACACCCCGCAACCGGTAGTAAATTTTATAGTGCGCGCCGTTGATGATATACTGAAAACCGAATTTAACCTGCCCGATGGTATTGCCTCTACCGCTAAAACCAAAATAACCACCCAGAAATTCCCCTCCTCTGGAGGGGCAGGGGTGGTTAAAGAAGTACACAAAGTGCAAATTCTTGACCCCGCCACCGGAACCGGCACTTTTTTGGCGCAAATTATAAAACACATACACCAAAAGTTTGCAGGGCAACAAGGCATTTGGAGCAACTATGTAGAAAACCATCTCATACCTCGTTTAAACGGGTTTGAGTTACTAATGGCAAGCTACGCAATGGCACACCTTAAATTAGATATGCTGCTTACCGAAACCGGCTACCAGCCCACCGGAAAATTTCCCTCCTCTGGAGGGATGTCCACAGGACAGGGTGGTAGAATACGGGTTTACCTCACCAACAGCCTTGAAGAATACCACCCCGATACCGGTACGCTCTTCTCCTCCTGGCTTTCTGATGAAGCCAACCAAGCCAACCTTATAAAACGAGATACGCCCGTTATGGTGGTAATTGGCAACCCGCCCTATAGCGGCGAAAGCGCCAACAAAGGCAACTGGATTATGAGCCTGATGGAAGATTACAAAAAAGAACCCGGCGGATATGCCAAACTAAATGAAAAAAACCCGAAATGGATAAATGACGATTATGTGAAGTTTTTGCGTTTTGCCCAATACTTTATTGAAAAAAACAACGCCGGAATAATAGCCTTTATTAACCCGCATGGCTATTTAGACAACCCCACTTTTAGAGGTATGCGCTGGAATTTGCTCAAAACTTTCGACAAAATTTACACAATTGATTTGCACGGAAACGCCAAGAAAAAAGAAACCGCCCCCAATGGCAGCCCCGATGTAAACGTGTTTGATATACAACAAGGCGTAAGCATCAACCTGTTTATTAAAACCGGCAAAAAGAAACCAAATGAATTGGGCAAAGTATTTCACTTTGATTTGTATGGGCAAAGAGAACCCAAATACAACTTCCTTTTACAAAACACCCTCCAAACCATTAACTTTCAGCAACTAAAACCCGAAAGCCCCGCCTACTTTTTTGTTCCTAAAAATACCGGTTTGCAGGCAATTTATGAGCAGGGGTTTGCAATCAATGAACTGTTTCCGGTAAATTCGGTAGGGGTTGTTACTGCCAGAGACGGCTTTACCATTCACCACAATCCCGAAACTGTAAAAGAAACTATAACGCAATTCCTTTCACTAAATACTGAAGCAGCAAGGATAAAATTTGATTTAGGAAATGACGTAAGAGATTGGAGTATAGATATGGCAAGAAAGGATTTACTTAATTCGGGACCCGATTTCAGTTTGATTATCCCCATTTCTTACCGCCCGTTCGATAAACGATATACCTACTATACCGGAAAATCAAAAGGGTTTCATTGTATGCCCAGAGGTGAGGTCATGCAGCATTTTATTAAAGGAGAGAATGTGGGGTTGGTCACAGTAAGAAGGATAAAAACGGGCGACAATATTGGTTTTTTTATAACAAGTTTGATTGGTGACGATGCTTTATCAGGCATGAGTTCATCTGTCATTTGCCCTCTCTACCTTTACCCCGAAACCGCCGCCGGTCAGCAGAGCATTATTTACTCTTATAATATGATAAAAGAAACCACCCCTAACCCAACAGAAGAAACCACCCCTAACCCCTCCGGCGGA
>MTCR01000026.1 GCA_002212725.1 Sphingobacteriales bacterium TSM_CSM | reverse complement strand
GTTGGAGTTGGTGGTTGTTTTTGGTTTTCAATAAACCTTGTATCCCTTCGGGATATGAAAAATATTGGAATTGAGACATGAAGTTGAGAAAAGATACGTGGACAAAAATGCCAACGGCATCAAACATTGATAGCGAAAAGGATAAAAGGCAGCCGATGCCAAAGGTATCCAACGTTTTTTGCGAAAATGTTTGTGGCATTCCAATGATGCCAACGGCATTAAACGTTTATAGCCCAATGGATTGGCGTAATATGTTCAACCCCGCAGGGGTTGGAGTTGGTGGTTGTTTTTGGTTTTCAATAAACCTTGTATCCCTTCGGGATAGGGAAAACCCGTTAATGGCACGATTGAATAAAAATCCCAATTGCCGGTTAGGTTTTTTGCCCGATAAACCATCTTTTAGTAACCTTTTAAATGAAACCAAAGCATGAGGTTGAGAAAGGATAATAAGCCAATGCCAAGGGCATTAAACGTTTATAGGTACGATTTGCGTGTATGTTCAACCCCGCAGGGGTTGGAGTTGGTGGTTGTTTTTGGTTTTCAATAAACCTTGTATCCCTTCGGGATATGAAAATATTGGAATTGAGACATGAAGTTGAGAAAGGATAAATGGGATAAAGTTAAGATTGAAACTGTCGCTTCCATTATTGGTGGCGGCACACCAATCGTGCAAATCCAAATTTTTTCAAAGGAGATATTTTGTGGATAGGTCCAACAGCTGCGAGGTGGCTCAAACCTACTCCAATGCCTGTAAAAAATTTTTACCTCCCAGCCGTTGCATTTGCCTTACTGCCCAGTTTTTGCGGTTAATCATGTACTGACTGGGGCGTGCGGGGTTGTTTTTTTGCGGGTTGGGCAATACGGTGGCCAGCAGGGCGGCCTGCTCCATGTTAAGTTGGGTGGCTGTTTTACCAAAGTACGTTTGAGCGGCGGCTTGT
Source organism: Sphingobacteriales bacterium TSM_CSM (assembly GCA_002212725.1). Classification (GTDB taxonomy): domain Bacteria; phylum Bacteroidota; class Bacteroidia; order Chitinophagales; family UBA2359; genus UBA2359. The sequence continues at coordinate 13,447 of MTCR01000026.1, read as the reverse complement.
ACGCCAAAAACTTTGTTGCCCGTTTCGGCCACGTTAAGGTACACCTCTATAATGCGTTTTTTGCTCCACAAGGCTTCAATAAGAAAGGTAAAATATACTTCAAACCCCTTGCGCAACCAACTGCGCCCTTCCCACAAAAACACGTTTTTTGCCACCTGCTGGCTAATGGTACTGGCGCCTTTTATGCGTTTGCGCTTTTTGGTTGCCTGTTTTTGGTTATGCTCCATGGCCTGCGAAATGGCTTTAAAATCGAACCCGCCGTGGAAGGGGAAATTCTGGTCTTCGGTGGCAATTACGGCCAATATCATATAGGGCGAAATATCTTCGTAACTCAGCCATTGCCGTTTTAGCTTGGCCGGCTCACCGGTTTGCCATGCGGTTAATTTGCGCTTAACCATAATAGACGTAACCGGTGGGTTTACCCAAATATACAGGGCAGCCCAAGAAAAAGACACAATAAAAAACCAGGCTGCTGCTTTGAGTGCCCAAAAACCCAGTTTTTTGCCAATAGATTGTGGTGCTGCCATGCCCGAAGTAAAATACCCGAAAATTGTAAAATGCGCCCCAAGTTACACCATATTTTGTAAAAATGTGGTTAAAAAAACCTTTGCAAATCAACATACCGAATGAGAACAACACCTGCTATGCCGGCTTTGCCGCCAAACATAAACTATGGCAAGTGTTGCCACAGGCAGTATTAAAACCTGGGGCAGTTAAGGGCGCCGGGGCGTGCCGGGCGCAAACGGCCGGTGTAAATAAGGGCTACTTCGGCGCCGCCGCGGCCATTGTTGGCATTGTTTAAGGCAGAAAACAAAGTAAGGTCGTAACTTACGCCCAGGCTAAAATTTTCGTAATCAACTTTACCGGCAATAACCAGGGCGTTTAAGCCCATGGCTTTATCCACATCGCTGCCGGCGCGCAGCCAGGCGCCTATGTTAAAAGCTTTGTCGTAGCCGGTATAGCGGTTGGTGGCCAACACATAGCGCACAAAGGTTCCGGCATCGGCTTTAAAATGCGGGCCTTGCATAATAAAATAGGCGCTGGGCAGCAAATCCCATTTTTCCGACAACTGCACACTTCCGCCGCCCTGTATGGATAATTTGGTTTTAAAGCGGTCTTCTGCGTCAGATACGGCAATATCGGGTTTGTTGAGGTGGTATATGGCAGCGCCAAGAAACACGTTTTTCCTTTTGTCAAAAGCGCGGTAAAACATGGCGCCGGCGCCGGCATGAAACCGCAGGCGGCTTTCGGCGGCAATGCCGTCGGTGGTGGGCAGGTTGGGGTTAAAGCCGGTTCCATCGCTTTGGTCGCCAAACTGGGCATTGGCAAGGTCAAAGTTGCGTTGGTTAATGCCACCCTGTATGCCCACCGACAGGTACGTTTCGGAGGCCAACCCCAGGTTGTAGGCAAAGGCGGCATCGAGGTAATTGGTAGCCCAGTTCAGGTCGCCGGCGCGGTCGTTATACAGGAGCAAACCGGCGGCCAGGTGGTCATTTTCACCTACGCCCGGAAAATTCATATCGGCCGAAGCGGAAACGGTGCGAAACGATGCACCGGGCATAATGGCAGCCCATTGGTTGCGGTAAACGGCCGCTACCCGAAGGTCGCCGTTAATGAGGCCGGTCATGGCGGGGTTAACAAAAAGCGGCGTGGCATAGTTTTGCGAAAAATGAACATCCTGTGCATTTGCCCGATGCAGAAACAGGCACGAAAAAAGGGTTATGCAAACGAAAACCGATATGCGTTTCATGATATTGCTGGCGTTATTTTATTTAAAAAAGAGGGTTAACAGTTACCTTACAAGGGTAACGTTTCCGGTAATGAGTTGGGTTTTACCATCGAAATAGGTAACCGACAGGGTGTAAACAAACACACCCGAATTGAGCGCTTCGCCGTTCAGGGTTCCGTCCCAGCCGGCTTCGGGGTTGGTGGTTTGGTAAATTTTAGCGCCCCACCGGTCGTAAATGGTAAAGTCAATGGCGGCAATTCCCTTGCCAAAAATGAGCAGTTCGTCGTTACGGCCATCGCCGTTGGGGGTAAAGATATTGGGCACAAACACATTTCGGTCGTCAATAACGGTAATGGTTACGGTATCTATGGCAAAGCAACCGTTTATATCGGTGGCGGTAACGGTGTAGGTGGTGGTTTGCTGCGGGGTGGCTGTAGGGCTGTCGCAATCGGCACAGCTAAGGGTGGCGGGGGGTGTCCACTCAAAAGCGGTAATGGTACCGGCGGTACTGCTTGCGGTGGTGGTAAGTTCAATTTCGGTTCCGCGCTCTATGATTTGGTTTTCTATGGTGCTTACTTCTGCGCCGCCCACGGTTACCGTTTGTATCAGCGGCTCCACGCTGCAAGGCAACCCCAGCACGCTGAGCGATATTTCTTTACTGCCGGGCGAGTTCCACTCAACCACAATTTGGTTGCCGGTATCTTCCAGAATGTTTCCGCCGGTTACTGCCCAGCTGAGTGTGGCACCCTGGGGCAATGCGGCTCCGGAGTAAACAAGCGTATCATTTGCCAAAAAGCAGGCGTTTTGGCTTGTTTGTTCAAAAGCAATGTTTACCCCGCCGGCGTTTATGGTTTGGGTAACTTCTTGTGTAAGGCAGGGCACACCGGTTATGTTGAGGCTAATGTCTTTGCTGCCCGGCGTGGGCCAGTTTACCACAATGGTGTCGGCGCCGTTGTAGGCAATAATGCCATCGGCAACCAACCAGTTGAAAACCGGGCTGTACGCCGCCGGAATGGCTGTGCCGGTGTAAACCAGCGTATCGGTATTGCCGGTATTGCAAATGCTTCCGATGGAGGTAAAATCGGGGGTAATGTTTATATCAACCACTTCTACCTGCACACTGAGCGAGTTGGAGCAAATACCCGAAAAATCGGTATAACTGTGGGTAATGGTGTGTATGCCCGTGCCGGCCTGGGCGGGGTCAAATGTGTTAAGACCGGTAACCCCCGGGCCGCTAAAGGTACTTAGCCCGGGCGCAATATTGGTGGCAACCAGTGCGGTGGGCGCATCGGTAAGGCAATATTGGGGCAGCAGGCCGGTAAATGCCATATCGGGCGTTGGCAACACGTTTATGGTTACATCATCGGTACTTACACAGCCGTTGGCGGGGTCAATAAACGTGTATTCAATAAGGTGTGGGCCGGCGCCCCAAATAGCGGGGTCAAAGGTGTTGGTAGCTACTGCGCCATCAATAAGAAAAGTGGCGGCAGGGTTGGCGCCCAAACTGCCCACCAAAGCAAACGGCGCATCGTTTTGGCAGAAAAAAGCGGTGGCAGGCTCAATAATTTGTGCCGTTTGGCTGGGTGCGCTTACTACTACCACCTGCGTACACGAGGTGCCTGCCGGCGTGGTGTAGGTAACCGGGTAAGAACCCGGGCTGATGGGACTGAAAATATTGCCGATTACCCCGGCCGTAGGGCTGAACGACCCGCCTGCCGGCAACCCGTCTAACTGTAGCGGCAATTGCGAGGTGCAAACAAAAAACGGCGGGTTTTGGCCGCCAAGGGTAATGCTGCATTGAGCATGAATAAACTGGCTGATGGTGCATGCTGCCAGTAACAGCAAAATTTTTTTCATGAATAGTTGTTGTTTCAGTAATTAAAGTGGCAACCCCACTTTAAGCTCGACTAAAAGCGCGCCGGCTTTCTATGCGAGCTTTCAGGGGCTAAAGGGTTTTTACAAAAGCACTTGCGTATGGGCACAATTTAACCGCACACCATAAAAAGTTTGCAAATTTCGTGCCTGTTTTCTGAAACTCCAAAAATATTTTTTTATTGCCAATGAATGTAAAAAAAAACTACAATGGCAGCCGGCAGACAAGTATGCCTGTTGTACTGCACCGGCCATGCGGAGTATGTGCCGCCGGGGGAAAACTACCCCCGGGTTTACACCGCGTTTACCCCCGATAGCACAACTTAATTAATTAATTGGTTGGAGCTAAAAACCCGAAAACTGTGCCGGCATTTTTTACCCGTTCTTGTCTTCGTTATCTGTTTCTTTAAGGTGCAGGGCGGCTGCTTCGAGTTGCTGGTAAAAAGCAAGGCCGTATTTGCGTATGAGCGGCTCTTTCAAAAAAGCATAAACGGGCACTTTTAATTGTTTACCCAGGCGGCAGGCAGGTTTGCAAATATTCCAGCGCTCATAGTTTACCGCTTCGTACTGGCTGTTGAACCGTTTTGTGCGTATGGGGTACAAATGGCACGATATAGGTTTCGGAAAATCTACCACCCCTTCTTCAAAGGCTTTTTGTATGCCGCATTTGGCAATGCCCATATCGTCAAAAATTACATAGGCACAGGCAGCGCCGTTAATAAGCGTTGTGGTGTGGCCTATTTCGGGGTCATAAACGTAGCGCCCCTGCTGCTCAATGGCTGCCCTGCCTTCGGGCGTAAGATAGGGCGCAACCAGGGGGTAAATTTGGTCTAAAATGGACAGTTCTTCCGCTTCCAGTATGGCGCCGGTATCGCCCTCTACACAGCAGGCACCTTTGCAGGCGGTTAAATTGCAAACAAACTGTTCTTCTATTACCTCGTTGCTAATAATGGTGTTGTCTATAATAAGCATGTTGTAAGTGAAACAGGGTGATGAAACGGATTGCAAAAGTAGGGTAAAAACCGGGATAAAACAAATGGGTAGAGGGTAGAGGGTAGAGGGTATGTATGGCTTTGGTTTGCAATTTATGTCCACACTTTGGTGCCTTCCGAGCAGTTGGCACAAATATCAATTTCCTTGCGCGATATAAGCAGGGCGCTCCTGAAACGGTAATAGGGCGGGCTGTGCCAAATTTGGGTAAAAGATTGCTGTTTTAAGTTGCCCAGTTGGTGTTGTGCATCTTTGTCGAAACAGCAGGGCACAATTTTACCGTCCCAGGTAATAACGCAGGAGTGCCAGAGTTTCCAGCAGTGGTTAAGCAATTTGTTTTTGACTGCATAAGTACCATCGGGTTGTTGTTTGTAGCGCGAGTATTTGTCAATGGTAGGAATTAGCGGGTTGCCATGTTCATAGTCGTACACCTGTGCGGTTTTCAGTTTTACCTCGTTTACACCTATTTGGCGGGCAATTTGCTGCACGGCTTCAATTTCGTGCTCATTGGGGCGCACCACCAGAAACTGAAAAATAATGTGCGGCGTTGCCGATTTAAGTTCTTTTTTGCACTGCACTAAGTTTTGGGTTCCCTGCAATACTTTTTCCAGTTTGCCGCCTATGCGGTATTGCTGGTAGGTTTCCTGTGTAGCGCCATCTATGGAAATAATAATGCGGTCTAAGCCGCTTTCTACGGTTCGGCGGGCGTTTTGTGGGGTAAGGTAGTGGGCGTTGGTAGAGGTTACGGTATAAATGCCTTTTTTTGAGGCATACTGTACCATGTCTAAAAAATCGGGGTTCAGGTAGGGTTCTCCCTGAAAGTAGAAATAGAGGTAAATAAGCGTATCGGAAAGTTCATTTACCGTATTTCTGAAAAAGTCTGTTTGCAACATGCCGGTAGGGCGGGTAAAAGCCCGAAGACCGCTTGGGCACTCCGGGCAGCGCAGGTTGCACGAGGTGGTAGGTTCTATGGAAACGGTAAGGGGCAAACCCCATTGCACCGGTTTTCGGGTAAGGCGGGTATAGTAAAACGACAGCAATACCTTTACCGCATTCAGTATGCGGCGGCGCGTGAGTTTGCGCAAAAAATTGCGGGTATCGGCAACATAAACAGGCATGAGGGGTGTGCGTGGTGTAGGTAAAAACTAAACAGCCCCCTTGTTTGTTCGCAGCGCCGCAAACAATGCCGGTTGTGCTTCGGTATAATTTTACCGCACAGGGGTTTAACCCAAGCAGGCAAAGGGTTAATATGAGCAATTGGTAAAAACCCTTATTTCGGGCAAACTCATACTTTCTACATCTACCACCAACTATCTACTATCTACCATCCACCATCTCCATCTACTTTCTACTATCTACTATCTACCATCCACCTATTTTTCTCTTATTCCGATGATTTTAAAATCGGGATAGGTAATTTGAGCCTCCATTCGGGTGGCGTTTTTACCCGAAAATCCAAACCAGCCCGAACTGCCCGAAGCAGCGTTAATGGTATAATCTGCCAGAAAATTGCCGTCTAAAATAACATAGTTGAGCGAGCCTTCGCGCAGGGTTTCGGCAGTTTGTTTACCGGTGTTTTGCATGGCTGCCTGGTTCTTAATGAGTTGCAGCGGTTGGTAGCTGCTAATGGAATAATAGTATTTGAGCGGGTCGGCAAAAATATCGGAATAATACAGGGTGTCGTAACGGTGTTGGTGGTAAAAGGTCAATACCTCGGTAAGTTTGGTTTTTATGCCTTCAAAATCATCGCGTTTTGGAATAAACGGCTGTGATACATAGGCGCTTATAAGCAGCCGGGTGGGGTTGGCCGGCGTGTTGGCATACAGCAGCAGGCTGTCGGTATAGGCGCCGCTCATGCCGCTTGTGTTCAAGGCAAAGGTAATAGCCGCCGAGTCGTTGGGTAAAACCGAAGTTTTGGGTTGCCAATCGGCTTTGAGGCAGGCGCAGAAACTTTGCAATTGGGTAATGTTGAGCGGTTTTTCGCCCACGTTTTTGAGGTAAACGGTTTGCTGTGCGGTTTTACCCGATGTAAGTTGCCCCAATGTAACCAACGGCGGGTTCAGCATAACGGCGGTAAGCGTATCGGCATTGGCGTTGCCGTTGTGGTTTCTTTTGCCGAAAAGCCCGGCCAGCGGGTCGCCAAAAATTTGCTGCAAAATCCAGAACGCCAGCAAAACAAGGGCGGTGCCAACCACTGCTTTGTAAATGGTATTGCTAAGGCTGCTTTTTTCTTTTGGCGGCAGCGGCGTTAGTGGCTGTTCCTTGTTTTCGGGTTGTTTTTTGGGTGGCGGCGGTGGGGTGGTATTTTCTTTTGGCGGCGGCGGTGGTGGCGGGTAAATACCGGTTTGAGTTTTTTCTGCATCGGGCGTTGTAGTGGTATTACCTTTCAGCAGGACGAGCAGTTCGGCGGCACTTTTGGCGCGCTGAGCGGCGTTTTTTACCAAACACCGGGCAATAATTTGGGCAAAAGGTTGCGGTATGGCGTTTAGCGGCAGCAGGTTGGCGTTAAAACTGTCGGCCTGGGCAACAATTTCGGCATCGCTGCTGCCCTGGCTGCGTTTACCGTAGGGCAAACTGCCGGTAAAAATTTCGTACAGCATTGCCCCAAAAGCCCAAAGGTCGGCATTGGTATTAATTTTATCATTTATTCCATATTTATTGGGGTAAAACTGTTCGGGCGCCATATATTCAATGGTGCCTTTGAGGTTTACGGTTGACTCGTCGGAACTTTGCAGGTTTTTTATCAGCCCGAAATCGGCAATTTTGGCGGTCCACTCGCCGTTGGGTAGCCGGTGCATCAAAATATTACCCGGTTTCAAATCGCGGTGTACAATTTGCCTTTGCTCTAAGCAAAGCAGCCCGTTTAAAATATCGGCGGCAATTTTTTTCAAGACCTGTCCGGTAGGTTGTATCCGGGCAACAAACGCTTTCAGGTCGGCGCCGGTTTGCAGGTATTCTTTACCGTTTGCATATTCCACCACGCCAATTTGCACCGGAAAACTGCGCCCTATACTGTCGGTAACGGGCAGCAACAGTGCATCGTAGTAGGTAATGAGGTTGGGGTGCGAAATTTGCAGTTGAATCATGCGGCGCATTTCGCTCAGCACATCGTATTTCGATTCGGTCTGCTTATCGGCAGGGCGGTAAAACTTGAGCGCCACAAAGCGTTGCAGCAACACATCGTAAGCACGGTAAATATCGGCAAAGGCGCCCTGCCCCAAAAAGTCAATGTCGGGGTCGTATTTATATTTGTTAAAAATTAGTTGTTCCATAATTTCTTGTTCATCGGTATAACGGGCGGGTGGTTAAAGGTACAAAAATAACAGAAAATTTGACAGTTAAGTAACAGATAACCCAGCCCCGATGGTAAAAAGTATATCCAATATTTGAAAATTGCTACCATTTTCGGGTTTTTCGGGTTATTTTTGCTCCCCGAAGCACACCATTAACCCCACCCCGCATCAGTTGACCTTCGCCGAAACATATCACATTAAACTGTCGCAGTTTGAAGGGCCGTTCGACCTGTTGCTGTTCTTTATTGAACGCGACGAACTGGATATTTATGACATACCTATAGCCAAACTGGCCGATGATTTTCTGGAGTATTTGCACCAGATGGAGTTGCTGAACATTGACCTTGCCAGCGAGTTTATGGTGGTGGCGGCCACGCTTATGCACATAAAAGCACGCATGTTGCTGCCCCGCAAAGAACTGAACGAAGCCGGTGAAGAAATTGACCCGCGGCAGGAACTGGTGCAGCGCCTGCTGGAATACAAGCAATACAAAGAGGTATCGGCACAATTGGAAATACTGGAAGAAGCACGCGCCATGCGCTTTGGGCGCGGCAATCTGGAAGACGAAAACAACTACATAGCCGGGAAATACAGCACCGAAACCGAAATAGAATCCATTACCCTGTTTAAACTGCTGCAGGTTTTTGCGCAGATTATGGAAAAATTGGATAACCGGCAGAAGAAAATTAAGTTTTCGGTGGTAAAACATCCCTACACCATTAGCCAGCAAAGAGAATATTGCCGCCTGCTGATGTTGGGTAAAACCCAGGCCTCATTTGAAGAAGTATTTGCCGATTGCGAAAACCGCATTATGGCTATTTTCAGGTTTCTGGCGCTGCTGGAATTGATACAGGAACGGTGGCTGCAACTGCAAACCGGCCTTGGCGCCAACAATTTCTGGATTGCCCGGAATGAAGAGGAAGAAGAACCCGGTGCGCCCGGGCAGGAATAACCCCGCCGCTACCCCAAAATTTGTTCCATGGCCATACCGCGCGAGCCTTTGAGCAAGATGTGTGTATGTTCAAAACGGCAGGAGGTAAACCACGCCTTAGCCTGAGCGGCGGTGGTAAAATGCAAAAAACCGGTGCCGGCGCATACCTTGCCAAATTCGGGTCCAACCAGCGCCACATGTTGCAGGTTCATGGTTTGCAATTGTTTTACAATACCCAAATGCTCTTGTTGGCTGTACTCGCCCATTTCCAGCATATCGCCCAAAATGACCACTTTTGCGGCTGCCGGCATACTGTCAAAGTTGAGCAGCGCATTTTGCATACTGGTTGGGTTGGCATTGTAAGCATCTAAAATAACCGTATTGCTGCCCGTTTGCACTATTTGCGAGCGGTTGTTTTGCGGAACATAAGCGCCAATTGCCCGCGCTATATCGGGCGGCGGCACCTTAAAATGATTGCCCACAGCAATAGCGGCAATAACATTATCGAGGTTGTACTCGCCGGTAAGTTGGGTGTTAATATCTAAATAAGCCGCGCCGTTTTCGGGTTGCAGTTTTTTGGGTAAGTGCCAGCGCACGGTTAAAAACGGGTTGCAGCCCAGGCTTTCGGCATAGATATTAGCCCTTGGAGTACTGCCGTAGGTGGTAGCTTTGTGCAGGTAGTAACCTACCTGTGCCACCCGCGTATCGTTTAAATTCACAAAAGCGCGCCCTTCGGCGCCGTCTAAAAACTCAAACAGTTCGCCCTTGCCCTTCTGCACTCCTTCAATGCCGCCAAACCCTTCTAAGTGTGCCTTGCCAATATTAGTAATAAGCCCAAAATTAGGCAGGGCAATGCTGCAAAGTTCGTTAATATCGCCCTGTTTGTTGGCGCCCATTTCTATAACCGCCATTTGCACCCCGGGTGTAAGGGCAAGCAGGGTAAGCGGCACGCCAATATGGTTGTTTAAGTTGCCTTTGGTGGCGCGGGTAGTATATGCCGCACTCAATACGGCATACAGCAACTCTTTGCTGGTGGTTTTACCATTGCTGCCGGTAATGGCAATAAAAGGAATGGTAAACTGTTTGCGGTGGCAGGTAGCCAACTCCTGCAGGGCACTCAACACATCGGGCACCAACAGGTACGCGCCGGGGTTGGCGGCGGCAACGGCGGGGTCGTCAACCACGGCATAACGGGCACCGGCCGCCACGGCGGCGGCGGCAAATTGGTTGCCATTGGCATGAGTGCCTTTAAGGGCAAAAAACATATTGCCCGGCTGTATTTTGCGACTGTCAATTTCAACACCGGTACATTGCAGAAACCGGTCGTATAGTTGTTCTGTGGTGGTCATGCGGCAAAGGTAACTAAGGGCATGGTAAAATGCTGCGGTAAAGCGTGCAAAATAAAGCACTATTTGCGTAAAATGCAACAAACGGGAGAGAGGTAAGTTTAACAGTGGGGGAGTATTTTTTTAGAAATTTGGGTTATATTTGGGACGGAAATGAAAGAATGGGGTTATGCTGAAAAATAAAGACACAATCATACAGGAAATAGTAGATTATTTATACGAAGACTATTTCAAACCCAAAGAAAGTGAGTTTTCGGTAACATTGCCCGATGCGGTAACGCTGTTCTGCAACCTGATAGCTACACCTATAGGAGATAGTGAATTGGATGGACTCACCACGACCTTTTTTGAGGCAGCAGGTAATTTTTATGATGCCGATTTAGCACACCAACGCATTTATATTAAAGACATTGCCACGAGTTTTGATGCCGTTATTAAGAAAATCTTGTTTTTTACTTGCCTGCCGAAATATCATACCGCCGTTACCTCTAAATGGGCGCTGAAAAAATTGGTTGAAGAAATTGGCATACTGCGCGGCAACAACTTTTCCATACTTTGGGATGCCCCCACACCTGTAACAGATACGAGCGGGTTTCCTGCTTACTTACAAAAAACCTATAAAACGCGCAATAAAGTGCATGAAGCCAAAGACTGGAAAGCACCCCAACTGTCTGACCGGTTTATTGCCTGTTTAATGACCTATGTGTATTTGGTGTTGGATAATTACACTGACCTGCAACGCGGAATTGACGCATTTGTAAAACAAAAAAAAGATACCGAACTGCTGCAAGGGGTAGATATGAACCGCTACCTGCTGCAAGTGGAAGACAGAATAAAAACCGAACTTACAAAGCGGTTTATAGAATTGGAAATGTCTGAACAGGTGCTGCTTGACGATGACTTTGCCGACCGCGATATAGAAGAAGTGTTGGAAGATGACGAAGAAGAACCCGATGAAGATACAGCGCCCCACGAGGACTGGAATGAAGATGAGGAGGAAGAAGAGCCGGAGGACGAGTATGAGATGTTGCCCATGCGCGAAAAACGCAAGGGTAAAATATCGGAACTGCGCAAAGATATACCGCAAATGATTATACGGGGCAACCCGGGCATGGGTAAAACAACTACTCTGCGTTATTTGGCACTATGCGATGCACAACAACGGCAGCCGGTGCCGTTTTTGTTCTACCTCAAAGGCTACCACAGCAGCAAGGGCAACCTGTTGGGGCAAATAGCCCGTAGCGAGCAGTTTGAGGAGCAGTGGTTAGAAAAATACCTTGCCGCCGGAAACGGGGCGTTGTACTTAGACGGGTTAAACGAAATAATAGACCCCGGCGAGCGCGAAAGGCTGAAAACCGAAATAGCCGAACTTACGCGGGTATGCAAAAACATGGTGGTAACAAGCAGGGAAAAGGCCTATGATACCGACCGCTTTAAAATACCGGTGTTTGACCTGAAACCCTTAGATGCCGCTAAAATAACAGAATATGTGCGCAAAGTATATGGCAACCGGGAAATTATACTGAAACAAAGCGGAGAACCAACTACATACACCCCCGAAACCTTTGTAAAACTGCTGCAAAAAAACCGCAAGCTGTACGCCCTTTGCCAAAACCCCTTCTTTTTGCGCATGTATATGGATGTGGTATGGCAAATTAATACTTTTCCCGAAAATACGGGCAAACTGCTGCGCATTTTTATAAAAGGTGATACCCAAAACGGGCAAACCATAGGCGGCTTGCTGGGAAGAGAGCAGCGCAAACCCGATAAAACACACTGGCGCGAAAACCGCTTCAAATATGAAAACCTGATAGAACACCTTGCCTACCATACAAGGCGGCACAACAAGGTTGCCATCAGCCGGCAGGAAGCCATGGAACTGCTGGCGGCACCCAACAGAAACTACTATGCCAACAACGTGGATTTAGACAGGCTGCTGAACGATTTTAAAGACCTGCACCTGCTGGAAGAAAACAACGGGCAACTGAGTTTTACGCACGAATTGTATCAGGAGTATTTTGCCGCAGAAGCCCTTACCCATAAACATACGCAAGAAACCACACTAATAGAAACCCTTGCCAAAGACCTTAACTGGACAGAGCCGCTTATTTTGTTTGACGGTTTGTTGCAAACCGATGTGGCTATCTTTAAACGCATATCGGGTGTAAACTCCGAAACAGGCGCGCGCATATTGGAAGCCTCCATAGCGCCACAACCCGAAAAACGGGAGGTAAACCTGCAAGATGCCTTAGCAGATGCCCGAAATTTTGACGACCCCGAAGCATCTGCCCGCGGGTTTATGGCATTGTTATATTTAGAAGAGTTCGAGAAGATTGCAGCGATTGTTCAAAAAATATTTCAAAAAACATATAGAACCAGATCTATCCATAAGCAAGTAATGGAGCGCATAGCACAAAACTGCAATGCCAAACAATTGTTTGATTTTTTATGGGCATTAAAAGATTTGCCCAAAAAACCCAAACAATTTCTGGGTTGGTTTATTGAGAGAGTAGAACCCGATTTTGTGGTTACAGGGAATGAAGAAAAATTTAATGTTTTATCCTATTGGTTGGGTAAAAATAAATACGCAGGTCTATCTATCCAATTGCTTTTAAAGTTTCAGGTAATTCTGGGCTTTTCCGCAGAAATTTATATAAAAAGAGCAATTGAAATAAATCAACTACAACTTGCCGCACAATTGATTGAAAAATATCCGTTGCAGGAAAAATATCCATTGCAGGAAAGTCAGGTTATACCCTTAGCCGAAAAAGCGATTGAAAAAAATCAACTACAACTTGCCGCACAATTGATTGAAAAATATCAATTGCAGGAAAGTCACGCTATAACCTTAATCGAAAAAGCCATTGAACAAAATCAACTACAACTTGCTTTACAATGGATTGAAAAATATCAATTGCAGGGAAAATACCGTATTGAAACCTTAATCGAAAAAGCGATTGAAAAAAATCAACTAAAACTTGCTTTACAATGGATTGAAAAATATCAATTGCAGGAAAAATATCCATTGCAGGAAAGTCAGGTTATACCCTTAACCGAAAAAGCGATTGAAAAAAATCAACTACAACTTGCTTTACAATGGATTGAAAAATATCAATTGCAGGGAAAATACCGTATTGAAACCTTAATCGAAAAAGCGATTGAAAAAAATCAACTACAACTTGCTTTACAATGGATTGAAAAATATCAATTGCAGGGAAAATACCGTATTGAAACCTTAATCGAAAAAGCGATTGAAAAAAATCAACTACAACTTGCTTTACAATGG
>MTCR01000137.1 GCA_002212725.1 Sphingobacteriales bacterium TSM_CSM | reverse complement strand
ACTATTGGGTTGTGTTTCCCGCATCGGGGCAAACGGTGGCAAGCGGTAAGGTGGTGGTAGAGTAGAAATTATGAATTATGAATTATGAATTATGATAGAGACGCACGGCCGTGCGTCTGTACGGGCGAGGAAAGAGAAAAATTTAGGATAAGGCACAACATCTGCATCATTTTTTTGCTATCTTTCGGCAAATAAAATCAGGTTTATCTTTAAAACCTTGCAAATTATGGTTCAGATAATAGGACTTATGCTTTTATGCCAACTGCAAAGCAACATGTATGTTACCACAACCGGATAAACAACCCAACCAAAAAATGTTGGCACTATTTACCCCTGCCCTGCAGCAACACCAAAACGGTGTAAATCATTACCTTAAAATCGAGGGCCAACGACATGTTTTCAATATAAAGCAGGTCGTGTTGCATGCGCTCTACCATTTCATCTACGTTTTCGGCATAGCCAAATTTTACCATACCTAAAGAGGTTATGCCGGGTTTTACCTTCATGAGGTGGCGGTAAGCAGGGGCTTTTTCCACAATTTGGTCAATATAATAACGGCGCTCGGGTCGGGGCCCTACTAAAGACATATCGCCTTTCAGCACGTTGTAAAACTGTGGTATTTCATCTAAGCGCCATTTGCGCATAAACCGCCCCCACGGAGTTATGCGTTCATCGTTTTTGCTTGACAACTGGGGGCCGTACTTTTCGGCATCTACATACATGGAGCGAAACTTGTAAATATCAAAAAGTTTACCTCCTTTGCCCACGCGTTTTTGGGTGTAGAAAATGGGGCCGGGCGAAGATAGTTTTACCTTTATGGCGGTAAACAAGTACAACGGCAACAGCAACAGCAATACCATAGCCGATGCGGCTATATCAATACCCCGTTTAATAATGCGTTGCCATTCGGGCATTAATTCGGGATAAATTTCAATGAGCGCCGTGTCGAGCACGTTGTTCATTCTTACCGAGCCTGCAAGAATATCATACATATCGGGTATAATTTTGATGATGACGTTTTTTTCGGCCAAACGGTTAATAATTTCGTTAATGCGGTAATGTTCCGATGATTCGATGGCAATAACCACTTCATCAATATGGTATTTGTCAATAATTTGCGGTAATTGTTCTACTGTGCCCAGGTTGGGTATGAGTTTGTCTAATTGGTTTGATTTTTTGCCGTTGGCCTCAATAAACCCTACAAACCGGTAGCCGAGCGCTTTTTTACGGCTGTTAATTTCATTAAACAATTTTACCGCCTTGCTGCTGCCGCCCACAATAATGGTATTGTAAGCTACGGCGCTGCTGTTTAGCTGCCGCTTGGCAATGGTAAGCAATACCATGCGCTCTGTGAGGGTAGAGGTAAGCTGCAGTCCAAATAAAACGCCAAACAATACCTGATACCCGCTGTAGCCGGTTACCACATCATCTACCAACACCAGAAAGAACAAGGCCACAGCGCCCAGAAAAGTGGTTACAAGAGTGCGGTATAGCTCGGCAATGCGCGATTTGCGGTAAATATCGGAGTAGCTGCCCGATATGAAATGCAAAAAAAGCCAGCCAAGCGGTATAATAGCCACACCGCTAAGGAGTTTTGGAGCATACAATATATCCCATGAAAAGGCATATCCTTCTATACCCACTTTCCGGTAGGTAAAAAACAATACCCAGGTAATAACGGCGGCCAGGTAATCAAAAAGCAGATACAGGGCAATGCCGGTTATTTTGGCGCGGCGCATCATTTTAAGGCGGTCAACCGGTATATTTGCCGTGGCCGGCGGTATTGTTTCCTTGGTTATGGTGTAGCTGACTGACAATGCAAATAGATTAATTTTGATACAATAATTTTATATTATCCCAGTAAAAAGAAGCCTGGGTTGCTCCGTTATTTTCCAGTTGGCTTTTAAACAATATCTGAAACTGGTTTAACCCTTCGGCACCCAAGGCCGATACGGTTTCGGTAAGGTCGATATATATTTTGTTCCAGGTGTTTTTGGTATTTACATACAGTACCGGCAAAATAACGCCATTTCCGCCGGCATTTACCCCTTTTACGGCCACCTGAAAAGGTTGGTCGCATTGGTAATTGAGTTCAAGGTACACGGGTACTTTGTTGCCGGGTAAAGTGTAGTAATCTATGGTTCCTATTTCAAAAGCCGGGTTGGCCTGGCTTATGGTGAGCGTTGCCGAGCGGCTGCCCTCAAAAACCAGCGCCGGGTTGCCGGTTATATCAAGCAGGTTTTGGTTGGGGTTGGTATCATCAAAGTTGTTGCCTACTTCAAAATCGGTAATAAAGGCAAAGGCAGTGCCTGAGTTATAGCGCAGCAGGCTGTTTCGGTTAATGGCTTGCATGGGAGCAAGTTGTACCGAAAAGGTATCGGCGGCATAGAAGGGGTAAATAGACCGGGTTTCGGATATGCCGTTATTGGCAATGCCTGCCCGAAGCAGTACCTGCACTGCTCCTTCTTCCAAAACAGGCACCGACGCGGGCAGTTCATAAACACCCAAAGGTTGTGAATTAATGAACACCCAAACGTTTTTAATATTGTGCGATGCCGACCCCTGGTTGCTTTGTGCCAACACCTGCATACTGTTAATGCTAAGGTAGGCGGGCAGTTCACCGGAGGTTTTACAGCCATAAACCGCCATAAGCAGCACCGCAAGGCAAAACCCGCATAACTTGTACAGGCAAAAAATGAAATTATGTTGTAAGGGTGCCAAGGTAAATAGCCGGTAATAAGTTGTTAAAAAATGAGAATTATGTTGCACTGCCGCAGGCAGTTTAAAAAGGTAAAAGCGGTTGCCCTTTTTTACCCGGTTTGTTTTGGTGTCCTTATTGTATTACAGTTGGGTTATAATTAAGCGTTTATCTAAATTGCCATTGGTTATTTGTTGTATAAGCGGCATCAGGCTTGGTGTTTTTCCATTTCTTCCATAATTCGGTAGGCCAGTTGCATAGAGCGCAGTCCGTCTTCTATAGGCACTTCTTCGGGCTTGTTTTGTAAAATGCTCTCGGCAAAGAGAGAAAGCTCCATTTGTATGGCATTTACCGTTTCCGGTTGCGGTCTATTAAAGAGTAAAAATCGGGGTATTTGGGTTGCATGAGGGTATATTTCAAACGAAGGAATATTTGGGTTGGCCTCATTGGCAATAGTAACTATTTCGGTTTGTTTCTCCAGAAAATCAATGCTGATGTAGGCGTTGGGCTGAAAAATGCGGGTTTTGCGCATATTTTTTAATGACAGGCGGCTGGCGGTAAGGTTGGCAACACAACCGCCGGCAAATTCAATGCGGGCATTGGCAATATCGGGTGTGGCAGATACTACTGCAACCCCGCTGGCCCGAACCTCTGTCACTTCTTCTTTTACCAACGTAAGCAGTATGTCAATATCGTGTATCATTAAATCCAGTACTACCGACACATCGGTGCCGCGGGGGTTAAACTGCGCCAAACGGTGTGTTTCTATAAATTTTGGTTGCAACGGCTGCGATTTAATAGCCAGAAAAGCGGGGTTAAACCGCTCCACATGGCCAACCTGAGCCTTTACCCCGGCGTTTCGGGCAAGTTGCACCATTTCGGCAGCTTCGGCAATAGTGCTTGCCAGGGGTTTTTCAACAAAAATATGGTTGCCGTGTGCCAGGGCAAGGCGGGCGGTATCAAAATGGTGAACGGTGGGCGTTACAATATCGGCCACCTGCGTTTGTTGCAACAGCAGGGCAGGGTTGGTAAACCGTGGCACATCAAACTCAAGCGCCACTTTTGCGGCATTTTCGTCATCGGGGTCGTAAAAACCCGTTACTTCGTAATATGGTATTTGTTTAAGCAGTTTAAGGTGTATTTTTCCAAGATGGCCTGCGCCAAATACGCCAACTTTAAGCATACCGTTTCTCAGTTTTGTAAAAAGAAGCGCAAAGTTAGCATTTTTAAGCGGCTAAACCGAGTTTGTAAGTGCCGGCAGCGTTAAAATGAACGGCATTTTACAAAAAATATGTAATTTTGCGCAGTTTACCGCCCCACAATGCCCATGAAAAAAGTTGCATTTTATACATTAGGTTGCAAGTTAAACTATTCCGAAACTTCGGCAATGGGAAGACTTATGGCAGAACATGGATTTGAAACGGTACAATTTCATGAACAACCCGATGTGTATGTGATAAACACCTGCTCGGTAACCGATAATGCCGATAAAAAATGCCGCAAGGTTATTAAAGAGGCGTTGCGCTACTCGCCCAATGCCCGGATTGTAATAGTAGGCTGCTATGCCCAGCTTAAACCGGCCGAAATTGCCGGCATTCCCGGCGTGGATTTGGTACTGGGCGCGGCCGAAAAATTTAACCTTGCCCAACATTTGCAAGAACTGCCCCCCAACGAAAAAGGGCGTTTTGTAGCCGGCAACATTCAGTCGGTAAATTTTTTTGTAAACGCCTATTCTGCCGGTGAGCGCACCCGTTCCTTTTTAAAAGTGCAGGACGGCTGCGATTATAAATGCTCTTTTTGCACCATACCTCTGGCACGAGGCAGCAGCCGCAGCAATACCATTGAAAATGTGCTGGAAAATGCCCGCGAAATTGTGGCGCTGGGCGTAAAAGAAATTGTGCTTACGGGCGTAAACATTGGCGATTATGGCAAACAAATGCCCGATGGTGAAACCGATATTACCTTTTACCACCTCCTGCAGGCTTTAGACGAAATACCGGTTCCCCGCATACGCATTTCCAGCATTGAACCCAACCTGCTTACCAACGAAATAATTGCCTTTGTAGCCCGGTCAAAACGGTTTATGCCGCATTTCCATATACCGCTGCAATCGGGCAACAACCGCATTTTGCGCCTCATGCGCCGCCGCTACGTGCGCGAGTTGTACGAAGAACGCGTGGAAACCATAAAACAACTTATACCCCACTGCTGCATAGGGGTTGATGTAATTACGGGATTTCCGTCTGAAACAGACGAAGAGTTTACCGATACCTACAATTTCCTCAACCGCCTCAATGTATCATACCTGCACGTGTTTACTTACTCCGAACGGGCAAACACCCACGCTTTGAGCATACAACCCGCCGTTCCGCTGCCCGTAAGACAGGAGCGAAGCCGCATGCTGCACATCTTGTCTGACAAAAAACGCCGCTTTTTTTACGAACAGCACCTGCAAACCATTCGCCCCGTGTTGTTTGAAGCCGAAACCGACGGCATTACCATGAACGGCTTTACCGACAACTACATAAAAATTGCCGCCCCCTACAACCCGCTGCTGGTAAACGAAATAGAACCCGCCCTGTTGCACCGCCTTACCCCCGATAACCTTATGGAAATAGAACTGCTGCTGCAACACCAACACCACACCACCGCCGGCAGCCTGCTGCAATAAGCCGTGGCAAATTTTCTTTCCCCCAAGGCTGCAGATGTTGGTAAGTTAGATAAAAGCCGTAATTTCATGCCCAAAACCAACTACCCCACCCTGTGGCACTCATACACCAGCAAAACAAGCAAGGGTTGTACAACCTGGTAATACCCGATATTGAGCAGTGGCCAATTTACCTGCTCAGCAAAGACCGTGCGCCCTTTATTGAAGAACTCATCAGCAACAGCATGGCGCACATTCGCGAACTGCTTGACGACAGCAAACAAAAGTTGCACGATGAAATAGCACGCGCCCTGTATATGGAGCGCATACGCATGAAAACCGAACATTGGCGCGTTGACCCCCCCGATGAGCGCGGCTTTTGGCGAAAGGTAAACGAAACCATTGCCCATATTTCTACCCAAAAAGGCATACCCATTGGCCAACCTACCGATGAAGATGCCCGACTGTTTCATGAAATTGTGGCGCGCTATGCCAACGAAATACCCGGCATTTTTAGCCCCAACACCTACCGTTTTGCCAGCCGCGTGGTTACCTTTGGCTTTGCAAGGTTGCTTAATACAGCATCGGGCATTTTTTTTAAAAATGAATTCCGCCTGGGCGACCGCCTTAAAATTACCGGCAACATAGAAAAAATACGCGAACTGGCGCTTAAAGGAACGCTAATTATGACACCTACCCACTCCAGCAACCTCGACTCGCTGGTAATGGGCTGGGCAATAGATGCCATTGGCCTGCCGCCATTTTTATACGGCGCCGGCCTTAACCTGTTCAACAGCCGCATTTTCGGGTTTTTTATGGAGCGACTGGGAGCTTATAAGGTGGACAGGCGCAAAAAAAACCTTTTCTACCTCGAAACCCTCAAAATGTATTCGCGCATGGTAATTGAGCGCGGTTGCCACAGCCTGTTTTTTCCGGGCGGAACCCGCTCGCGCAACGGCGCTCTGGAAAACCAGCTAAAACTGGGGTTGCTTGGCTCGGCAGTAGAAGCACAACGCCTCAATTTTATGCGTGGCACCACCGAAACCATGGGCTTTGACGCCAGCCACGCCAAAAAAATATTTGTGCTGCCCGTAGTACTCAACTACCATTTTGTGCTGGAAGCCGCCTCGCTTATTGAAGAATACCTGAAACGAAGCGGTAAAGAAAAATACTATATTGACCGCGAGGAATTTCCCGGAACACGCCTGCTAACTACCTTTTTGTGGAAATTTTTTGCCGCCAAATCGGAGGTAATCCTGTCATTTGGTGAACCTATGGATATTTTCGGACACCCCATAGACGAACAGGGCAACAGCATAGACCAACACGGCAATTGCATAGACATCAGCCGGTATTTTGTAAGCCGCGGCATTATTACCAAAGACCGGCAACGCGACGAAGAATATACCCGCCTGTTGGGCAACAAACTCGTGGAAAGTTTTATGCGCACCAATACCGTGCTATCAAGCCACTTAGTAGCCTTTACCGCCTTTGAAATACTGGCCCGCAAACACGGCCGCCGCCTCGATTTGTACGGCTTGCTGCGCCTGCCCGAAGAAGACCGCACCATTCCCTATACCCAATATGCCAAAGTTACCGAGCATGTGCGCGACGCCCTGCGCCACATGGCAGACATGGGTAAAGTGCAACTGGCAAACCACATGTATGGCGATATTAACCGCCTGATTAAACACGGACTAACCAACCTGGGGGTTTACCATACCCAGCAACCGCTTGCCTATGACCCCGATGGCAATATTACCAGCCAGGACATGAACCTGCTCTACTTTTACCACAACCGCCTTACCGGCTACGACCTGGAGCAGCTTATTTAAAACATAAAACCTTTTCTTGCCTGAATTTCTAATGCCCAACCGCTAAAACATGCAACACGCACAAGAGTTTACCTATGGAGTAATAGGCGCTGGCAGTTTTGGCACTGCCGTTGCCAATATTTTGGCCGAAAACGGCCATGTGCTGCTCTTTACCCGCCGACCCGAGGCCTGCCGCGAAATGCTTACCCAACGAACCAACCGCGGACAACAACTGCACCCCCACGTAACACCCACCATTGATATTCCAGATTTTTGCAACCGGTGCCGCCTCATTTTTCCGGTAGTGCCCTCGGCAGGGTTCAGAGAGGTGATGCAACAGTTTTCAGCGTGTTTGCAACCGCATCATATTTTAATTCATGGCACCAAAGGGTTAAACCTGCACCTGCTGCCGGGCGAAGAAATTCACCCGGGACAGCCTGTTTCGAGGCAGCAAATTTGCACCATGACCGAAATAATATTGCAGGAAACCGTAGTGCTGCGCGTAGGCTGCCTTTCGGGACCCAACCTGGCCAAAGAAATTGCTCAGGGACAACCCGCCGCCACGGTTATTGCCAGCCGCTTTACCGAAGTAATTGAACAAGGCCGTGAAGCCCTTAAAAGCCCCCGGTTTAAGGTATATGGCAGCAACGACGTAACCGGTGTTGAATTTGCCGGCGTACTGAAAAATGTAATGGCCATTGCTTCGGGTATTTTAAGCGGATTGGGATTGGGCGAGAATGCCAAAGCCATGCTCATTTCGCGCGGATTGGGAGAAATGGTGAAAATCGGGCGCGCTTTAGGTGCCGACTCATCGGCATTTTTTGGCATTGCAGGTATTGGCGATTTAATTGCCACGTGTTCCAGCAGCCTCAGCCGCAATTTTTCGGTTGGGTTTCGCCTGGCCAAAGGCGAACTGCTGCCCGATATTTTAGCAGATATGAACGAAGTTGTGGAGGGTATTAATACGGTAAAACTAGCTAAAGGCGTTAGTTTGTACTACCATATTGAAACGCCTATTGTAGAAGCATTGTACCAAACCCTGTACAACAACCAAACTATACCCCAAAGCCTTAACTACCTCATGAATTATTCCTTTGATAAAGATGCCGATTTTCTGTAACCCCCCAACCCTTTTGCCCAAAATTACTTTTTTGTATCACCCGCCACCCTTCACTTTTTAAACCTTACAACTCTTAAGTATGAAAACTATACTTGTTTTGCTTTTTGCCGCCTTTTTTACCCTGCCCGCTGCCGCGCAAGAATTGCAGCAATTGAATGCCCAACAGGCGCCAACGCCTAAAGACACCTGCTACCAAAACAAAATTATTTACGGCAGGTGGAGCCGTACCAAAGGTGCCATGCTGTACATAAATGGCATACTCATAGACCCCTCCGAAATAGAAAAGCTGAAAAATGCCCGCAAATTTAAGAACGAAAAATGGCGCGGTAAAAAAATTAAGGTAAAAGGCGATTTGTGCATACATTATTGCAGCCCTTATGAGCAATGCCTTTCCGATGGCATTATGCGGTTTTTGAACAACGTGCAATACCTGAAGCGAACCTGCAAGGCAGAATAACTGCAAATAAATTTTTATGCAAAAGTACAGGATAATCGGGCTAATGTCGGGCACTTCGCTTGATGGGGTGGATTTGGCATATTGCCTGTTTCATAGGGTAAACGGGCAATGGCAGTACCAAATAACCTGCGCCGATTGTTTACCCTATTCCGATGCATGGAAAAACCGGCTCTCCAACCTTATTCATACCGATATTGAAACCTACCTA
The DNA here is from genome assembly GCA_002212725.1 of Sphingobacteriales bacterium TSM_CSM. Lineage (GTDB taxonomy): Bacteria > Bacteroidota > Bacteroidia > Chitinophagales > UBA2359 > UBA2359. The sequence goes on along the minus strand of MTCR01000137.1, from coordinate 5,674 downwards.
AAAACCGACGCCGATTACGGGTACTACCTGGGGCAACTCCTTAATGAATTTATACACCGCCACCATCTGCACGGCAAAGTAGATGCTATTGCCTCGCACGGGCAAACCATTATACATCGTCCGCATCTGGGGTTTACCGCCCAAATAGGCAGCGGCGCCGCCATTGCAGAAACCACACACCTGCCTGTGGTGTGCAACCTGCGCGCCAACGATGTAGCTGCCGGGGGGCAAGGCGCACCTGTGGTGCCGCTTACCGATAATTACCTGTTTGCCCCCTACCTTTTTTGTCTTAATCTGGGCGGCATTGCCAACATATCTTGCAAACTGAACAACGGCGGCATAGTGGGTTACGATATTTGCCCCAACAACCTGCTGCTCAATTACCTGTCGGGCAAATTGGGATTGCCCTATGATGCCGGCGGGCAAATTGCTGCCTCCGGAACCCCGCACCTTCCCCTGCTGGAACAATTAAACCAATTGCCTTTTTACAGTTTGCCTTTCCCAAAATCGCTCGATGCAGATTTTGTGCCCCAAATGGTATTGCCCCTGCTAAACCGCTTTAATTTACCCCTGCCCAACCTGCTGTGCACCTGCGCCGAACATATTGCCACGCAAATAGCGCAACAGGTTGAATTGCTGTACCAACTGCCCGTAAACCCCAACTGCGGGCGCACCTTGTTTATTACCGGTGGTGGCGCTTTTAACACCTACCTGGTGCAGCGCATTTCGGCATTGGTAAACGCCCAAACTTTGGTTCCCAACGAACTTACGGTTAACTACAAAGAGGCGCTGGCCATGGCCTTTATGGCCGTGCTGCGCCTAAGAAATGAGCCTAACTGCCTGTCTTCGGTAACAGGGGCACGTACCAATACGGTAAGCGGCTGTATATACTTTGCCCGATAAAAAGGCTTTGCCCCCACCCTGTTTGCAATTACAAAAATTGGCGCCGGACAATTTATTATGCCCGACGCCAACTTTTTAATAAATAATTGCTTTCCGGCTTTCCCCGGCTCATAACTGCGGTATGTATATGCGCTATTTACCGCTCATTTTTTTATGAATGTTGCGCGGAATAAGACGCACGGTAAATTTAGGTTCGGGACCCAAGGTGGGTATTGTTTGAAATTTAAGTTCGTAATTATGCGGAACCAGCTGAAAATCAACCAAATGCACCAGCAATGCTATGGTAAGCATCATTTGCAGTTCGCCCAGTTGTGAGCCTAAACATTTGTGAGCGCCTAAACCGTATGGGTTTAATGCACCTTTTTGACGGTACTCAAAACGCGGGGGCAAATGGCGGTCAACATCAAAGTTGTAAGGTTCGGGAAACAATTCGGGCAGAAAATGGGTAACGCCCTGAGCCATGTAAACAGTTTGTCCTTTTTCAAACTGGTAGCCGCCAAACTCAAAAGGCACGGCCACAGTGCGCGGTATCATGGGTGCAACGGGGTATCGGCGCAGCGTTTCCATAAGAGTGGCGTGCAAAATGGGTAAATTGCCAAGGGTTTTTACATCGGGTAATCCGTTTTCAAACAGCGGGTCTATTTCTTCCTGAACCCGTTTCAGCACATCGCGGTGTTTGGCCAGCGCATAAATCATGGCGGCCAGTGTGTTGGTAACGGTATCCATGCCTGCCATAAAGGGGCCAACTACGGCCAACAACAATTCGGGGCGGGTAAGTTCCAAACCTTCTTCGTAAACGGCTTTCAGTATATCGTCAATTAAATCGGGGTTTTCGGTGTTGGGCGCAACCATGTGTTCGTATATCAGTTTTTCGCCAAATTTATTGGCTTTTTCTTGCGCCATTAAAAATTTGGGGCGGTACAGGGCAATGCGCGGCCACATGCGCACAATGTTTACATTGAGCAGGGTGCGCACATAAAAAGCCAGCGGTTTATAGTATTTGCCCGGCGCGCGGTTGGCCAGTAAAATGCCTAACTGCTCGCAAACCAGGCGTTGTATAAAACTCGTTACCTGAATTTCGCCTTTGTTCTTCATTTTTTTGAGCACCATTTTCCGGGTAATTTCGGCTACACTGGGTATGCGGTTGGAAAGCATTTTGGGCGAATACCCGCGCATCATTACTTTTCTGAATTTGAAATGCTCTTCGCCGTCAAGGGCAACCAGAAATTTATCGGCGCCCACAGATTTACCGAAACTGCCCCAGATTTCGCCGGTCATAAGATAGTCATTGGCAGCTCTTGATAAAAATTGGTTTGCCTCCAGCCCGGCCATGAAAGTAATTTGCTGGTTTACCGTATTTACCTTAAACACAGGGCCCAATTTGTGGTATTGCTCCACGATAAAATCAATAGGCGCGTTAATCATGTTAATGGTATTGCCCAAAATAGGCAACCCTGAAACAAGGGGTGGTTGTTTTTCGAGATTGGTTAATGCCGCGTTCATAAAGCTGGTTTATTTAGATGGTGTTTTTACTGAAAAGAGCGCAATTGCCAATGCTAATAAATGCGTGCATAGCAATTGTTGGTAAAGCAGTGCTGTTGTTACAGGCAGCACCATGATAACACAATGGATAACGATATATTAATAACGTTTGTGCGGTTATAAATAGTATTTTACTTAAGCAGCAGACTGCATATTTTTTAGGTGTGTACTTGTTTAGTTTCCGGGTTCAAAACCGGCTGCGGCGTTCTCTTGTCCTTTATCGTTTTTAAACAACCCTATGGAGGCCGAGGGTATAGGAATGCGAAGCCCTACATGGTAGTAGGTGCTGTTGGCAGAGAAATTAAACCCTATGCCGCCCTGCACATAATCTCTGAACAGGCTGGCCGTTGCGCCGGCCGAAATTTCGGGATTGCCATCGCGGTTAAAATCGAAGGCGGCAAAGTTAATACCAATGCCGGCATCAATAAAATTGCGGTAGAGCATATTTCTTGACCCGAATTTAAACAACATGCTGTAAGAAGGGCCGCCCAGCCAATTGTCATCGGGGTTGTTTTTAAGGGGCAGGGCAAAGGCATAAGCCACCGCCACATTAATATGAGGCAGGGCATTCGCCAGGCGAAGGTTATGCACTTCCAGGTCGGCGGGGCGGTCGTTGTTGCCATAGAGGGCGGCAATTTTTATAACCACCAGGTCGCCCGGGGCGCGGTTACCGGTAAAAAGCAGGTTAAACTGGGTGCTTTCGGGCACATCGGCAAAGGCAAGTTTATACACTTCGCTGGTAAAAACAAGGGCTTCGGCGTTTACCTGTCTTCCTTTTATGAGCAGTTTAAAATTGGCTACGTATTGGGTAATACTTTTTTTAACCTCCTTAATTTGAGCAATTACGGTTTTCACCTCGGCAAGTCCGGTTTCCAGTTCCGGATTTCCCAAAACCTGCGTTTTAAGCAGATCAAACTGTTTGTCAATGCGCACAAAATCTTCGGTGCGCTTTACCAGCCGGCGCACGTCGCCTTCCAAGCCGGCCAACAAATCAACTGCATCGGTATTTTCGGTGCCTTGCAGGTATTTTTGGTTAAACTCATCTAAATCGGCTTTATAATCATCAATATAAGCCTGTATGGTTTCTTTGGTAGAATCGGCCACCGATTTACCGGCGTTTTTTGCGTTATCGAGCAGGGTTTGCAGGCGTTGTTCCAGTTCGTCAACTCTGGCATTTACTTTTTCCAACAAGTTGGTAAGGGGTTTTTGTGCTTTTTTGGTTACACTATCTAATGTTTTTGCATTATCGGCAAACACCTGCTGATAGCTGCGCAATTCTGCCACCTGTTGTTCGGTAAGACTAACGGCGTTTCGGCTTACCTCAAACCGTTCGCCCTGCTCCACGTCGCCAAATCCTTCCAGCCGTATGGGGCGGGTTCCGTTATCGGTAACAATCCATGCGCCCATTTGTATGCGCACACCTTGTTCTTGCAGCAGGGCATCTACCTGTTGCTGCACATTTTGCAGGGCAGTATTGGCAACGTTAAACACCAGCAGGTACTGCTCGGCAACGGCAAGGCGGCCGCTTTGCTGTAAGGCTTCCTCAAACCCCGCTTCTATTTGGGTTTCGAGCGAGGTGCCTTTGGCAAATTCAACCAGTTCAACGGCCTTTCGGGCAGCGTTTTCATACGCGGCAATTAACCCCGACAGATCTTTCTCATTGCGGGGTTGTTGAGCGTATTTATCCAGCGCATCAGAGAGCAGTTGCATGTGTTTGGTATAACCCTGTAAAATGCGGCTAAGCGCCTCTAATTGTTTGAGCAGGTTGTTGGCAGCGCCATTGCCGTTTTGCAGCAGGCGGCCTATTTTAAGCCGCAGCGAGTCTTTGTTTACCGATATATTGATGATGCTGTTTACATCTACGGCAGTGTTTTTTTTGATTAGCCGATGCGTTTTACCCCGCTGGTCGTACTCTTCAAGGTGCAGTACCGATGGCGCCTGTGCTTTGGCAAAAGCGGTTATCAACAGAAGGGAAAATAGCAAGAAATATGACAGAAATAAATTTGTTTTCATGGTATAACCTGCTGGGTTAAAGCCTTACATAAACCGGGTGGGTGTGGGTATCTACTCTGTTTCGGGAACCGGCGGCACGGTGGCAGCGCCTTCTTTATCGGGGTTGGCTTCTGAGCGGGCAAAGGCTTCAAAAATACGGGTAAAATTGGGGTCGGTTTCGTTGCTTACCACATCACAAACGGTATTTTTAAAGTTTACCGAAACTGCCAATACCTTAGCCCAGTTGGTAAGCAAGGCGGCATCGAGCAGTTTGAGTTCCTGCAGGGCGGCTTTGGCGCATTTGCGGCTGCGCACCCACACCACCCAACGGGGGTCTTCTATTTTACCGGCCAATTTATCGGCTTTCAATACGGTATCGCGGGTGCGTTTATCATCGCCAATGGCTACAAAAAGAATTTTTTTTATAGTTGCCAGGTAATCTCGCAGCAGGGCAGCAGCCAGTTGTGCATCGTCGGTTGGCAGGATAAGCGTTTTTTCGAGGTGCATGTAAGGAAATATTGAGATGGTGAATATTTTGGCAGCATTTCCAAGGTGTGGTGAGCTGTCTATGTTGCAAAAATAGCTTAATTTTTTTAGAAGATAGTATTTGGCAACAAGCAAAATTATTGAGCAGCAGGCATAACAGCAATTGTTTAATGTCTGAACATAAATACGGCTGCAGCGCTTTGGTTACAAGCAGAGAAAAACGGTTTGTTACTGGTAAAATGAAGGCGGTTGCCATACAGGAGCGGTGCAAGCCGGTTACCCAACGGGTGGTGTAGTACAATTGGGCAAAAGGCGCTATGAGTTGCAAAACAGCAACCCTCAACAAACAGAGATAATTATACAGTGGCGCATGGCAACAAGACATGGAATGTTTGGCAAACACTCTATGTCTGATTGTCTGATGATTGAAAATGCTACTCCACCACCACCTTGCCGCTTGCGGCTGCCTGCCCCATATAGGTTACCTGCCAAAGATATAAACCAGCAGGCAACCCCAAAGGCAACTGCAAAAATTTTATGCTATCCCATGTATTAAACTCTTGTTGCCAAACGGCCTTGCCCGATTGGTTGTAGAGGGTAAGCTGCGCTACAGGAAACTCTGCCGGAAGTTGGTGAATAAGGGTAAGTACACCGCCGGCCCGAACGGGGTTGGGATTTATCTGTACCAGCGACATGGGTGTTTTGTTGGGTAAACCTGCTGTTTCTGCTGCCGATACTACTACCGTACTAT
>MTCR01000027.1 GCA_002212725.1 Sphingobacteriales bacterium TSM_CSM | reverse complement strand
CTCCCAAATGCCGCAGCAAGCAACTTCTGTTACCTAATATACTGAAAAGTTAGGGCTTAATTTCCGGAATAACAAAGGGTATATCTGTTTTTACGGTTTCCCATACCATGTCTAAATCTACTTCAAAGTAATCGTGAATTAATTTATCTCTCATGCCGGCTATTGCTCACCATGGCACATGACTAAATTTGTTTTTTACCGCTTGGCTTAACCGTTTTGCTGCCTCACCCGCCACTTCAATTTTTCTGATAACCGCATCTTGTTTTTCCTTATTTGCAAGGAAACTCGGGTAGCTTAAGCTACCAATGTATGCTAAGGCATCTTCCATACTTTGTAAAATGTGGTCAAGATATACAAGGTCATTCTTCTTCATTGTAAATCGTAACTAAGTCGTGGTAAATAAATTGTTTTAGACGCGGATTTTTTAAGCTGTTTTCAGTTACCAGATCAACCGGTATTCCCAAATCATCTGTCAGCGTTTGTTGAAGTTGCACCAATTTAAGCAAACTTATAGGTTTTTTAAGCGATATTAAAATGTCTAAATCGCTCCCTTCTTTGTTTTCATTTCGGGCATAAGAGCCAAATATGCCAATTTTTGAGGGCATATATGGCAAGAGTACTTCAATTATATTATTAGCCAGTTCTTTTCCTATCATATACTATTTGCTTTTATCTTCTTTCACCCCAAGGCATAAGGCATACTGTTTTTTACCTCTAAAGCACACTGATACAAGGGGGCTTTACTATAAACTGAGTGTTTAACAGCAAAGGGCGCAAAGTTATTTTTCATTTTATGATGAGGGGCTTTGTGGTAGAAGTTGAACGCTGCCTGCGGAGGCAAAACTCAACAAAGACAGAAAACCAAATATGTAACAGGAAGGCAAAGAAGTTGATTTTAGAAGTATTGCATGCAAAGATAATAAAGCCGGTTCAATAAACCACCTGTTTTGGTTACAATCCCTGTGCTTTAATTATTTTATCGGCTCCGTATTTGGTTTTTACCCGGTCAACGGCTGCGTAGAGTTGGGTGAGCTTATTGGTTGGTTCAAACAAGTTGAGTTGTTGGGCAGCAGTTTGGGTCAGGCTGCTCAATCTTACGCCAATCAGCCTAACCGGTTGGGGGTACGTTTGCCGGAGTTGGTCAAAAATTTGCAAAGCGGTTTGGGTAAGCGGCTTATCGAAACAGGTAGCGGCTATGGTGGTTTGGCGGGTAAGGGTTTCAAAATCGGGCAGCCGCAATTTAATAGCTACACAGCCGCACTTCAGGTTATTGCGGCGCAGGTTGTATGCTAATTTTTCGGTCATGCGCACAATGGTTTTCTGTAAAAGGGTATTATCCTGCACATCGGTTTCAAAGGTATGTTCTTTTGATACCGATTTGGCGTCTTCTTCATCGGGCCGCACCGGCGAGTGGTCAATGCCCTGCGCCCGTTGCCAGAGCAGTTCACCATGTTTACTGCCCAGCCACCGTTGCAGGTGTTCTATCGGGCAGTTTTGCAATTGTTTTACCGTTTCCATGCCCATGCTTCGCAATTTGCGGCAGGTAACATCGCCGGCCATCGGAATTTTATCTATGGTAAGCGGCGCCAGAAATTGTTTTTCGGTACCGGGCTGTACATACAACTGCCCGTTGGGTTTGGCTTCGCCGGTGGCCACCTTGGCCACCATTTTGTTGGCGGCTAATCCAAAGGAAATAGGCAAACCGGTTTCCTTTATAATGCGCTGCCGCAGTTGCCCTGCCCATTGGTAGCACCCGAAAAAACGGTCTAACCCCGTAAGGTCTAAATAAAACTCGTCAATAGATGCCTGTTCAAAAACGGGTGCTTCATGGGCAATAATTTGCGCCACCATACCCGAAAACTTTCCATACTGCCCCCGGCCGTGGCTTACCACTATGAGTTGCGGGCAAAGCCGTTTTGCCAGATAAACCGGCATGGCAGAACGCACCCCGTACCGCCGCGCCTCATAACTGCATGATGATATAACGCTGCGGTTGCTCTCTTCGCCTACGGCAACCGGCTTGCCTTTTAGTAACGGATTTAGCAAACACGCTACCGAAACAAAGAAAGAATCGAGGTCTAAATGCAAAATATGGCGGTTTTGGGCTTCCATGCCGCTAAGTTACAAACTTTTTTCAAAAAAAAGCTAAAATTTTTTGCAAAAAATTTGGTATTCTGCAAAAAATGTTGGTACTTTGCATTGTAAATCATTTTTTTACTAAAAAAAACGCGAGCATGATGAAAATACCCAATAATAACGTCAAATTTATTCGTACAGAAAAGTTTGACCTGAGCCAAACCGAATTTGCCGATTTGCTGGGCATTACACGCGGTAAAGTGGGTTCTTATGAAGAAAACCGCGCCGATGTGCCGGTTGACCTTATGCAAAAATTAGTTAAACTTTACAATACCACCTTTGTGCCGCCTATTTCCATAGATATTCTCATTAACCACGACCTGCGGCAGGGCGACTTGTTTAGTACAGACGGCAACCATGCGCAACCCGGCTCGGCCGATTTGCAGGGTAAAAACCTGGAAGTGCGCAATTTAGTGATTACCACTACCGAAACAGGTAAGGAAAACATTGAATTTGTAGATGCCGAAAACGTAAAAGCCAGCGCCGGCTACCTGAACGGTTATGCCGACCGCGAGTTTATTGCCAATCTGCCCAAATTCAGGCTGCCTTTCCTGCCCGATAACGCCACTTACCGCGCCTTTAAAATCAAGGGCGACTCAATGCAGCCCCTGCCTTCGGGTTCAATTGTTATTGGCGAGTATGTGCAGGATTGGGAAAACCTTAAAAGCGGCGATACCTATATTGTTATTTCCAAAAACGAGGGCATTGTGTACAAGCGCGTAACCAACCTGCTCAAACAAAGGGGCGTACTGCTTATGGTGTCAGACAACCCTGCCTACGAACCCTACGCTATTGGCGCATTGGAAATTGTAGAAATCTGGAAAGCCAAAGCCTTTATCATTAACGATACCTATTTGGGCGACTCGTTGTGGGAACGCCTCTTTGCCGAAATTGCTTCGCTTAGGGCAGAACTGAAACGCCTTAAAAAACCCGATGATAAAGATAACCTGCTGCTCAATTAACCAACCACCACGGCACTACAACCCACATGTTTTTTGCAGCAGCTACCCCAAATATCACCGGGCTGCCAACAAAAACCCTCGCGGTTCCGGAAACCGGCTGCACCGCTGTTCCGGCCGTTTACATAACTTTTACCCCTGTTGTTTAACCTTTTAGCCTTGCCAAACTGGTTGAATAAAAACCATGAAAAACCCAACTCTGCGCCCTTTACCAGAAAGGAACCCGGAGTTGGGTTATTTTTTGTCCGAAAGTTGTGTGCCATTCATTGCCACTGCTTTACCGTTTGGTAAGGGCTGTGCAGACTATTTTGGGCCGGCAGGGCAGGAGAGAGGCGGCGCTTAATGCCGGCCGGGTTTTTTTACCTCAACCGTTACCTTGCCTTCAGAGCAGGCGCCGTTGTAATCGCAAACAGTGTAGGTAAACGAGTCGGTGCCGGTAAAGCCCGGTTTGGGTGTGTAGGTTACGTTTTTGGTAGTGCGTTTCAGTTTGCCATATTTGGGCATGGTAGCTTTGGTAATATGCGGGTCAAGTGTGTTTTCGGGGTCGGTATCGTTGGCCAGCACGTCAATGGTAGTTGCCGATGAGCCGGTTATGGTAACGTTGTCATCGGTAGCAACAGGCGGTTGATTGTCTTTGGCATCGGGAACAAGGTGCAACGTCATGTTGGTGGCTTCCTGAAACTGTATTCCGCAAACGCCATTGTCTTTATAAACGGTAAATTCAAACTCAACGGTTCCGGTAAAGTCTTCGGAGGGCGGCGTGTAAGTTGCTTTGCAGTTGTTATTAAGCAGGGAAAGTTTACCTTGGGCAGGTTCTTTGGCAATTTTAATAAAAGCGCCCGGGTAGTCAAAGTGCAACTCGGTGCCTTTGGGTTCTGTTTTTTCTGCCATTTGCGGAAAAGCCGGCTTGCTGGGCGGGCATTTAATGATGGTAACGGTGGCAGAGTCGCACTCGTTTTTGTCGTCGCAAATTTTATAGGTAAAGCCGTCGTTTTCGGGATCATTAAAATCGGGTTCATACCAGATTTTGTCCAACCCCTTGTCGTTTCGAACTTCTAATTTGGCTTTGGCAGCTTTAAGTATGGTTATCCGGGTTTGTTTGTAATCGAAAGAAATATAGTCGTTTACCAAAATATTGTGCAGTTGCGGCGCTTTTTGGCTTACTAAAATGGTATCATCCTGGGCTTTGGGATGCAGGGCGCCGGTTTGGGCGGTTACGGTATGTACACACAACAGCGCGCCTAACAGAAAGCAAAAGGCCGGAAAACGGGTTAAGGCAAATTTATGCATGGTAATAAATTTATAAGTGAGCTAAAATTTTTCTGCTAACAAAGATAATGCTATTTTTGGCAAAATTTTACCCATGAAGGCAGTAGTACAACGAGTAAGCAGCGCATCGGTTGCCGTAGAGGGTGTGGTGAAATCTTCTATAGACGCCGGTTTGCTCATTTTGCTTGGCATAGAAAACGCCGACACCCCCGAAGATATTGAGTGGCTGGCAGCCAAAATAGTAAACCTGCGCATCTTTAACGATGAAAACGGGTTAATGAACCTGTCGGTACAAGATATTGGCGGGCAGTTGCTGGTAGTAAGCCAGTTTACCCTTCATGCCAGTACCAAAAAAGGTAACCGCCCTTCTTTTATAGCCGCCGCCCGACCCGAAATTGCCATACCGCTTTACGAACAATTTATACAAACCACCCAACATTTAATGAACAAACCCGTTCTTACCGGTGAGTTTGGCGCCAATATGCAGGTAGCGCTTTGCAACAACGGTCCGGTTACCATTGTTATAGATACCAAAAACAAGGTGTAAGCAGTGAACAGCTTTGCTTATTAAACAGACAACACACAATATGATTTCGGTAGCCGAAGCAATGCAAATAGTACTGACCCATTCGGGTAAGTTACAACCCGAAAACAAGGCATTACCCGATGCGCTTGGGTTGGTATTGTCGGAAAACGTGATTTCCTCTGCCCATATTCCGCCCTTTGACCAATCTGCCATGGACGGGTACGCCCTGCGGTTTGCCGATTTGGAAACCTTTGTCCAACTGCAAATTTATGGCGAAGCACCCGCCGGAAACCCGGCATTACCCCCGCTGCCCGATGGCTTTGCCGCCCGGATTTTTACCGGCGCACCCGTGCCGCCCAATGCCGATACCGTTGTAATGCAGGAAAAAGTAACCGTAACCGGCAATTTACTTACCGTTGCCGACCCCCTGCTTAAATCGGGCGCCAATATTCGGGTAAAGGGGTCGCAATGTAAACAGGGCGATGTGGTATTGCCCGCCGGCATTCAATTAACCGCCGGGGCTATTGGCTTTTTGGCCATGATTGGTAAACAGCAGGTTTTAGTACAACCGCCGCCGCGCATTGCCATTTTGGTTACAGGTAAAGAATTGGTTGTGCCCGGACAACAACTGCTGCCCGGACAGGTGTATGACTGCAACTCATACAGCCTGCAAGCCGCCCTGAAAAATATGCACCTGCCCGCACCCGCCATATATAGGTTGCCCGATGATTTGGCACAAATTACGGACTGCCTTACCCAAATACTGCCCTCTTGTGATATTGCACTGATTACAGGCGGTGTATCAGTGGGCGACTACGACCTGGTTCCCCGCGCACTGCAACTCTGCGGGGTGCAAACCCTGTTTCATAAGGTAAAGCAAAAACCCGGCAAACCCCTGCTGCTGGGCAAAAAAAAGCAATGTCTTGTTTTTGGACTTCCGGGTAACCCCGCATCGGTATTTACCTGTTTTTATCGCTATGTAGTTCCCGCCATTCAAAATATGATGGCAATGCCCTTTTACCCTAATGGGCATAGCTGTCAACTGGCATCCGAATGGCACAAAAAACCCGGCTTAACCGTGTTGCTGAAAGGCAACATTAATGCCGATGGATATGCAGTGCCGTTGCCCAACCAGGAATCGTACCTCATGGACAGTTTTGCTTATGCCAATTGCCTCATAGAACTGCCCGAAGAACAAACCCGTTTTGAAGCCGGGCAAGCGGTTAAAGTCCATTTTTTACACTATCCTTTTATGCACTGACAGGCACAAAAAACAAATGCCATGCTTTTACCGGGCGCTCAACTGCTGTTTTACCTGTTGCTGATACTCACAGCATTTTTATATGCTTCGGTGGGACATGGCGGCGCAAGCGGTTACCTGGCGCTAATGGCGCTGTTTGGTGTGCCGCACGAGGTTATGAAACCCACCGCCCTGCTGCTGAACATACTGGTGTCAACTATTGCATTTGTGCAATATAACCGTGGCAATAATTTTAATATGCATTTGTTTATACCTTTGGCGGCGGCATCGGTACCGGCGGCTTTTGCCGGCGGGCTGCTAACAATAAGTGGTGCGTTGTACAGGCAAATATTGGGGGTAATGTTGTTATTTGCAGCGGCAAGACTGTTTTTTCAGGGCAGCCGCTACCAAAAGGCAGTGCCATTTCCGCCCGTTTGGCAACTGCTGTTGTCAGGCGCTGTTATTGGTTTTTTTTCGGGGTTAATTGGTATTGGCGGCGGCGTGTTGCTGTCGCCAATGTTGTTGTTTATGGGCTGGTCAAATGCCAAAACAACTTCGGGCATTAGTGCGTTGTTTATTTTGGTAAACTCGGTGGCAGGGCTTGGCGGGCAGTGGGCGCAAGGCATTGCCATTACCCCGCACATGGCCGGCATGGTAGCGGCAGCTATACCGGGTGGTATGGCCGGCGCTTATATGGGAGCAAAATATTATTCACCGGAAATATTAAAAAAAGTACTGGCGCTGGTATTATTGCTTGCATCGGGCAAGCTAATTTTAACCTGAGGTTTGCGGCTGTAGGGGGAAGGGTTCGCATTTCAAAATCTGTCGTTGCCATATTTCCCGAATTAGTTTGCCCGTACTTTACAGGCGCTGCTGTTCAATGAAAACATGAAACACTTTCAAAACATAAACGCTTATATGCTGGCAGGTGGTAAAAGCAGCCGCATGGGGCAGGATAAAGGGCTGATGCCCCTGCGGGGAAAACCGCTTGCGGGCTATGTACTGGATGCCCTTAAACCCTGTTTTGAGCATATTGCCATAGTTACCGATAACCCTGCCTACCGCGTTTTTGGTTTTGAAGCAATACCCGATGCACTGAAAAACCTGGGGCCTGCCGGCGGAATTTATACTGCACTCAGGCACAGTACTGTCGGGCTTAATTTGGTGGTAAGTTGCGATATGCCCTTTATTACCCCGAAACTGGTGCAATGGTTGGTGTCAGAAGCCCTGCTAAGCAATGCAGAAATTACCTTGCCCAAAACAGAAAAAGGTTTTGAACCGCTTTTTGCCGTATATTCGCAGGCGGTGTTGCCGCAATTAGCCCAATTATTGGACGGGGGTATGGTAAAACTGCAAAACATTGTAAGTTGCTTTAATTACAAAGCATTGCCTGCTCCGCCCGGTCCGGCACTAAGCAACCTCAACACCCCGCATCATTTTGAAACCGCACAACAATATATAACGCAACAAATGAGTATTACCATTCTTGCCTTTGGGCAAACTGCCGAAGCTACCGGCGCTCCTCAATTTGCCATTGACGAAACGGTAAAAGATACCAACCACCTGAAAGCCCTGCTCGAACAACGGTTTCCGGCGCTGGCCAACATGCAGTATGCGCTGGCGCTCAACACCGGTTTAGTTACCCAAAACACCCCTATAAATCCACCTGCCACAGTAGCACTGCTGCCGCCTTTTTCGGGCGGGTAAAAACCGGCTAACTCATGCACCACATAACAGACAACAACCGCTATATGCGGCAAACGGCGCTTCCGCAAATAGGGGAGCAGGGGCAGCAAAAAATACAGGCTGCATCGGTGCTGGTGGTTGGTGCCGGCGGACTTGGCTGCCCGGCCTTGCTGTATTTGGCCGCCGCAGGCGTAGGCCATATTGGCATTGCCGATGCAGATACCATTGCCCTTAACAACCTTAACCGTCAAACCCTGTTTACTCCTGCCGATGTGGGTAAACCCAAAGCCGCAACAGCAGCACTCAAACTGCAACAGTTTAACCCCAACCTGCAATACACCGTTTACAACCAATACCTTACCAACCAAAACGCACTGCAAATACTGCCGTTGTTCGATGTGGTAATAGATGGCTCAGATAACCTGCCCACCCGCTATATGCTTTCCGATGCCTGCCAATTGCTGCAAAAACCGCTGGTGTATGGCGCTGTTTACCGTTTTGAAGGGCAGGTAGCCGTTTTTAACCTGCCACAGGCAAACGGCGGCAACAGCATAAGCTACCGGAACCTGTTTCCCTACCCGCCCGATGCCCAAAATGCACCCGACTGCGCCGTTAGCGGCATATTGGGCGTACTGCCCGGCATAACCGGAACCATGCAGGCTGCCGAGGCGCTTAAAATCATAACCGGTTTAAGTAACCCTTTGACCGGTAAACTGCTTACCTTCAACCTGTTAGAACAAATGTGGTTTACCACCTCAATACCGGTTCAGCTAAACCTGCAAACCAATGCCCCCATAACCCCGGAGGCTTTTATGCAATTTGACTACCCGGCTTTTTGCCGGCAAACCGCCCTTGTACACCCTGTTGCAGAAATAACTCCCGCCTTGTTTGCGCAAATGCTGCAACAGCCAAACACTTTGTTTATTGATGTGCGAAACGAAACCGAACTGCCCCGGGTTACTGCATTTACCCACCTGCAAATTCCGCTGTCACAGTTGCCCCAGGCACTGCCGCCAATATCCGATGCGCAAACCCAACTGGTATTTTTTTGTCAAACCGGCGCGCGCAGCCTCCTTGCAGCACAAATAGCCGCTAAAACCCGGCCGGAAATCTGCGTGTTCAGCCTTAAAAACGGCATTGCCGGCTGTCCCCAACTGTTTTAACAGTATGGCAAGTTTGCTTACCAAACCGCCATTTTTTTACCGCTTGCAATGACAGTAGCAGTCAGCTTGTGATAGTAACACCGCATAAGTATTGCTAAAACCGGAAATGCAGGTGTGCAAAATCAACAGGCGGGGTATGTTTACCCGTTTCCTTCAATTTGTTGCAGCAGCCAGCGTTTATCGGCAATGGCGGGGGTGTTTTTAATTTCTGCAAGCAGGGCGGCGCGTTTTTCGGGTTTTTCGTAGGGCAATTGAATGAGTTTTCGCACAAAATACAACAGGTTGCGGTAGGTTTGCTGCCGTGGTTTGCTTAGCTCTTTGGTTCGGTTGAGCCATTGTCTGAAACTGTCAATGAGTGATTGCAGCGCTTCATACTCATCTAACTCAAAATACGTTTTCAGCAACAGCGAGCGGGCATCGAGGCTGTAAAACACCTCGTCGTAGCTTACTTCCTGCAATAGTTGCAATACGCGGTTATAATCCTGCTTAAAAAAATAATAATTTGCCAGATTGTAGGTAAAGGCGTTTTTTTGGTGTTTGTGCGGCAAAAAAGATTGATATTGATGTAAAAAATCATGCACCCAATCATAATTACCCAGTCTTAGTGCGGCGGTAACTATATTTTTGTAGTTCCACGGCGATAGGAGATGCCCTTCGAGCAGCAGTTGGGTATTTAACCCCAGCCGGTAGAGGTCAAAAATCTGGTTCAGAAAAAGGGTTTGTCCGGCATTAATTTTAGTAGCGCAGTAGTTAAGCAAAAAGTAATATACTTCGCGGGCTTCGGCGGGGGGCAGTTGGTTATTTTGGGTGGTAAACAGGTGGTTCAGGCGGTCAAAGTGTTCCTGATTATCGGGTTCGGTAAGCATCATTACAATATGGTAATACATTGCCACGGCGGTGTATTGCAAACGGTTGTTTTGTTGTGCGGCCTGCAGCAGTTCGGCAATCAGTTGCATTTGGTGTGGGCTTTCCACCACTTTTTTAAGGGTAATCATTTCAGCAGCCATGCGCAGTTTGCTGCTCAGGTAATACACATCTAAGGCATCGGAAGCGCTGGCCAAATAGGCCTGTTTTTCGGGCTGGTTGCGATTTTCGGTAAACAAATCTTTGTTTCGCCAATACAGGTATTGGTAACGGTAATATTCGGCATTGCGCTGTTCGTCGCGGGTAAATAGGGTTTGCAAGGAGTTGCTCACCCCTTCGTAGTGTTTTACCATTTTCCTTGAGCGATACATGTCCATAAGCTGTAATTGCAGGTAATACCGGTCCGAAATACTGTGTTGTGCGGCCAGCGCCTCTTCGGCATGTTGCAGCACTTCGGCGGCAAGGTGCCGAAGTTTAAGGTCGTTATAGGACAGTCCCGGAAAAACATAGTCGAAAACCGTTTGCCGTTCTGCCTTTTCGGGAGTGTTGAGGTGCAGCAGCAGGTATTGAAGCAACTTTGACAACTGCGGATGTTTTTGCGAGTAATAAGGCTGGCAAAAGAAATCTGACAGGGTTTTGCGCTCTTTGTGGGTTAACTGTTGCAGAAAAGTATAGAGTTTGCTTTTTTGCATGGCAGGTTGTTTAATTTTGTTGAGAGATATTATTTGGCTTTTACCAACCCAAACCACAGTCTCAGGGAGGTGTGAGAAAAATTTCGGGAGCAAAAATAGTGTTTTCGACAAAATTCATCGGATAGTTATTGCTTTTTTATAGGAAAAGCTTCTTTTTAAAGACTTTTAACAAAAAAAGACCGGAAATAAGAATAAATTTTTCCGACAAACGGGTAAATTTGTACTTGCACAGCAGAAAACAATGTTTGATTTTTGCAAGTGTTAAAAACTGCATTGCTCAAAACAAAAAGAAAACGGTATGCATACCTTCCGCCCTGCTGTTGTACTTATGGTTATTGCCCTGTTGTCTGGCATTATGGCAAAGGCACAAACCATAACTGCCAACAACGATTTTTTTACCACTATGGCCAACTCGCCACTCATTTTACCTGTGCTGGCAAACGATAATTCCGAAACGGGCTATTTTGGCGAGGTGCTTATTATAAACCCTCCGGCATCGGGCGGAAATGCAGCGCCGCTACCCACCGGCATGGTGGCGTATGCACCGGCTCCGGGTTTTACCGGAACCGATGAGTTTTCCTACTCGGTAAGCAATGATTTGGGCGATGTTGCAACTGCAGTAGTGGTGGTTGATGTGTTGGAGGGCTGCCCCGATTTTTATGCGGTTATGAACCCCACTCAACCTGTTTCTTGCAACGGGCTTTGTAACGGACAATTAACCGTGGCTGTTTGGGGAGGCGTGCCGCCGTACACCATGTCCTGGCAGCCGGAATTTGCCGATGTTCCTGTACTTTCAAATTTATGCGCCGGATGGTATTCCTGCACCGTTACCGATTTTAGCGGTTGTATAACGGTAGTAAGTCATTACCTTAACCAACCGCCGCCGTTTGGCGTACAACTTACTGCCAACCCTCCGGTTGTTGGCCCCGGCGAAACCGCACAACTCAATGCCACAGTATCGGGTGGTGTACCGCCTTACAATTTTTCATGGTCTATGAATGCCGGCTTAGATGGCCCGGTGGCATTAAACAACCCACCCGGACCATATTCGGTTACCGTTACCGATGCCAATGGCTGTACTGCACAAGACAATGTTTTTGTAAACGGCGGACCGCCGCCGGCAACCCCTGTTGCCGTTGATGATTTTTTTGAAATTCCGCCCGGCCCGTTTTCAGGCATGTTAAACGTATTGCTCAACGATACTCTTTCAACGCCGGTAACGCTTCTTGTTTCAGAAGCGCCCAATCATGGCGTGGCAACCGTGGCAGGCAATTTTGTTCAGTACCAGCCAAATCCGGGCTATAATGGCCCCGATGCTTTTACCTACACCATTTGCAGCCCCTCCGGAAACTGTGACGAGGCAACCGTAATGCTGGCGGTTTTGGCCGGCCCCGGTTGCGACTTTGTTATTTCGCTTAACCCCATGTTTCCTACCTGTTCGGGTGCCGGTTGCAATGGCAGTATTGGCGCCTTTGTAACCGGCGGAATGCCTCCCTATACTTATTTGTGGACAGGCCCCGATGGCTTTACCAGCACCGCCAACCCAATTTCGGGACTTTGCCCGGGTAATTACAACCTTGCCGTTACCGATGCCTCCGGCTGTACCCAAAACGCCGGTGTTGCCCTGGTGCTTCCACCCCTTACCGCCACCATAACCGCTACCGATTTGCAACTGGCGCCGGGTGAAACATCGGAACTTACCGCCTTTGCCACCGGCGGCGTTTTTCCGGTATTTTACCAATGGGGCACCGGCGAAACAGGCAATACAATTATAGTAAATGAACCGGGCAACTACTGTGTAATGGCTGTTGATGCCAACGGCTGCACAGACGAAGCCTGTATAAACATTACGCCCGAAATGCCGCCCATTCCTTACACAGCCGTACCCGATACCGTTTATGCCGAAACAGGACAGCCTGTTTTGGTTGCCCCGCTGCTGAACGATACCGGCACACCGCCGCTTAACCTCCTTACGGCAGTTGCAGCAGGCATACCACTTAGTATTGACTATGCCAACGATTGGATAGGCTTTACCGCCCCCAACCTGCCCGATACCATTTACATCAGCTATTCGGCAACCGGCAGCGCCATGCCCGGTGCTACCGGAACTATTGTGGTAATTGTACTGCCCGCAGGCGAATGCAGTTTTAACTGTGTTTGGCCCGGCGATGCCGATAACAACGGAACCACCAACAATTTTGATGTGCTGAACATAGGTTTGGGATATGATTTTACCGGTGTTCCCCGAAGCGATACCACTATTGACTGGTATGCACACAATGCCGCCAACTGGGCAAGTGTTTTCCCCGATGGACTGAACCATAAATTTGCCGACTGTAACGGAAATGGCATTATTAACGCAGCAGATACCACTGCCATAAGCGCCAACTACGGGCTTACCCATGGTAAAACCGGACAAACAGGCAGCACCGGCGCCCCGCTTTATTTTGCCCTCGAAAACCAAAGCGGTACCGAGGTGGGTGATACCATAACCCTTTCGGTACACTTAGGCAACACCGAAAACCCCGTGCCCGATTTTTACGGCATTGCTTATACGGTTAACTTCGACGGAACCTTTCTGCAACTGCAAAATTTTACGCCACCCCTGCTCCCTTGGGCAGGTACGCTGTCTAATACCCTGCATTTCAGGAAAAACGTGGGCAATAGCCAGTCTGATATAGCTCTTACGCGAACCAACCACCAAAATATAACCGGACAAGGCCCTATCGGGCAGGCCACTTTTGTAATTATTGAAAATATTGACGGTAAAAACGAAGCACAGTTCAGCGCTGAATTGCCTTTCAGCTTCTCTAATACCCGATGTATTTCCAATAATGGCGCCGAAATTGAACTCAATACCCAAGAATTGGTATTATCGGTTACTTCTTCACCGGGTAATACATTGCCGGCAGAAATTTCCACTGCTGTTTACCCTAATCCGGCAAAGGATTACCTGCAACTGCTATTGGCCGATGGGGCAAAAGTGCAGATAACTGACCTCACCGGACACGTGATTTATGCAGATTATTTGCCCGAAGGTGCCCACACCATTGATACACAACGGTTTACAAACAGTTTATACCTTATAAAGGTGAATTACCCCGAAAAAACCGAAACGTTAAAGGTATTTATTTACCATTAAATCGCCGGCAGCAATAGTCAATTATTTCTTATACTAACCTCCTGATTTTAAAAAAGGCAATCTTCATTCCATTTACAACATAAAAAATAACAGCATGAAAAAGAAACTCCAAACCCTTTTGCTTTTGTTGGGTATAACAGTATTTTCTGTTATACAGTTATGGGCACAAACCAACACCTGCCCCGTGCCGGCCGGCCTAACCAGCAGCAATATTACCCATAACAGCGCCACAGTAAGTTGGGGTGCTGTAACGGGGGCTGCGGGTTATACCGTTCAATACAAGCCTGTAACGGTTCTTTCGTGGTTAACTTTAAATGTATCCGCAAATACCGCAAACCTTACCGGTTTACTGGCAAACACAACCTATGAGTACAAGGTTAGAACTGTTTGCATCGCTACGTCTTCACCCAACACAACAGTTGTGAGCGATTACTCCCCTGCCTCGCAATTCACCACGCTTGCACCGCCGCCCTGCCCTGTTCCCACCGGATTAGTGAGCAGCAACATTACGCAAAACAGCGCCACGGTTAGCTGGGCAGCCGTTTCCGGTGCGGTGGGTTACACCGTGCAGTATAAAACAGCCGCCGCCACCACGTGGACAACTATAAGTGTAACCACCAACAGCGCCAACCTTACCGGGCTGCTTGCCGGAACAGCCTACCAATGGAAAGTAAGAACCGTTTGCGTAGCAGAAACTGCGGGAACACCGGTGTTTACAGTGATTTTTCACCGGTAGCACAGTTTACCACCCTTGCTGCCACCACCTGCCCTGTTCCCACCGGATTAGTGAGCAGCAACATTACGCAAAACAGCGCCACAGTTGGCTGGGCAGCCGTTGCCGGTGCGGTGGGTTACACCGTGCAGTACAAAACAGCCGCCGCCACCACGTGGACAACTATAAGTGTAACCACCAACAGCGCCAACCTTACCGGGCTGCTTGCCGGAACAGC
>MTCR01000028.1 GCA_002212725.1 Sphingobacteriales bacterium TSM_CSM | reverse complement strand
AAACGATATAACCAACACCTTTTTGTTTTTGTTCCGCCGGTTTTGCAATTTTTTTTACGCTTGGGTGGCCGTTTCAATGCTTTCAGCAATCAGTTGACAGGCGGTTTTAATTTGTTTTGGGGAAATAAGCAGAGGGGGGGCTATTCGCAGGCAGTTATCGGCAAAAAGAAACCAGTCTGTTACAATACCGTTGGCAATACAGGTATCAATAACTTTTTTGGTGGTGGCAAAATTATCAAAGACTACGGCAATCAATAAGCCAAAGCTACGTACATCCTTTATGGCAGGGTGTTGCAGGTATTGCCTGAACAGTTGCTCTTTATGTTTAACCTCCTGAATATAGGTTTCCCGAAGCAGAATTTGTAGGGTGGCTAAACTGGCGGCGCAGGAAACGGGGTGTCCGCCAAAGGTGGTAATATGCCCCAAAACCGGGTTGTTGGTGAGTGCCTCCATAATAAAGTGGGGTGCAATGAAGGCGCCCAAGGGCATACCGCCACCCATGCCTTTTGCCAGCAGCAGTATATCGGGCACAATACCCAGTTGTTCAAAAGCAAACAAGGAACCGGTACGTCCGTAGCCGGTTTGTATTTCGTCTAAAATGAGCAGGGCACCGGTTTCTGTACAGCGTTGCCGCAAAGCCTGCATAAAGCCGGGTTGTGGGGCAATAACCCCTGCTTCGGCCTGTATGGGTTCTGCCAATACGCAGGCGGTTTGGGAGGTAATATACTGTAGGTCGGGCAAGTGGTTGTAGCGCAGGTTGCGCACATCGGGAAGCAGAGGGCGGTAATTGCGTTTAAAAACTTCGCTGCCCATCATACTTAGTGCGCCATGAGTACTGCCATGGTAGGCATTCAGGAAAGATGCCATTTGTGTGCGGCCGGTATAGCGTTTTGCCAGTTTAAGTGCGCCTTCAGTGGCTTCGGTGCCCGAATTAACAAAATACACGTTGTTGAGTTGCGGCGGCAGGTGTTGGGTAAGCAGTTTGGCCAGTGCCACCTGTGGGGTAAAAACATACTCGCCGTACACCATGAGGTGCATAAACCGGGCAGCCTGATGCTGAATGGCAGCCACAACTTCGGGGTGGCAATGCCCCAGATTGCTTACACTTATGCCCGAAATGAGGTCAATATAAGATTTGCCCGATGTATCATAAAGGTAAATGCCCTCTGCGCGTTCAATTTCCAGCAATAGCGGAGCATTGCTGGTTTGGGCAATATGTTGCAAAAACAGTTGTCTTTGAGTAAGCATGGCGGTAATGGTTGTTTTATGCTGCAAAGGTCATAAAAATGCAGAAAGCGCACCGGAAAACCAATGCGCTTTACCAAATTATTTATGAAGCGAAAGAAAATTTGCCTGCAAAGATGCAATCATTTACAAAACCCCGTGCAGCAGGTTTTGTGCCTGTTGAGGCAGCCAGCCCAAAAAGGTACCGGCAGATTGCGGGGTGTTCATTTTAAACAGGTACAGGTTTATACCTGCAACCAGCACCACCAATACAGCCAACAACAAGAGCTTTAGCATAAATTGCAGGTTGGCGTTTTCGTTTTTCGGGGTTTTAATTTTAATGTAAGTCATGGCTGAGCGTTTTAGGCTTAATATTGGTTTACATAAATGTAAATAAAAATCGTGCCAGT
This sequence comes from Sphingobacteriales bacterium TSM_CSM, assembly GCA_002212725.1. Classification (GTDB taxonomy): domain Bacteria; phylum Bacteroidota; class Bacteroidia; order Chitinophagales; family UBA2359; genus UBA2359. Next base: position 13,109 of record MTCR01000028.1, on the reverse strand, counting down.
TTTTTATTTGCTTAACGATGATTAGTAGTTTATGGTTGCCTTTTTGTAACCGGTTTTGCGTTAAAAAAGGTTAAGCATTGTATTTTTTGTCTTGCAGAAGGCATTGCAGGGGTTTGCTTGCAATTTTCAGGCAGTTTTTGTAAACATTTTTGTTTCGCTTGCAGGGTTAGATACTGCCGGAAACGCGCAGTTTAACCGCACCCCATGTTTTTTGCAGAACAAAGCAAGTTTATCGGGGAAATTGGGTTCGGGACTTACTAAATGTCCAAAATATAGACAGTTGTGGAAAAGAAAATGATATCAGGGCGGTTCCTGTTCTAATTCAAGCCCTTCCACTTCTAAAAGTTGTTCGGCAAGTTGGGCGCTGAACCGGCGGGCAATGCACAACCGTATGCAGCAACGGTTATGAAATTCTTGTTGTACTATTTCGGCGGGCAGCCGTTTCAAGATGGTCATTACCTCATTCATGCACAGGTAGTTAAAACTTATGGTGAACATTTCTGTTATTTCCTTGGTAACAATTTCTGCTGCATCAAGTGCGGCGCGTGCGGCGCTTTTATAGGCACTGATAAGTCCCGAAACCCCCAGTTTGGTACCGCCGTAATAACGTACTACAATAACCATGATGTTGGAGAGGTTTTTTGAGTCGATTTGCCCCAAAATAGGCCGGCCGGCTGTACCCGATGGTTCGCCGTCGTCATTGCTGCGGTAGTTTTGTTGTTTATTGGCACCAAGCCGGTAGGCATAGCAATGGTGGGTGGCCTTAGGGTGATTTTTTTTTACCATTTCCAGAAACGCCTGCACATCGGTTGGGTTACCCACCATTTGAGCATAAGCAATAAACTTGCTGCCTTTTACCTGATACTCGGCAGTTGCAGGGTGGTTAATGGTTTGATAAGTATCGGTCATGGTAAAATTTCGGGGTAAAGCAACTGCAAATTGCCAAATGAAATTGTTTCAGATTTTTTTCCAAAATTCAGGAAAAAATCATGAGCAGAATGGCGCAAAAAGCCAATGCAATGCCCAGGAGGTTGAGGTGCGACAATTGTTCTTTAAACACTGCCAGCGCCAATAACCCCGATAAGGCCACAATAGCCATGTTATTTACCGGAAACACCACCGAACTTTGCCAGCCGGTGGTGCTGAGCGCCCGAAGTAAAAAATAAATAGAAAAATAATTAGGAATGCCGAGTAAAATGCCGGCTGCCACGTTTTTAAACTGCAGGTTGCTGCGCCTGAAGACGATAAAAAACAATCCGGTTATTGCAGCAGCGCCAAAGGTAAGGGTGGTAAAGAGGTGGTGCAGATCGTTGGTGAGGTAGCGTTTTTGAGCAAAGTTGAGCAAAATTTCGCCAATGCCGCCCAGTAAAAACACGGAAAGAGGCAAAATAAGTTCGCGGTGTTGCAGCAGAATTGCCTGCTCATCTTGCTTTACCGATGTTAGCACCACCGCCGCTACAGCCAATAAAATTCCCAGCAGTTTAGTTACGGTAAAGGTATCGGCATACAGGAAAAAGGCGGCTGTTACGGGCAAAACAAGCGTAGTTTTGGCGGCTACGGTAGCTACGGTAATGCCATTTTGCCGAATGGTGTGCGCAATAAGTTGAAACCCTATCATAAATATGCCGCCCAGCAACAGGGCAATCAACAGCCAGGAGTTGCAGGTTGCCCCGGCAGGCAGTAAGTCTGTCCCTGCGGTAATAATGCCCATAGCAACGCAGGTAAAATAGTTTACCACAATAGCCTGCAAGATGTTAATCCGGTGGTTGCCGTATATTTTAAACAATACAAACAGCAGGGTAGAACACAAAACAGAAAGCACTAACGCCGGCATGTTGGCAAATAGATTAGGTGTTTAAAACACAATTGCCACGCCGGATAAAATGCGTGGCAATTGCGGGTAAAAGGGCAGGGCAGGGGTTTACGGGAAAATGCCCAATTCCATATAAGCGGTGGCCACTTTATCTATGGCAACATAGAAAGCGGCGGTACGAAGGTCTTCAATTTTCTTATTTTTTTTCCAGTTATCGCGAATAGGCATGTAGGCGGCAATCATGGTATCTTCCAAACCCGAATGTACCAGGTCAACTTCTTCGGCGCCTTTTACCACGCGGTCGCGGTCTTCTTCTTTCACCTTTTTGTTGGTCAGGCCTTCCATTACGCGCAGCATATTGGAGTAAGATGCTTCGTGGAAGCGTTTGTCCATACGGCCAAATCGCACATGCGACAGGTTTTTGAGCCATTCGAAATAAGAAACCGTTACACCGCCTGCGTTCAGGTAAACGTCGGGTAAAATCATAATACCTTTGCTGAGCAATATATTTTCAGCTTCGGGGGTAATAGGTCCGTTGGCGGCTTCGGCAATAATTTTGGCTTTAATTTTGGCAGCATTGCCGGTATGAATAACCCTTTCAAGTGCAGCCGGAATTAAAATATCACATTCAAGTTCCAGGGCATCGGTATTTTTGGCAAGGTTTACCGCACCCGGAAAATTGAGAATGCTGCCCGTTTCTTCGCGGTGACGCACCACGCTGTCTAAGTCAAGGCCTTTGCCGGTGGGGTCATAAATAGCGCCTTCGTATTCTGCAAGTCCAATAAGGCGGGCGCCGCTTTTCTGGAAGAAATTGGCCGAGTGGTAACCCACGTTGCCCAATCCTTGCACTACAACGGTTTTGCCTTCAATGCCGGTAGTAAGTTTAAGGGCTTTCATATCTTCTTTTATCCCCACAGCTTCGCGGGTTCCGTAAAAAACGCCTAATCCGGTGGCTTCCACACGGCCGCGCACACCGCCCTGGCTAATGGGTTTGCCCGTTACGCAGCCGTAGCTGTCAATTTCGTCGGATTTAAAAGTTTGATAGGTATCTAAAATCCAGGCCATTTCACGGGCGCCGGTTCCATAGTCGGGTGCGGGCACATCTAAGGCCGGGCCAATAAAGTTTTTGCGGATAAGTTCGGTGGTATAGCGCCGCGTAATACGTTGCAGTTGTGAAACGCTGTACTGGCGCGGGTTAATTTTAATACCGCCTTTTGCGCCGCCAAACGGCACATCAACAATGGCGCATTTGTAGGTCATGAGCGAGGCAAGAGCCATTACTTCATCCTGGTCAACAAATTCGCTGTACCTGATACCCCCTTTGCAGGGCAAACGGTGGTGACTGTGCTGTACGCGGTAGGCCTCAATAACCTGAAAATTGTTGCCAATTTTAACCGGAAACCGCATTTGGTAAACGCTGTTACAGGCTTTAATTTGGTTAAGCAGCCCTTCGGGGTATTTGGTTACGGCTGCAGCTTTATCAAAGTAATACTCTACACTTTGATAAAAAGATAATCCGCCGGCATTGTGTTGTACTGCCATAAAGTGTTAATTTTTTGTTTGTATAGATTTGCATTTGTTTTTATAAGCATCTCGTTTGGCGTTTACCGCAGGGTTGGGGGTAAAGTACAATAACGAACGTTCGGTAGTTGAATGATATATGCCTTCGGGCATTTTAAACCGGGCGCAAAGTTACTGCTTTTTTACAAGCAGAGGCATTATTTAATTTTATTTTTACGTCATTGGGCGTAATTAACAGTTGCTATATGTATTGAATGTGTAATTTTGTGCAGATATAGTGGGCAGGTTTAACCGGGCAAAAAAGGTTATTGTTGCTGCTGTTCATTTTCCAGTTTTCGCAGTCGCCTGTCAATTGTTACCAGAAATACAATGATGCCGGCAAAAATGATGGCTAAAACCACTACTACCACATAAATCTTACCCGATGACCTCAATTGTTCGGCCATTTCAACGGCCGGAGCGCCGCCGGTTTGTTGTGCCTGTGCAAACAAGGCAAACAGTATAAACACCATCAGTCCAATAATCTTTTGTAAAGCGAGCATAAATAGCAAGTGTTTTGTTTTTTAAAACCCGACAAGGGCATTTTTGGTTGTCATATCTTGCAAAAATCCTGTCTTTGCACGAAGGGCATGGTTGATGTTGCAAAGTAACGCAAAAAAAATGGCATTAAAACGCCGGAAGTTACTATCTTGGCAGCCGAAACGCCAATTTCTTTTTTTAACCAATAACTGTAAAACATGAAATTTACCTATTACGGACATGCCTGCTTTAGTGTAAACATTGCCGGCAAAAATATTCTGTTCGACCCCTTTATTACCGGCAACGAACTGGCCAAACATATTGATTTAAACCAGGTAAAGGCAGATTATATACTTATTTCGCATGGACATGCCGACCATGTAGCCGATGCGCCTGCCATTGCCCGAAATACACAGGCTGTAATTGTGTCGAACTATGAAATAGTTAGCTGGTTTGGCGATAAACACGGCTACCCCAAAGGACACCCCATGAACCACGGCGGTGAATGGAATTTTGATTTTGGAAAAGTAAAATATGTTAATGCGGTACACTCCAGCGTATTACCCGATGGTGCTTACGGCGGCAACCCGGGCGGTTTTCTCATTCAAAGCGCCGAAGGCAACTTTTACTACGCCGGCGATACTGCCCTTACCTGGGATATGAAACTCATTCCGCTTTTTGCCAACCTGCAATTTGCCGTGCTGCCCATTGGCAATAACTTTACCATGGGCATTGACGATGCCGTTATTGCTTCGGAGTTTATTGAATGCGAAACCATTATTGGGGTGCATTACGATACCTTCGGATATATTAAAATAGATCATCAGCAGGCCTTCAACAAATTTGCCGAAAGAGGGCGGCAACTGCTGCTGCCAAAAATCGGGCAAACCATTGAGGTGTAAAACACCCGAAAAAACTGTACCTTTGTACTTCTGTTTATAAACCTCATAACTGCAACCGCCTATAACATGGGAAAAATAATTGCCATTGCCAACCAAAAAGGGGGAGTTGGAAAAACCACTACTGCCGTTAACCTGGCAGCAAGTCTGGCAATTTTAGATTATAAAGTATTGCTCTTAGATGCCGACCCGCAGGCAAATGCCACATCGGGACTGGGAATTGACCACCACAAGGTAAAAATCAGTTCCTACGAAGTTATTATTGGCAAGGCGCCGGCCATGCAGGGTATTATGCCCGTTGATGTACCCAACCTGTATCTGTTGCCTTCGCACCGAAACCTGGCAGGCGCCGAAATTGAGCTGGTAAACCTGTTTGAGCGCGAACTCATGCTGCGCGAAGCTATATTACCTGTTAAAAACGACTACGACATTATTATTATAGACTGCTCGCCTTCTTTGGGGTTGGTTACCGTAAATGCCCTTACAGCCGCCGACTCTGTAATTATACCTGTACAATGCGAGTTTTTTGCCCTTGAAGGGTTGGGTAAACTGCTGCAAACCATTAAGGTTGTGTGTAAACGATTGAACACTGCCCTGCAACTCGATGGCATAGTACTGACAATGTATGACTCGCGCCTCCGCTTGTCGAACCAGATTATTTCCGATGTGCAAAAGCATTTTCCAGACCAGGTATTTGATACCATTATTCACCGCAACTCGCGCCTGAGCGAAGCGCCCAGCCTGGGACAAAGTGTTATTTCATTTGATATAGAAAGCCGCGGAGCTGCCAATTACCTTAACTTTGCAAAAGAGTTGATTGAAAAACAAAAAATACCTTTAAAAACAACTTAAACGCGCTATACTTTGGCTAAAGCAAGAAATAAAAAAGAAGAACTTGGGGCAGGCATACAAGCATTGCTGGGCAGCATATCAGACGAACTGGAAGACAAACAGGTACTCAATACCATTATAGACATACCTGTTGACCAGATTGAAGAAAACCCATACCAGCCCCGCGTTGATTTTGATGAGGAAAAACTCAAGGAACTTGCCGAATCAATCACTGTGCATGGCGTGGTGCAACCCATAACCGTGCGCTGGATGGGCAACAACCGCTACCAGCTTATTGCCGGTGAACGGCGGTTAAGGGCCTCTAAAATGGCCGGACTGCTGCAAATACCGGCATACATACGCACCGCAAACGACCAGACTTTGCTGGAAATGGCGCTTATTGAAAACATTCAGCGCGAAGACCTGAACCCGCTGGAAGTTGCACTCAGTTATCAGCGGCTTATTGATGAATGTAGTCTGGTACACGAAGCCCTGGCAAAAAGGGTGGGTAAAGACCGCACCACCATTACCAATTACCTGCGGCTGCTTAAACTGCCCCCCGAAATACAGCATGGTTTAAAAACCCGGCAAATAAGCATGGGGCATGCCCGTGCGTTGGTAAATGCCGGCAGTATTGATCACCAATTGGTACTGTACAGGCTTATTTTGGAAAAAGGACTATCTGTAAGGCAGGTGGAAAGCATGGTAAGCGGCACCGAAAAACCCCCAACCAACCCCAAGGTTGCCGCGCCGGGTTTACCCATTCATGTGCGCAAAATACAAGAGGAACTCGAATCGCATTTCGGGGCAAAAATTGCCATTAAACGCAACAATAAAGGCAAAGGACAACTGGTTATTCCATTCAGTTCAGACAAAGACCTGAACCGCATTTTAGAACTCATTAACCGGTAAACCTCTTTTTGGCTGTTGGTATCATTAAAGGCTCAGGGTTTAAAAACGGACAAATGCAGATTTTCCGCTCGAACAAAGATTTGTACCGGGTTACTGACAAGGGCAAAGGTGCATATTTTATTAACCCTATGAAAAAAATACAACCTTTGCAAACTGCTGCAAAAGCACTTCTTGTTGCCATACTCAGTTGCTGTTTTGCTTCGGAAATGTATGCACAGGATACTACCACGGTAAACAAGCCCGAAAAAGCAATGGCCCTGGAACCCGATACTTCAGCCATTTCAAAACCCGATACCCTTGTTGCCACCGATACCGTGAAATATAACCCCAACCGCGCCCTAATGCTGGCACTGCTGCCCGGCGGAGGGCAATGGTATAACCGGCAATATTGGAAAACCCCCGTTTTTGCTGCCACCGTAGCCGGACTAACCACCCTTACAGTAGCTACGCGGCTTAACTACAACAAGCATAAAAACCGCTACAATGGCGTTTTGAACAACTATGCACTTGGTATTGATGACAATACAGAACTTGAACCCTTGCAGGAAAAAAAATATAAGGCTTTGCGCCGGTATAACCTGTCGCTCAACAGCCTGATTATTTTTTATGGCGTAAATTTAGCCGATGCCTACCTCAATGCACATATACAAAACGACAGGGCCACAAAACGGTCGCCCGTAAAAGCTGCATACCGTGCTATGGTTTTACCCGGTTGGGGGCAGGTTTATAACCGGAAATACTGGAAATTGCCTATTGTATATGCCGGATTTGCTGCAGCCGGAACCGCCCTGTACATTAACCGCAAGCAATACCTGCGCTACCGCAACGAATACCTTGTAAGAAACCGCCCCGGTTACTATGCACCCAACCACCCCGACCCCGAACTGGCTTTTATTACCGATAACAACATTTTACTTGGACGGAAAAATGTATATCGCCGGTACGAGGAAATTTCCATCATTGCCGGAACCCTTTGGTATGCCGTAACCATACTTGATGCGCTTATTGATGCCCACTTGTCGGATTTTGACGTAAGCGACGACCTGAGTTTCAGTGTAACACCCTTCTGGCAACCGCAAGTAACCTCAACCGTTTTTAATACCGGAACACCGGCAAACGGCGGGTTTACCCTTTCAGTAGGATTTTAAAATTTGCCCCAATGCCGGCAATGCAACCTGTAATTAACTGCTAAATTTGTACCTGCCTTGTTTACCCACGAATATTTTATGAAGCAAGCGCTTACAGAAGCGCAGTACGCCTTTGATGCCGATGAAGTGCCGGTTGGTGCCGTAGTAGTATGCCGCAACATCATTATAGCCCGTGCCCATAACCAAACCGAACTGCTGAACGATGTTACCGCCCATGCCGAAATGCTGGCTTTAACGGCCGCTGCCAACCATTTGGGCAGTAAGTTTTTAAATGAATGTACCCTCTACGTTACCCTTGAACCCTGCGTAATGTGTGCCGGTGCCTTGTTTTGGGCGCAGTTGGGCACACTTGTTTATGGCGCACATGACGAAAAAAGAGGCTTTACCCGGCTAAACCTGCCGGTTTTGCACCCCAAAACGCATGTAATTAGTGGTATTATGCAAAATGAAAGCGCATTACTCATGAGCAATTTTTTTAAACGCAAACGGTAATGCTAATTTTAAATGCACCGCTGAACAATTGCCCAAATTGCAATGTTGTATAAACATTGCGGCAATTGCCTGCAAAAAATCCAAAACATCATCAGCTAACAATAAAACACAAGACACTATGGCTTTTCAACTTCCCGATTTACCCTATGCGTACAATGCCCTGGAGCCGCATATTGATGCCCGCACCATGGAAATACACCACTCCAAACACCACGCCGCCTATATTAACAACCTGAACGCCGCAGTTGCCGGTACCAATATGGAGGGCAAAACCATTGATGAGCTGCTGCTGCTGGCCGGCAGTAACACAGCGGTAAGAAACAACGGCGGCGGGCATTGGAACCATACTCTTTTTTGGAACATTATGTCGCCCGCAGGTGGCGGCGAGCCTTCGGGCGCTTTAGCAGCGGCTATTAATGCACAGTTCGGTTCATTCGATGATTTCAAAAAAGCCCTCTCGCAGGCAGCCATTACACGTTTTGGTTCGGGCTGGGCTTGGCTGGGCGTAAAAGATAATGGCAGCCTTTGCGTTTGCTCTACTCCTAACCAGGACAACCCGCTTATGGATATTGCCACCGACAAATGTACCCCTGTTTTGGGGTTAGATGTTTGGGAACATGCCTACTACCTGCACTACCAAAACAGAAGACCCGATTATGTGAGTGCATTCTTTAACGTAGTCAATTGGAATGCCGTAAGCGCAAACTATGCCGCTGCCGGGGGTAAATAATGCTTTTCCTGATTTTTATAGATAACCCTTTTTCTTTTTCGGGAGAAGGGTTTTTCTTTTAATCTAAATTAATTTTTATTAATGTATTGGGCGGCATAAAGCATATTAGATGCAGGATCATACTTATATTGTAAGGTTGTTTCTTGTTTATTCGGGACAGGATAAGGGGCATTTTACCAGAATGCAGCAAATCATTGCCTCGGCAAGACAAATGCTTATTGCCGATAATATTTCACTTGTTTTAACCCAGGCGGTTTGTGCCGAACAAATCAGCGAGTGGCAATACAGTGCCGAAAACCAACTAAAAAAAGCCGATATAGTGCTGATGCTGATAAGCCACGGACTGTTTTCGGTAGATATTGCGTTACTTCAAAAAACCTTGTCCGGCCGCACTAACCCCGATGTTTTGCTTGCAGCAGCCGCACCCAACAATTTTAATTGGCATCAAACGAGCTTTTACCAATGGTGCAGCCGCTATTTTGGCGTTTACCTGCTCGAAGACCTTGCCCACGAAAACGCCGGTAGTGCCAACCATTTTGAACATTCGCTGGCAGACCTTGTGCAATTGGCCTACAGCTTACAGCAGGAAAAAATGTACCGGCAATATTTGCAGGAGGGAAACAAACTGCTTAAACAGAAGAAATGGACAGAAGCCGGTAAAAAATTTTCGAATGCCTTGTCATTGGGGCAGCAAAACGCCGAAGAAGATTTGATGCCGCTGTATGAAAAACTGCAAATTTGCCACCACGAACTGCATTTTGACCAATTGGTGCGCCTTGGTAAACAGGCTTATGAGCAAGAGAATTACCCAAAAGCATGTCATTATTTTGAACGGGCCCTGCAATTGAAACCCGACCCCGAAGTGGTGCTGCTCAGGGAAAACAGCCTGCGAACTCCTGTGCCCGGTTACAAACTCCTGAAACAACTTTCTGAAGAAGACTGGTTTTATGAGTGCCTTCAGGAGGCAGACCGTTTGTTTAAGCTGCAAAAATGGGAAGCTGCCCACGAACAGTATGAACAGGCTGCCGCCATTCACCGCTTTGAGTTTGGTTATAACTTGTCAAATATTTACCGGCGCATGAAAGCCTGCCGGACTGCCCGCTGTTTCGACGAAGTATTTAACCTTGGCCGCGAAGCTTACAAAGCCAAAAACCACCACGAAGCGCTGGCTTTTTTTGAAGAAGCCTGCACCTTAAAACCAAACGACCCAACCGCTATAAGGGTTAGAAACAAATGCCGCCGCATTGTTTTTCTTAAAAACTTGCTGCCTTATGCCCTGCAATTGCTATTCTTGTTGCTTGTTGCAGTGCTGTTTTCGTTGGTAAAATACCTTTCATAAACAGCATTAACATTTTTTATGACTTGCTGTATAAAAATAATCTTATTTTTGCAACCCGAATCTGAAGTTACTTTTTTAATACTTAAACAAATACTTTAAATTTATGAAACAACTTGCTTTTGTATTGGCTATAGCCTTTGCAACCCTTTTTACACACTCATTGCAGGCACAGGATCGCGGCAGCGCGCCGGGAAAAAATCCGGTTAAACTGTCGGAAAGCCCGCAATTGCAGAGCAAACTCAAAAATACAAACGGAAACGCCATGCCCTCCAGAGGCACGGAGGATTCAAAAACGCCTGCAGTTGCCCTGAACAAAGGCGAAAACATGCACATAGTGCGTTCTTATCGCATTGACTACAAGCCCAACCCCATGTCTAACCCCGATTTTCTGATTGCCTCCATGACCATGTTTGATGGTACCGATAATCAGGTAGGCATGGTTAATTTTTATGGCGCCGGGTCAAAAGCCCTTTCGGTCAAAGAAACCGTAACCGATAAAGGGGTGGTTACACTTGCTTATCCTTTTGAACTCATGGATAAAGTAATTGAATTTGTTACCCGTTCACAACAATCGGTGCTGGTATATAATACCGAAACCAAAACCGCCTATCTTACCATGGGCGTAATGCCAACCCGTACAAGATAATCTACAGGTTTAGTTCTGAAAAAGAGGCTTTCCAAATTGGTTGGCCTCTTTTTTTTATGCCGCAATTATATAAAACATGCACGGCATAAAAACATTAATTATTTTTGTGCAGCCAAGTTATAAAGCGTTTTGCAGATTATGCCTTTACTTACCATTCATAAAGTAATTTGTTTTCGCACCAACGACATTGACCATGCCGACGAACTGCGATGCCGGATTGTAGCCGATGATGACCAAACCCGCGAATACCGGCGCACCGTACTTGCCGGGCAACAGTGGAACCTCAATACCGATATTATGTTTGCGCGGTTTGTGCGCATACAATTGTGGGAAGATACAGCAGGAAAACAACCTTTTTTTGCCGGGCAAACCGATGTGGCGGCCGCCGTTTGTTCTGACGGTTCGTTTGAGGCAGAATATTTGCACCCCAACGGCTGGTACCGTTTGTATTATACCCTTGATGTACAACCGCCGCAGGTTGAAAAACAAATAAAACAAGTTATTTTTAACGAAAGCAAACAGCCCGAAACCGACCGGAACCTGCCACCCGCTGCTGCCACCAAACCGGGTAAAGTTATATCCGATGAAGGAGCAGCCAAAACAAAACAGCATTTTTTACCCAGCCTGCACGGATTTGCATTTCCCAATTATTTTACCATGGAATTCAATATCCGGCTATCGTTCATTCCTCGTTTTTCATCTACTTACGGACTTTGCGGCGGAATGGTAAAAGCTGCTGCCGATTATTTTGAACACAACCTGCCACTGCCACAAACCAATATTATACCGCAGCGCGGCAGCAGTTTGTACAGATATTTGGTAAAAAGGCAAATGCAAAGTTTTGGACCCACATTTTCGTACCTTACCCGTTTTTTTAAGTGGTGGATGTTATACGGCACTTTACAAACACAACAATTAACCCTTAAAGAATGGCATAAAATAAAAGCATTGTTAGATATCAAAAAGTTGGTTCAGGTGGGTGTTGTATATGTTGACCACCATCAGGGAAGTCTGTGGGAAAACCATCAGGTTTTGGCATACGGATACGAACAGCCCAACCCGGCATTGGTTTACCTTAAAGTATATGACCCCAATTTTCCGAAACGCGACGATGTGTTTATTAAATGCGAAGTGAACACGGTACAAACCGATAATAAAACTATCAGCCGGATTATTTGCGAACAACATATACCGGGGTGGATGGTAAAACCTGTTCGGGGTTTTTTTGAAATGCCGGTAAAATCGCAACATCCCAAAACATAAGCGCTTCTGGGGGAGCAAAACAAGGAAATGAAATGAGATATTAAAAATAACACATTAAACAAGCACACTTTTAATAAAGAAACATTGAGTCAGCAATGGAAAACATTAAAGATGGCAAATTATTTGTATTGATATGTGTTGTGTTTTTATTGGTTGCAGGAAATATTTCATGCTCCAATATTGATAAAAAGAGCAATGGCGAAGAGCGTAATGTTGCTGAAAATAGTGATACTGTAACTATTGATACGGCACAAGTAAATGCCGTTGTTTCAGAAGATGCAGTAGATACAATAATCGTTAATAGCAGTGAGTACAAAAATATTACCCTCATTATTGACACTATAAAAATTCGGCTATCAAAATTTCCCGATACAACCTGGACTGATTTTAAAAACTGGCGCGAAATTGTATTTGCAGATATTGACGGTGATGGCGTTGCTGAATTGCTGACTACCTATTTTACCGGAGGAGCGCACTGTTGTTTTGTTTACAATTTTTACCAAAAAATCTCCAAAAATACATACAAAAGTATTTTTGAGTTTGTGGGTGGAGAATATAGCATAAAAATTAGTAAAAATAGATTGAGGGTAAGTTTTTATGAACAACTTGGTTATTTTTTTACCTGCTATGCTTGCCGTATTAAGGATGAATTGCCCAATAAGGATTTCTATCCTCACTTTACTATGGTTTATGAAAATAGTAATTTGTTTTTGAGCGACTATGATAGCAGCCTTAATGCAAATATAATAGAGAACCTGGCATTTCTGAAAAAACGTGGGGTACCCGATTTAGATGATATGATGGGATTTGATGACGGAACAAGAAAATTTTATGCAGAACATATTATTACCTACTATTTTAATAATGTTATCAGGGTACAGGATTTAGCTCCTACAAAAAAAATATTTAACCAATATTATATTGGTAGTGACAGGTATCCGTTCGACCAACGCCGTTGCTATCAGGCGCAACACCCCTGCCGCTATGTTGCTACTT
>MTCR01000030.1 GCA_002212725.1 Sphingobacteriales bacterium TSM_CSM | reverse complement strand
TCTAATTCAACTTTTACTTTTCCTTTAGCTTTAGCAATCACTTCTTCGGCAATAGAGGCCGGGGCAGGGGCAAAATGTGAAAATTCCATACTTGACGTAGCACGACCGGAGGTAATGGTTCGCAATGAGGTTACATAGCCAAACATTTCCGACAGGGGAACTTTGGCTTTAATTACCTGTGCATTGTTTTTCATGTCTATGCCCTCCATAATACCACGGCGGCGGTTCAGGTCGCCCATTACATCACCCGTATATTCATCGGGAGTAACCACTTCCAGTTTCATAATGGGTTCCAAAATTTGCGCACCGGCATTTTTGGTCGCTTCACGGAAGGCCAACTTGGCAGCCATTTCAAAAGAAAAGGCATCTGAGTCAACCGCGTGGAAACCACCATCGTACAAACGCACACAGAGCGATTCCATTTCGTAGCCTGCCAGCGGGCCATTTTTCATAGCCAATTCAAAACCTTTTTGAACAGAGGGTATAAACTCGCGCGGAATAGACCCGCCCACAATTTCATTAAGGAATTGCAAGCCCGGTTTTACTTCGCCGGTTTCTTCATCAAGTTTTGCTGGCAGTACTTCTACCAATATTTTTGCGTATTTACCACGACCACCGGTTTGCTTTTTATACACCTCAGTGTGGTTATACGGACGGGTAATAGCTTCTTTGTAATTTACCTGCGGCGCTCCCTGGTTACATTCTACTTTAAACTCGCGGCGAAGGCGGTCAACAATAATTTCCAGGTGCAACTCGCCCATACCGCTAATTACGGTCTGACCTGTTTCTTCGTCATAGCGCACTTTAAAGGTGGGGTCTTCCTCTGCCAATTTTGCCAGTCCATTGCCCAGTTTATCAATATCTTTCTGGGTTTTAGGCTCAATAGCCAGCGAAATTACCGGTTCGGGGAAACTCATGCTTTCCAGCACAATCGGGTTTTCGGGGTCGCAGATGGTATCGCCCGTTTTTACGTCTTTAAAACCAACGCCGGCACCAATATCGCCTGCTTCCACAGACTCAATGGGGTTTTGTTTGTTGGCGTGCATTTGATAAATGCGCGATACACGGTCTTTTTTACCGGTACGTGTATTTAACACCTGTCCGCCTGCATCCAATTTGCCTGAATATACGCGGAAAAAGGTTAAGCGTCCTACGTAGGGGTCCGTAGCTATTTTGAATGCCAATGCTGCAAAAGGTGCTTTTACATCTACATTGCGGCTGGTTTCTTCATCGGTATCGGGGTTGATGCCCAAAATAGCAGGTTTATCTAAAGGAGAAGGCAAAAATTTAATTACTGAATCCAACATTGCCTGTACACCCTTATTTTTAAAAGAAGAGCCGCAGAGCATAGGTATGATGGACATATCAATGGTAGCCTTGCGAATGGCATTATTTATCTCTTCTTCTGTAATTGATTCGGGGTCGTCAAAAAATTTCTCCAGGATATGGTCATCGTAATCTGCTACGGCTTCCAACATTTTCTGCCGGTATTCCTGCACCAATTCTACCATATCTGCGGGAATGGGTATTACTTCATAGGTCATACCCTGGGTTGAGTCATCCCAAATGATTGCTTCGTTGCGAATAAGGTCCACCACGCCTCTGAAAGAATCTTCGGCGCCAATGGGTATTTGGAGCGGCACTGGGTTAGCGCCCAATACTTCGCGCACTTGCTTTACCACGTCTAAAAAGTCGGCACCGGTACGGTCCATTTTATTTACAAAGCCAATACGGGGCACGTTATATCGGTTAGCCTGACGCCAAACGGTTTCCGATTGCGGCTCAACACCACCAACTGCGCAGAATAAAGCAACCACGCCGTCTAACACACGAAGCGAGCGTTCTACCTCAACGGTAAAGTCAACGTGACCGGGAGTGTCAATGATGTTAATCTGGTAATCTTCGTTGAGGAATTTCCATGCGGTACGGGTAGCAGCAGAGGTGATGGTAATACCCCTTTCCTGCTCCTGCTCCATCCAGTCCATGGTAGCCCCGCCTTCATGTACCTCTCCCATTTTGTGAATAATACCGGTATAGTACAGAATGCGCTCTGTAGTGGTGGTTTTACCGGCGTCGATGTGGGCGGCAATGCCAATATTCCGTGTATATTTTAAATCTCGTGCCATTGTATTTCCTGAACTGATTATACTAAGTGTCGAATAGTTTTTTGTGTTTGTAACCGATTGCGCTGTTACACTTTAAAGTGAGCAAATGCCTTGTTGGCTTCTGCCATACGGTGTGTTTCGTCTTTTTTCTTTACGGCTGCGCCTTCATTTTTTGCGGCAGCAACAATTTCTGACGCCAGTTTAAAAGCCATAGATTTACCCGAGCGTTTGCGGGAATAGCCGATAAGCCATTTCATGCCTACCGAAACGCGGCGCTCCGGACGAATTTCGGTGGGAATTTGGAAGGTTGCCCCGCCTATACGCCGGCTGCGTACTTCTACGGCAGGCATAATATTATTGAGCGCCTTTTTCCACAACTCGTACCCGTCTTCTTTAGACATATCGGTTGCCAGTTCAACGGCATCGTAAAAAATACGATAGGAAACACTTTTTTTGCCGCTCCACATCATCATGTTAACAAAGCGCGTTACCATGGCGTCGTTAAATTTGGGGTCGGGCAAGAGTATCCGTTTTTTTGGTTTTGCTTTGCGCATATCGTACAGTGTCGTTTGTTAGTTTATATTTTTGCTTTTATGCGGCAGGTTTACTTCTTTTTAGCGCCACCTTTAGCCGGTGCTGCTGCCACTGCGCCTTTTTTGGGGCGTTTTGCGCCGTATTTTGAACGTCCTTGTCTTCTTTTGTCCACTCCGCCGGTATCTAAAGTACCACGTACAATATGGTAACGAACACCCGGAAGGTCTTTTACCCTGCCGCCGCGAATGAGTACAATAGAGTGCTCCTGCAAATTATGCCCTTCTCCGGGAATGTAGGCAATAACTTCAATGCTGTTGGTTAAACGAACCTTGGCCACTTTGCGAAGCGCTGAATTGGGCTTCTTGGGAGTAGTAGTATATACCCTGGTACATACACCGCGCTTTTGCGGGCATTTATCCAGCGCTCTTGACTTACTCACGTACACCAGCGGCTCTCTTCCGTTCCTGATTAATTGTTGTATAGTAGGCATTTTTAACCTTTCTTTTTTTGGTCGTGCAAAGGTACAAACAAAGTAAACAATAACCAAGCAAGTATCTTTATTTTTACTTGCAGGGCAATTTTCTATTTTTTTGGCTTAACTGCACCTTCCACCTAAGAAAAATAACCGGCGAAGGGTGCTTTTTTGGAAAGCGAGTGCAAAGATAAGAAGTATATTGTACTGTTACAACTTTTTTGCAAAAAAAATCGCTAAAAAATAATGATTAGGGTTTTACAGGGTTTCTTGCGTGGTTTTACTTCTAAGGCAGTTGCAACAGGGAGGTTTTTGGCAGGTTGCCCCCCTGTTGCATACCTTATATATAAGGGCTTTTTTTAGAAACGCTCAAAGGCGTTAAAAAAGAAGTCGCCTTCAATTTTTGCATTTTCGTCGGAGTCTGAACCATGAACAGCATTTTCGCCCACATTGGTTCCGTACAGTTTTCTTACGGTGCCTTCGGCTGCTTTTGCCGGGTCGGTACTGCCAATAAGGGTTCTGAAATCTTCAACGGCGTTGTCTTTTTCCAAGATTGCTGCAACAATGGGTCCCGAAGACATAAAGGCTACCAATTCTCCGTAAAAGGGGCGCTCTTTGTGAATGGCATAGAACTCGCCTGCTTTTTCGGCACTGAGTTTGGTGTATTTCATGGCTACAATGCGAAAACCGCCTGCAATAATTTGTGCCAAAATGGCACCGGTATGATTCAGCCTTACTGCATCGGGCTTAATCATGGTAAAAGTTCTGTTTCCTGACATGTTTTGGTGTTTATTTCGTTATTCGGAATTGAAGCTAAATTCATTTTGGGGGTGCAAAGATAGCTACAAACTGCCTGAATTTGGGTATATCGGGATATTTTTTCCTTTTTTTTCAACAAACTAAAGCCCAAAAAGCAATAAAAGTGTTATTTAGTATTGTGCCGTTTATGCTTTTCCATTAGCGTTGACGGACAAAAATTAACTTATCAACATATAAACCGGATTAGTTTTAAAATGGATATTGAAAGTATTGCCAACCTGCTGAACAGACCTCAAAAGATAACTATAGTTACACATACCGGCCCCGACGGCGATGCTATTGGCGCCTCTATGGGTTTATACCATTTTTTGATTGGATTGCGGCACAGTGTAAAAGTAATTGTACCAACCGCACATGCGGCCTATTTGCAGTTTTTACCCCACAACGAGGAAATTCTCATTTTTGAGAACGAGCCGGATGAGGGTACCCGCCTGCTAAAAGATGCCGGCGTAATTTTTGCACTCGATTTTAACACGGCATCAAGGGCTAAGGGTATGGAAAGTTTGCTTACCCAGTCAAATGCGGTAAAAATTATGATTGACCACCATTTGCTGCCCGACCTGAAAGTGGATTTTGCCTTGTGGGATATAAAAGCGAGTTCTACGGCAGAGCTGGTGTACAGGTTCATTGAAATGCTGGGGCAAAAAAAACGCATTAACCACCATATAGCCAACTGTCTTTACACCGGCATTTGCTCCGATACCGGCAGATTTAAATATAACCTGAGCGCCAATGCTTACCGCATTACTGCCTTTTTACTGGAGAAAGGGGCAGATGTGGTAAAAATTAACGATGCGCTGTTTGATAATTTCAGCGAAGACAGGTTGCGCCTGCTGGGGTTCTGCATTACCGAAAAACTGCGCATTTTCCCCGAATACAGCACTGCCGTAATTTGGCTGAGCAAAGAAGACTTAAAGCGCTTTAACTACAAAACCGGCGACTTGGAAGGCATTGTAAATTACCCGCTCAGCATTGCAGATGTTAAGTTTTCGGCCATGCTGAAAGAAACCAACGAGGAGGTTCGCCTGTCTTTCAGGTCTAAGGGCGATTTTGCAGTAAATGAATTTGCAGCCAAACATTACAATGGCGGTGGGCACAAAAACGCCGCCGGCGGCAATTCGGGTTTATCGCTTTCCGATACCCTGAAACAATTTGCCGAACTGCTTCCGGCTTATGAAACAGAGTTGGCTCCTACTATTTTTGCCGTTTAGTGCAATTATTTTGGCAAACCGTTTAATTTGCGTGTTGAATGTTATTACCTTTGCACCCGATTTTTTTTATTCTTTCACTAACGCAATAAAATCTGGTTTACTCATGAAAAAAATTGCTGTCTTATTGGCCGCTGCCGTTTTCTTCCTGGTTTCTTGCAAGCAAGATGCCAACAAAGGAGAAACAACAGAAAATAAAACCGAACAAAAACAGGAGGCTGCAAATACGCAAACTCCGCCCACACCCCCGCCTCCTACTCAAACGGTTGACCCGCAGGAACAAGCCCGTGTTGATGCCGAACTCATCAAAAAGTTTGTTGCCGACAACAAGCTTAATGCAAAATCTACCGAATCGGGTATTTATTATGTAGTAGAAAAAGAAGGTAAAGGCAAAAACCCCACGCTTGAAAGCACCGTTAAAGTTCACTACGCAGGTTTTCTGCTCAATGGAACCAAGTTTGACTCTTCTTACGACCGCGGCGAACCCACCGAGTTTCCGCTCAGAGGAGTAGTTCGCGGCTGGCAGGAAGGTATTCCGCTGTTTAAACCCGGCGGAAAAGGCAAAATCATCATTCCTTCGGGTTTGGCTTACGGCCCCCGCCAAATCGGAGAAGTCATTCCGGCTAATTCAGTGCTGGTTTTTGACATTGAATTGCTTGAAGTAAAATAAGCATATCTTGTATTGCTTTTAACAAAAACAGTCCATAGCCGGTTGGGTAACCAACAACTATGGGCTGTTTTGTTAATTTACATGCTCATTTAAACGGTGCAGCAAACAAGCAGATTAACTTTATGGCTTAAAAACCTTGTTTATGCTGCCGGCAGCCTGCCCGGGCAAATTTCTTCATTCTTTCTTATCTTTTTTTAACAGTCACACATTCAAAATACAAATTTCTTATGAAAAATATTGCTTTTACATTAATGCTGTTTGCGCTTATTTTTACAGCCTGCAACACAGGTGGCAGCCACACAAAAACTGCCAAAGGTCTTGAATATACCATTCATACCAAAAATGACGGTCCTAAAGCCAAAATTGGCGACTATCTTACGCTCAACATGCAATATGCCACCGAAAACGACTCGGTTATTTTTTCTTCTTACCGCAACAACCGCCCGCTTTCCTTTAAATTTCAGGAAACCTTGTTTAAAGGCGCTTTAAACGACGGTATTACCCAAATGGCAGCCGGCGACAGCGCTACCTTATTGGTTCCGGCCGATTCTATTTACGGCGACCGCCTGCCTAATTTTGTAAAAAAAGGCGGAAAAATCAAATACACCCTCTCCCTGCTCAAGGTGCAATCTGAACAAGAATATCAGGCCGAAGTAGAAGCCAAGAAAAAATCTCAGGACGATGCCGATTCTAAACTCATTAACGAGTATATAGCCAAAAACAACCTTAAAATGGAAACCGCCCCCAGTGGTTTGCGGTACAGCATTGCCAAACCGGGTACCGGTGCCATGCCCGAAGGCAACAACTTAGTAGTGAAAATGAAATACAGCCTTACCCTTTTAGACGGTAAAGAAGTAGAAAGTTCAAAAGGAGCTTCGGTTGAAATGCCCATGAACAGGCAGGTAAAAGGTTTACGCGATGGTATTGCCCTTATTAAAAAAGGCGGAAAAGGCAAACTCATTGTTCCGTCAACACAGGCTTATGGCGAGCGTCAGCGCGGCTCGGTGCCGGCCAACTCTGTATTGGTGTACGATATAGAAGTTGATGATATTGTGGAAGGTAATCCGGTTCAACCGGCAAGTTCTGTTCCGGCAAAACTGCAAACCACCACCTCACCTGCGGGCAACACCTCTACGGCTAAATTACCCACAACCATGCCGGCTAAGCAAGCACCTGCAAAAGGCGGCGCAAAAGAGGGTAAATAACCCCGGTTTGTTGTAAACCTTTTCTTGCTTATCATCAGGCAAAAAAAGCGAAACCGGCACCTTTGTGTGCCGGTTTCGCTTTTTTAATTGTTATTTACCGGGACTGCCGATGACAATTTACCATTTCGGGTGTTGTTTAACGGCCGCCTGCCGGGGTTGCCCCGCTCAATTTCTTCAATTCGTCAATACTGCTGTTAAATTTAAACCGGTTGTAAACGGTATTCAGTGCCTCTTTGTCGGTAAGATAAGTATAGGCAAATTTTACCAATTCCAGTTTAGAACTTTCAAAACTCATTACATCAAGTAAAAGTCCCAATTGGTAGCAGTTAAGACGCTTTCCGCCAAGGGTTTGTTTGACTGTGTTTAAACGGGTATCGTCGTAATCCTGATTTTTCATGGTATTGCGCAGTTGTTCAAAATCGGCATCGGCCATTCCCGGGGCCGGCTGCACAGGCTGCGCGGTATTGCCCTGTGCCGGCTGCGGCTGTGCGGCATCGGGTCTTACATCGGCCGGGCGTGGTCTTGGTTGGGGCTGTACATCATCGGCATAGGGGTCGTCGGGGTCGCGTTCAGGCCTTACCCTTACAGGCACTGCATCGTGTATTCTGAAACGCCCCTCAGAGTCAATGTAGGCAAAAATTTCACTGTTTTCGGGAATTACAATATAATCCACAAAAACAAGCCTCATGCTCAACCTGTTTTTTCTTTGTTTATACACCTTTAAAAAATGGTTACCCGGCGGCACATTGCGTATGGTAAAAGACGGGCGGATATCCCGGAAACGAATGCCGTCCAAGATGATGGTGATGGGAGCTTCGTTGTACATTTTTACATGCAAAACCGACAATTCCTGCGCCTTTAATAATTGATTTCCTGCTCCAAAACCTGCTAAGAATGCAAACAAAGTGGCAAAAAATATCTTTTTCATATAAAGTGTTATTGAAGGTGAAATACTTCATGCGATTAGTTAGACATTAAAATAGCCGCATCGGTTTAACCAACGTTACAGGTATTTGTTTTACAAAGAAAAAACAGCATCTTTGCAGGGTTAAAAGTCACTTTCCCACAAAAAATTCGGGCTAACCGGGTATAATATTAACAGCATGAAGAAAATATTAGTAGCCAACCGCGGCGAAATTGCGCTTCGCATTATGCGCTCACTTAAAGAAATGGGCATACAAACCGTGGCGATTTACTCAGAAGCAGACCGCAATGCACCCCACGTTCGCTATGCCGATGAATCTGTTTGCATTGGTCCGCCGCCCTCAAACCAATCTTACCTTAGAGGCGAAAAAATAATAGCCGTTGCCAAAGAATTGGGCGCAGAAGGCATTCACCCCGGTTATGGTTTCTTGTCTGAAAATGCCGCCTTTGCACAGGCCGTAACCGATGCAGGCCTTATTTTTATAGGCCCCACTCCCGCCGCCATAGAAACTATGGGAAGCAAACTGGCAGCCAAGGCGGCGGCAGCCCGATATAAAATTCCGATGGTTCCCGGCGCCGATACCGCCATAACCGATGTGGCCGAAGCCCACCGCATTGCCGAAAAAACCGGATTTCCCATACTCATTAAGGCATCGGCAGGCGGCGGCGGCAAGGGTATGCGCATTGTAGAAAACCAGGAGGAACTGGAAGAGCAAATGCAGCGCGCCATTAGCGAAGCCACCGCCGCTTTTGGCGACGGCTCGGTGTTTATCGAAAAATTTGTAACCTCGCCCCGGCACATTGAAATACAGGTGTTGGGCGATATGCACGGCAATATTGTGCATTTTTTTGAGCGGGAATGCTCTATACAACGCCGCCACCAAAAGGTAATTGAAGAAGCCCCATCGGCCATTCTTACCCCCGAACTGCGTGCCAAAATGGGTAAAAGCGCCGTAGATGTGGCGCGCTCCTGCAACTATGTGGGCGCCGGAACCGTTGAATTTCTGGTTGATGACCAAATGAACTACTATTTTCTGGAAATGAACACCCGCCTGCAGGTAGAGCACCCCGTTACCGAAATGATAACCGGTGTAGATTTGGTAAAAGAACAGGTGCGAATTGCCCGCGGCGAACCCCTGCGATTTACCCAGGACGACCTGAAAATTCATGGACATGCCATTGAATTGCGCGTGTATGCCGAAGATTCAACCAACAACTTTCTGCCCGATATCGGAACCCTGCATACCTACAAGCCGCCGCAAGGACCCGGCATCCGGGTGGACGACGGCTTTGAACAAGGCATGACCATTCCTATTTACTACGACCCCATGATTGCCAAACTTACCGTTCATGCCGCCACGCGCGCCGAAGCTATTGAAAAAATGAAACGCGCCATTGCCGAATACCAGATTACAGGCATAGAAAACACCCTCTCTTTTGGCATGTTTGTTATGAACCATCCGGCCTTTACCTCCGGCCGGTTCGATACCAACTTTGTAAAATTGCACTTCTCCCCCCAACTCCTGCACCAGCAAGGTACAACAGACGAAGCGCATATTGCCGCCATTATTGCCGCCCACACAATGGAAGAAATGAAAAAAACACAAACCGCCAATACGCCAAATGACCGGCAGCAGAACGGCAAAACCCAATGGCAAATCCGCCGAAAAGCACGTTAAACCCCGCATAAGCATTACCACTAAACCAAGCAATCCTATGACCAATTACCAAAACATGCCCGATAGCGCCAAAGTTTGGATTTACCAAAGCAGCCGCCCCTTTACCGATGCCGAACTGACCGAAATTACCCGATACGTACAAGAATTTGCCGAACAATGGGTGCGGCATGGCAAATTGCTTAAAGCCTGGGGAGGCGTTTTTCACAACCGGTTTGTTGTGTTAATGGTAGATGAAGCCGCCTTGTCTGCCGGCGGCTGCTCTATTGACGCCTCCACCCGTATGATTAAAGAACTGGAAAATCAATTCCACCTAACCCTGTTCGACCGCCTTACCATTGCCTACCGCACCACCGAAGGACAAATTGCCACTGCATCGCGCAACGAATTTGAGCGCCTGCTGGCCAACGGGCAAGTTACCATAGATACACCCGTTTTCAATAACCTGGTAAGCACCAAAGCCCAATTAGAAACCGAATGGGAAGTGCCTGTTTACAAAAGCTGGCACAAACAACTGGTAAGTTGATACGCGGTATTTTTAACTCCCCCCAATCCTTTCCTGCCATGAACGAAATACAAAATCTCATTGCCCTGCTTAAAAACAATTTCAACGGGCAAATGTGGTATGGCAACAACTTTACCCATGTTTTGAGCAACATAACCCCCGATACAGCCTTTACCCGCCCATTTACCAACGCTCACAATATTGCCGAACTGCTGGCACACCTGCTCGCCTGGCGAACCTTTGCCATACAACAACTAAAAGGCAATACCGGCTTTACCATCGAAATAGACTCGGAACAAGATTGGCCGGTGTACAACCAATCCAATGCCGCCGTTTGGCAACAACTAACCGAAGCCCTGCAGCATTCCCAATCTGAACTGGAAACCCTCCTCTCCAACGCCAATAATGAACTGCTGCAACAAACCGTACCCGGTACCGAATTTAATTTTTACATACTCCTGCACGGCGTACTCCACCACGATGTGTACCATCTGGCACAAATAGCCTTAGTTAAAAAGCAACTGCATGTCCAAGCCTGAACTATGGCAGACGGGTTGTTTCTGTTTGCTTATGCATAGCGCCTTATTTTACACAAATTAGGCGGGCTGCGTATTTCCGGGCTAAAAAAGTTGTACCTTTGTGCCAATTTTATAAAACCTCATAACAAATTCCTAATATATATGGAAAATCAAAAAATCAGAATTGAAAACGGAGAACTTGTTGTGCCCGATAACCCCATTATTCCTTTTATAGAAGGCGACGGAACCGGTATAGATATTTGGCCGGCCGCAAGAATGGTGTTTGATGCAGCCGTTGAATTAGCTTATGGCGGCAAGCGCAAAATTGAATGGAAAGAAGTACTTGCCGGCGAAAAAGCCTATAACCAACTCCACGATTGGCTGCCCGAAAAAACGCTAAGCACCATACGCGAGTATTTGTTTGCCATTAAAGGGCCGCTTACCACGCCGGTTGGCGAAGGCATTCGCTCATTGAATGTGGCTTTGCGCCAGCAGTTGGATTTGTATGTGTGCCTGCGCCCCGTAAAATACGTGCAGGGAGTTCCGGCGCCGGTAAAACGCCCGCAAGATGTAGATATGGTTATTTTCCGCGAAAATACCGAAGATATTTATGCCGGTATTGAATGGGCTGCCGGTACGCCCGAAGTTAAAAAGGTAATTGAGTTTTTACAAAAGGAAATGGGCGTTAGTAAAATACGCTTTCCCGAATCATCGGGCATTGGCATTAAGCCCATTTCAAAGGAAGGAACAAGCCGCCTTGCAAAAGCCGCCATTGAGTTTGCCCTGCGCGAAAAGCGCAAATCGGTTACCTTTGTACACAAGGGCAATATTATGAAATATACCGAAGGCGCATTTAAAAACTGGTGTTATGAGGTAGGTGTAACACAGTTCAGAAATCAGGTGATAACCGAGCGCGAAAGCTGGATTTTGGACAACAAAGACAAAAATCCCAACTTAACCACAGAAGAAAACGCCCGAATGGTTGACCCCGGCTACGATATGATGACCGATGCCCAAAAAAAGAAAATTTGCGCCGAAATTGATACCACCCTGCAACTCATGCCCACTCACGGCAACGGACAATGGAAAAAACTGCTCCTGCTCAAAGATTCTATTGCCGACATTACCCTGCAACAAGTGCTTACCCGCCCCACCAGTTTTGATGTAATTGTTACGCCCAACCTCAACGGCGACTATCTTTCCGATGCACTGGCTGCTCAGGTGGGCGGTATTGGCATTGCGCCGGGCGCAAACATTAACTACATTACCGGTCATGCCGTATTTGAAGCCACCCACGGAACCGCTCCCAAATATGCCGGTTTAGATAAGGTGAACCCAAGCTCGGTAATCCTTTCGGGGGTTATCATGTTTGAATATATGGGCTGGAATGAGGCTGCTCAACTCATTGTCAATGGCATTAACAACGCCGTAGCCGCCAAAACCGTTACCTACGATTTTGCCCGCCTTATGGAAGGTGCCACCGAAGTTTCCTGTTCGGGCTTTGCCAGAGCCATTATTGCACACATGAAAGACTAAATCCCGGCTACGCACCTTTTTAAATACAAAAGCCACAGCCTGTTTGCAGGTTGTGGCTTTTGTATTTTCCGGCATTTGCCCCGGCTACAAAGTTTTCAAATATTCCAGCAGGGCAATTCGGTCGGTATCGGTCAGTTTGTCGCCAAAGGTATGGCCGGTGTTGCGGTATCCTTCCAAGGTGGTGTTATACACCTCTGTGCTGCCACCCTGGGTTTCTGCAGTATAATTCCAGCCCAGTTTTTCGTAGTTGTAATCATTGCTGTCAAAGGTGCGTTTCCAGAAAGTGGGTCGGCCGGCGCTGTTCAGCACATCGGCAACGGTGGGCACCGAGCCGTTGTGAAAATAAGGCGCTGTTGCCCAAATTCCATCTAAGGGTGGCGCCATATAGCCCCGCTTAGGCACCAAAGCAGCCGAATGCGGTTCCTCTGAAAACCAGCTCTGGGCGTGCCAGTTTACATAACCGGCCGCGTCGGCGTAGTACCCTTCGGCCAGCAAGGGGTCGGTTTGTATGGTTTCCAAATCAACCAATATGTTGGGGTAGCTTTCGTTTTGTCCGTAAGTACCATGGCAGCGGGCGCAGTTGGTATTAAACACCTGCCGCCCCTGTTCGGCCAAGGTTTGGTCAATAGTTTCGGGATATGGCGGCGGTTGCAGGGTTTTGAGGTAAGCGTACACATCGGGAAAATGGTTGTCCACCACCCGCGCTTCCGAAGTATCGGAAACGGTAAGCAGGTTAGACGCCATAATCAGCCTTGCAAAGTCGCCTTCGCCCAGCCCGTTGTAATACAGGGCATGTTTTTTTTGTATATGCCACCATGGCGGCACATCTACCGGCGCCATTTGGGTAATTTCGGGCATTACCGGCTCATCTGACCATATAAAATTTACCGGATTCCGGTGCGATGCCAAAACGGCAAATACATTGTTGGCCAGGTTAATGCCGCGCACTTCGGCATGTAAAATTTCCGACAGTTTAAGCGTAGAGGTGCGGAACGGCAAATAGGCCTGCCATTCGGGCGAATTTTGACCGTAGGTGTTGGTAATGAGCAGGTCGGCAATGGTTATTAAGCCCGATTGGTTGCCGGTATAGTCTGTTGAACTGTTGCCCAACCCCTCTACAAATTGCCCGTTTATATACCCGCCGTGGCATTGCAGGCAGTTGGGCGCTACCACCCTTACACCATTAAGCGCATTTACTGCCGAAAATCCTGCGGGCAGGTTGGCATTGTCGCCGGTGCGCCCAAGCACGTTACCATCACCCGGCAACAGTCCGCCTATTGTGTTGTACGGAATGCCGCTTGCCACATAATTGCCGTAAATGAGGTAATCGCGTCCGGCGGCAGGGTCGCCGTTGCGCTGGCCGGAAGCGGGTAAATAGGTAAGATGCGCAGCCAGCGTGTCTTCGGGGGTTATATTGGTATTGTCGTCGTCATGGTTGCACGACAAGGTTGCCGCAAAGGCAAAAAATACAAACAAAGCAAGGTAAACAAGTTTTTGAGTGTTCATAGCATTGCATTTCAAAATAAAACCGCCTGAAATGAAACCGGAAATGCCTTGTATTGCAACTCCGCTTCAAAGTTTATCAAAGATACCAACCTGACCTGATAATACATCAGCTTTGTACATAAAAAATTTACCTGCTCCGTTTGTGGCAGAAACACAATTTAAAAAGGGCTGCCTCCATACAGGAAGCAGCCCTTTTACAGTTATGCGGCAGGTTTACCGGTTACCGGGTAATCACCATTTTTTCAGATATTACCGCACCGTTTCGCAAGGTCATACGGCAAATATATACCCCGTCTCCTAAGTTGCCGGCTTTAAAGATAATTTTAGCAGGCAAGCCGGCAGTAAGTTCGCCGTTGTAAATTTGGCCTATCCAGTCGCCTTTCAGGTTAAACACATCAAGGCGGGCAATATCGTTAGCGCCGGCGTTCATTTCAATGGTGGTTTCATACTGGAACGGGTTGGGGTAAATATCGAGGCTGCATTCATCAACTGCTAATTTACCGCGTCCGCGAGTTTGCAGCGGAACCCAATACCAACCCACCGTTGCCTGCGAAGGATTACCCGAATCGGTAACAGTAACAATATACCAACCCGATGGTAACCCGGTAATGGTACTTAAACCAACACCTGTTGACTGACCGGTCCAGCCCGTCGGGCCTTCCCATTGATAGGTGTATGGTGCAGTACCGCCGTTTACAAACAGTTGTATAGCGCCGGTTCCGTTGCCATTGTCTGATGCAATGGTGTAGTCGTAAATATCCAGCAATTCGCCATTGCCGGGCGATGTATTGTTGCTGAACACCAACTCACTGCTGCCGCAACCGTTGGAATCGGTAACAGTTAACGACCACAAAGCACCATCGGCATAAATTACCGATATTAAGCCCGGACTAACCACGGTGTAGGTTACATAACCCGAGTTATTCCACTCATAGGAGTAGGGCTGTGTACCGCCGCTAAACTGAATGGTGTTGTAATTGTAGAAGGTAGGTGTGGCGCCTGCTCCTTCAGTATCATTTGATCCGCCCGACAATATCTGGAATTGCGGGGGCTGCCCGATGGTTACAGATGCGCTGAACGTACAGTTGTTGGCATCGGTAACGGTGTAAGAGTAGGTTCCGGCTGTTAACTGGGTGGCGGTGGCGGTTGTTTGGCCGTTGCTCCACAGGTAGCTGTAAGGCGGTGTGCCGCCTGTAGCAGTTGCGGTAGCCGTACCATCGGTATCGCCATAGCACAACAGGTTGGTATTTGCCGTAAGCGCATTAAGAACAGCCGGTTCGGCAAAGGGTATGCTTAAGGTTTTAGCACAACCGTTGGCATCGGTAATGGTAACACCGTAAGTGCCGCCACTTAGGCCGTTAGCCGTTATGCCGGTTTGGCCGTTGCTCCACAGGTAGCTGTAGGGCGGTGTACCGCCGGCAGGCACCAGGGTAATGGAACCGGTGCCACCGTTGCAAAGAATGGGTGTTTGCAGGTTGTTGGCGGTAATGGCAGCCGGTTCGTTTACGGTAAGTCCGGTAATAATGTGGTTGCAGTTGTTGGCGTCGGTAATGGTTACGCTAAACGTGCCACCGCTGAGGCCGGTTGCGGTTATGCCGGTTTGGCCGTTGCTCCACAGGTAGCTGTAGGGCGGTGTACCGCCGGCAGGAGTAAGCGCAATGGTACCGTTGCCATCGCCATTGCACAACAGGTTGTTAATGCTGTTGGTTGCCAGCAGCGCATTGGGTTGTGTAACGTTGATGGTTTGGATTTTAGCGCAGTTATGGCTGTCGGTAATGGTAAGCGTGTAAGCGCCGGCGGTTAAGCCCGATATAGACGGGGTTGTTTGTCCGCTGCTCCATGCATAAGTGTAGGGCGGTGTACCGCCTGCAGCCGTTACGGCAATAGAACCGTTGGCGCTGCCGTTGCAAAGGGCTGCCACTACGTTAACGGTGTTAAATACTACCTCTGTGGGTTGGTTAATGGTTACGGAAACAACCTCATCGCAGTTGTTGGAATCGGTTACAGTAACCGAGTGCGTTCCGGCCGGCAGGCCAAAAGCATTTTCGGTGGTTTGTCCGTTGCTCCACAGGTAAGTGTAAGGCGGCGTTCCCTGCGTAGCAATAACGCTGGCAGTACCGTTGTTATCGCCGTAGCAGTTAAGAACGGCAGGCGTAGGCGCGTTAAGGGTAAGCGGCGGAATGAGGTTTACATCTATGGTTCTTACCAATTCACAGCCGTTGC
>MTCR01000032.1 GCA_002212725.1 Sphingobacteriales bacterium TSM_CSM | reverse complement strand
AATTCCAGAAAGACAATGGTTTACCCGTTGGCAACCTCAACATGGAAACCCTCCGTGCTTTAGGTATCTCCGGCCAATAAGCCAATTATTTTTCTGCACCTTACAAAGGAGGCTGTCCCAAAAGGGCAGCCTCTTTTGTTTTTATGCCGCTTTAAAACACAATAACCCGGTTTTATTCAGAATTAACCACGTATCACTATAACAGCCACTGCCGGCGCTTTTTTACCGGATACGCCATTAACATCGGGCGCAGCAAGCAGGCAGGCGGTGGTTACATTTCCCACATATCGCCCCAAAGGCGTTGCCCGCCGTCAATATAAACTGTTTCGCCGGTAATAAAACTGGCCATGGGGCTGGCCAAAAACAGGGTTAAATAGGCTACTTCATCGGTACTGCCCAAGCGTTTAAGCGGAATTTTATCGCTGATGCCCTGCAAAATTTCGGGAGGATACTGCTCTAAACCCGATGATTTGATGATGCCCGGCGCAACGGCATTTACCCGAACCTTGTATGGCGACCACTCAACTGCCAATGTTTTGGTAAGGTTATCAACCCCGGCCCGCGCCGCGCCGGTATGTGCCATGCCCGGAAACCCCTTGTAAATATTGGCAATAATGTTTACCACCACACCCTGTTTTTGCTCCATAAAAAAGGAGGTAAACATCTGGCGGGTCATAAAAAAAGTTCCGTTCAGGTTGGTGTTTATAACGGCATTCCACCCGTTGGGCGAAATAAGCTCGGCCGCAGACGGAAACTGCCCGCCGGCATTGTTTACCAAAATATCCAACCTGCCACATTTGTCCTTAATATATTCGGCAAAACGCTCCACTTCGTCGGGGTTGCGTATATCCAGCGCAAAGGCATGGCAGGTGCCCAGCGGGCTTAAAATTTCGAGCGCCTTTTGCAACCGCTCTTCCTTGCGCGAGGCAATAAACACCGTGGCTCCGTATTGCAAAAACTGCCGGGCTATGGTTAAACCAATGCCGCTTCCGCCGCCACTGACGGCTACTATTGTTCCATTAAATAAATTGGGGGTAAACACAACTGCTGCACTTAAAATGTGGGTAAACTAACAGGCAGCAAAGTAAGGTAAAAATTCAAAAAGGTGCAACATTAATGGGCGCAATATGCTTTGTGCAGCCTGAAATTGGTAAACTGAGCCGCCATAACCAGCACCGCAGCAGCACCAATAAATAAATGAAAGTGAAAAATTAAACCCACCACGCCTGCAATAAAACCAAACACAAACAAATGCAACGGCATTTTGCGGTTATGATGCCGGTAATCTTTGTACAAAACAAAACCGGCAATGGCAAAGCCAACAGGCAATAAACCCAACTCCAGCCACGGATTAGACAAAACCGAAACCGTTGCAAATGAGCCGGCTGTCAGCAGTATGGGCATTGCCATACAATGTACGGCACAAAGTAAACTCAATACCACTCCCGCAGCTTGTAACCGTTTTGATTTTAACGAAACTGTATGCTTGTCCATTTCGGGTTTATTTTGTGCAAATATACGCCTTTTGCAACAAAGTTGCAAATAACAAACCAACACTTTTTATTTTAAAAAGTTGTACCTTTATCGAAAAATTGCACCGGTGACAGCAGATAATATCAATATGTTATTAAAAACCTTTAACCTTCGCCTTACAGAATGCCGTAAGGACGTAATAGGGGTTTTTATGGAGCAACATCATGCCGTAAGCCAACCCGACCTTGAATTATTACTGAACCATTATGACCGGGTTACCCTTTACCGCACCCTTACCACTTTTTTAAATAAAGGCATTATACATAAAGTGCTGGACGACACAGGACTTACCAAATATGCGCTTTGTTCGGGGCATTGCACAGAACATCATCATGCCGACGAACATGTGCATTTCAAGTGCGTTAAATGCGAAAACACAATATGTATTGATACTGTAAGCGTGCCCGCCATTACCCTGCCCGATGGGTTTACCTACCTCGACGCAAGTTTGCTGGTTCGGGGTATTTGTAAAATTTGCCAAACCAAATACAATCATTCACCTGCCATTTAACCAAAAACTGATTTATGAAAAAACTTTTAACCGTTGCTTGCCTGTGGATTTTAACCATATTTGCAGTTTCCTGCAAATCGGGAAATGAAAAAAATGCTTCCGAATCTGCCGCAACTGCCAAATACGAATCGCCTATGGGTAAGGTAAACGAAATCCTGTCGGGTTGTGTAAAGGTAGAGTACCTTTTGTACAACATGGGCATCACCTTTGAGTCGGAAAGCAATGAAGAGGTAATGCGTTTTTACAGCTATATTTTAGACCAACCGGCCAACACCACCAACTGCAAACCCGGCAAGTACGACGGAAGCGTGGTGTTTAAAGATGCCAACGGCGATATTAAACTGGGCATGGAATTTAACATTTTAAACGGCTGCGCCCGCGTATCTATACCGCTCAATGGTAAAAAATACGAACAACAAATGAACGAAAACGGGCTGAGCTTTTTTAACCAGGTGTTGCGCATGAAATCAAAAGCCGAAACCGAACAACACTAACAATTTAACGGCAGCCGTATGGTAATACGCCGGGCAACCCTTACCGATATGGGGCAAATTCAATTGCTCTATTACCACACCATACAGGCGGTTAATGCCCGCCATTACACACAACAACAAATTACAATTTGGGTTCAGAGGTGTTTTAACCCCCAAATGTGGCGGCAGAAAATAGCAGAACAATATTTTTTTGTAGCCCAAAACGCAGCAACAATTACCGGTTTTGCCTCCATTACGCATAGCGGTTATATTGACTACCTGTTTGTACACAAAGATTTTCAGCAAAAAGGCATTGCTGCCGCATTACTGGAACAATTACTGCAAATTGCCCAAAATCTGCAACTTGCCAAAATATGGGCAGAGGTAAGCATTACCGCCCGCCCTTTTTTTCTGCACAAAGGCTTTAAACTTACCAAAACCTTTATAAGCACGGTAAACAACGTGGCGTTTAATGATGCGGTTATGACCCTTGAATTGAAACAATAACCTTGCCCCCTGTACAATTTATAATACAGCGCCTATGTATGAGTATGTAATAAAAGAAAATCATGCATTTACCATGTGGTCTGCCGAGCACGTTCTGGCATTATTGTTTTTTGCTTTGTTGGGCTATATAATTATTCGCAGGGCTGCTTCTGCCCAAATGGCAGGTTATAAAAACCGGTTGTTTATGGGTATGGGCTGGGTCATATCGGGTACGGTAATAGGGTGGTCACTTATTAAAATAAGTTTAGGCAATTTCAGCATAAACCAGGATTTACCCTTGCCTTTGTGTAACTTTCTGGCGCTTGTACTACCCGTTTTTACCATTACCCGAAGCCTGTTTTTGTTTGAGTTGTTTTACTTTTGGGTGCTTTCGGGTACATTGCAGGCTATTATTACCCCCGATTTGCAAGACAGTTTTCCGCATTACCATTTCATAAAGTACTGGGTTGTACACCTTGGGCTGGTAATTGTAGTGGTATATGCCGCCGTGGTTTACCAAATGCGCCCAAGCTCCAAAAGCATCTTGAAAGCCTTTTTATGGTTGCAGCCTTATGTATTGTTTTGTATGGCGGTAAACTACCTGCTCCATGCCAATTACCTGTATTTAAACGCCAAACCGCCCGTTGCTTCGCTGCTCGATTTTATGGGGCCCTGGCCGGTATATATTTTTGTGGCACAACTCATAGCCATGCCCCTGTTTTTGCTGGCTTACCTGCCTTTTTGGTTATATAAGCGCAAATTGCGGGCAGCAGCGCCACATACACTCAATTAAAGGGCTGGGGTCATATTGCGTTCATTTTTATTCACCGGCACCTATAATGCTGTGCCCTTTTTGTTTGTGTGCAACCGGTGGCGCATAATAAACTAAAACCATATTGTTTTTTATGTAACCTTGGTTATATTTGCAGATAATCCTTTTTATTCCTCTACCGTTAAACCGCTTTGCGTATGAAAACAAAGCCGTTTCAAATGCTCATTGCCGGCGCATTACTTATGTACGGCGGGTAAAGGTGCGCATTATGGAAAACCTGTTTCAATGGCAGCATGTTTATACCAACGACCAAGGCTGTTTTAAATCTGATAATTATGTAAGCGGCGGCCTGTTTTTTAAAACCCGAATTGGGGTAATATTTAAAAACGACCGCGCCGCTGTGCGGGGCTTGCGCAACGCCAGCCTCTTAGATTACAGCCACCCCGTAACCGATTTGGTAGGCCAGTTTAGCCATACAGACAACCTCAACAACCTGCAAATTATATACGGCAACTCCACCGGTAAATATGCTAAAGCCAATCTTATTTAATTTTGTTTTACTGTTTAGTAGCTGCAGGCTTTTTTTCGATATGGACTGCAATGATGAGTACGAATTTCACCTTCCGTACACGCTAAATGTCGGGCAATGAACAGTAAGGTAAAACTGTAGTTGTTATTTTTGTATCTCGGTTTGGCACAAACACCGTTTTTTATCAAAATCAGTTGCCACAATCTATGCACATAGCCATTATAGGAAACGGAATTGCCGGCATTACCGCCGCCCGCTACCTGCGCAAACTCAGTTCGGGCTGCCATATTTCGGTTATTTCTTCCGAAACGCGCCATTTTTACTCGCGCACAGCCCTCATGTACCTGTACATGGGGCATCTTACCTATGAAAATCTGAAACCCTACGAAGACCGGTTCTGGCAAAAAAACCGCATTACCCTGCTGCATGACCATGTAAACCAAATAGACTTTACCCAACAATGCCTGCATTGCAGCAGCGGCAAGGTGGTTTACTACGACAAACTGTTGCTGGCAACCGGCTCAAAATCAAATACCCTTAACTGCCCCGGGCACAACCTGCAAGGGGTACAGGGTTTGTACAGCCTGCAAGATGTACAACTTATGCAGCAACACACGCAGGGCATTACCCATGCCGTAGTGGCGGGCGGCGGACTCATTGGCATAGAAGTAGCCGAAATGCTGCGCTCCAAAGGCATAGGGGTAACATTTTTAGTGCGCGAAAACAGCTATTGGAACAGCATTTTACCGCCCGAAGAATCGGACATGCTTAACCGCCATATTCGGGCGCATGGGGTAAATCTGCTGTTGGACACCCAAATACAGGCTATTTTACCCGATGAACATGGCCGTGTGCGCGCCGTTATGACCACAACCGGTGCCGAAATTGCCTGCCGTTTTGTTGCCGTTACCATTGGCGTACAACCCAATGTAGATTTTTTGCGCCAAACCGGTTTGGAAATTGACCGCGGAATTTTGGTAAACCAATACCTGCAAACCAACCTGCCCAATGTATTTGCCGCCGGCGATTGCGCCCAACTCAGGCAACCCCTGCCCGGCCGAAAAGCCATAGAACAGGTTTGGTACACCGGACGTATGCAGGGCATTACCGCCGCCCTTAACCTGCTGAACAGGGAAACGGCCTACCAACCCCGTATTTGGTTTAACTCGGCCAAATTCTTTGATTTAGAATACCAAACCTATGGTAATGTGCCGCCCGCACCCCTGCCCGGGCAAACGCAATTGTATTGGCAACACCCCGACGGGCAAAAATGCCTGCGGCTGGTTTACCAAACCCAAACCGGTGCCTTGCAGGGGGTAAACGCCCTGGGCATACGCCTTCGGCACGATGTTGCAGAAAAATGGCTGGCACAACAAACGCCGGCTGAAACTGTGCTGACCCAGTTCAGCACCGCTATTTTTGACCCCGAATTTACCCAACCCATTGAGCAGGCGCTCCTAAACCAATACCATTTGCAAAACCCCGGAAAACAACTTCGGGCTGTGCACAAACGCAGCCTGTGGCACACTATTTTCGGGTAAAATTGCCCCATGCGCTTTGCTCTTTCAACCAAATCACGCCCAAAATGAAACTTCTGAACCAAAATATTACAGACCAATACGCTCATGGCACCAAGCACAGCCTGTCTTTAACCACCGATGCCGCTTACCCGCAAAGCATGGTTCAAAAAACAGCATTAGCCCTTGTTGCGGTTGGTTTACTGTTGCTGTTGGCTGCTGCTTTTGGCGCTGCCAATGCCCAACCGGCGGCCTGGCTGGCAACTGCACTTGTTTGTATTGGTGCAGGCGGCATGGTGTATGCGTTTAAACAATACCAACACCGGCAGGCAGGCATAAAAAACAACGGCGTTTACCAAACATCGCTTACCGCAAGAGGTGCGGCGGCGTGGCTGCTGGCGCTTGTGCTTACCGGTTTTTATGTGCTGTTGTACTGGTTTCCGCAATTGCTGGGGTTGGGGCAAAACGGAGCCGCCAATACCGGGTTGGTGCATTTGTTTGACCCGTTGAGTTTCCTGCTAAAGAAACAGCCGGCAAGCCAGTGGTTTGTGTATGGAACCCTTTACACGCTGGCAATTTTGGTAATGGGGTTTAAATTTATGCTCAAATACCGGCACAACCGATACCAGTTGTTCCGAACCGCATCGGTTATGTTTTTTCAACTGGGTTTTGCCTTTTTACTGCCCGAATGGTTGCAACGCCTCCATCTGCCCTACAACGATTTTAAAAACATGTGGCCGCTCAATTACTACTTCTTTTTCGACTGGCACCTGAACGAACTGCTGCAGAGTGGCAATATAGGGCGGTTTATGTTGTTTTGGGGCATACTCATGGTGGTACTTGTTTCGCCGGGACTTACCTGGTTTTTCGGAAAAAGGTGGTACTGCTCGTGGGTATGCGGCTGCGGCGGCTTAGCAGAAACCGCCGGCGACCCGTTCAGGCAGTTGTCTTCCAAATCGTTGCGGGCATGGCAGGCAGAGCGGCTGTTGGTGTATGGTGTTCTTGTTTTTGCCCTGCTTATGACCGCGCTTGTATTGTACACCTGGTTTACCGGCAAGGCACAGGTATGGTTTTTAAACAGCTACCGCCTGCGCGAGTGGTATGGTTTTCTCATCGGGGCAGCGTTTTCGGGTGTTATCGGGGTGGGGTTTTACCCCCTTTTAGGCAGCCGCGTGTGGTGTCGTTTCGGTTGTCCTGTGGCAGCCATATTGGGCATTCAGCAAAGGTTTTTTTCGCGCTTTCGCATAACCGCCAACGGCGGGCAGTGTATTTCTTGCGGCAACTGCTCTGCCTACTGCGAAATGGGTATTGATGTGCGCTGGTATGCACAGCGGGGGCAAAACATTGTGCGTGCCTCGTGTGTGGGTTGCGGTATTTGTGCTGCTGTATGTCCGCGCGGCGTACTGAAATTAGAAAACGCCCCCCTGAAAAACCGCGAAGCCCTGCATATAAGGCAAGACGGCGTGTGGCTGCCCGAAGAAAACCTGTTTTAACCCGAAAAAAATGTTGCCCGCTGCCATGAAAATTTTTGTGCTGATACCGGCATTAAACGAAGCCGGAAACATTGCCCGCGTAATTTCCGATATTCCCCGACACCTGCAGACACAAGTGGTGGTTATAGACAACGGCTCTGCCGATGCCACCCCGCAAACTGCCCGAAATGCCGGCGCCATTGTGCTGCACGAACCGGTACGGGGCTACGGCCGCGCCTGCCTTAGAGGAATGGCATACCTTATGCAACTGCCGCCGGCGCAGCAACCCGATGTGGTGGTTTTTATTGACGGCGATTACAGCGATTACCCCGCCGAAATGCCCCTGCTGCTGCAACCCATTATGCTGCAACAAGCCGATATGGCGGTTGGCTCGCGCGTGTTGGGTGTGCGCCAAAAAGGAGCACTTACCCCGCAACAGCGCTTTGGCAACTGGTTGGCAACCCGTATTTTGCGCCTGCTCTATGGCGCTGTTTATACCGACCTTGGCCCTTTTAGGGCAATACGCTGGCAAACACTGCAAAACCTGAACATGCAAGACCGGAACTTTGGCTGGACAGTGGAAATGCAACTCAAAGCAGCCAAAGCCGGTGTAAAGGCAGTAGAAGTGCCGGTAAGCTACCGCCCCCGAACCTGGGGTAAATCAAAAGTAAGCGGTACGGTAAAAGGTACTTTTATGGCAGGGTATATCATTTTGCGCACGCTTTTTAAACACCGCTAACGCCGGGCAGAACCCAACAAGTTGCACCCTTGTTTTGTTACAAACACTATAATTCCGGCGCTAAAACCAAGTAAATGAACCAACTGCTTATTTTTGACCTCGACGGCGTACTGCTCAATACCGAACAGTTGTACATGGAAATGAACCTCCGGTATTTTACCCGTTTGGGATTTTCGGTTTCTGAACAAGAGTACCACACTTTTATTGGTACATCGGCAACCAATATGTGGCAATACCTTAAAAGCAAGCATCAACTGCCGCAACCCCTGCACCAACTTATTACCGACGAAAAAGAACTGAAATACCAAACCCTGCAACAAACCACCCTTACCCCTTCAGAGGGCATTGTGTTGCTGCTGGAACGGCTGGCCAATGCCGGCATACCTATGGCCATTGCTTCGTCGGGCATGCGCAAAAACATTGACCTTATTCTGGAAAAACTGCAACTGTCGCACTTTTTCGACCATATTGTAAGCGGCGAACAGGTGGAAAGAGGTAAACCCGAACCCGATATTTTTTTAAAGGCGGCTGCATATTTTGGCACTGCCCCCCAACATTGCACGGTTATTGAAGACTCGGAAAACGGGGTTAAAGCAGCAAAAGCAGCGGGCATGTTTTGCCTGGGGTACAGCAACCCCGGTTCGGGCAACCAAAACCTGCACGCCGCCGATTGGATTTTCTGTTCGTTCCTGGAGCCAAAACTGTTTGCGGTTTTGGGATTAGATGATAAGAGCGTTTCATTATTTAACAACAAATTTCATTAATGCGAAATGAAGGGTTTTAAAAGAAAAAAACCGCAAAGAACACTATGAATTAAGCAAAATCAACTCAATAAACACTTTAGCCAATAGCGACCTTTGCGATACCTTTGCGAACCTTGCGGTAAAATATAAAACCGCAAAGAACGCTATAAGTTATGCAAAATCAATTCATTAAACACTTTAGCCGTAGCGACCTTTGCGATACCTTTGCGAACCTTGCGGTAAAATATAAAACCGCAAAGAACGCTATAAGTTATGCAAAATCAATTCATTAAACACTTTAGCCGTAGCGACCTTTGCGATACCTTTGCGAACCTTGCGGTAAAATATAAAACCGCAAAGAACGCTATAAGTTATGCAAAATCAATTCATTAAACACTTTAGCCGTAGCGACCTTTGCGATACCTTTGTGAACCTTGCGGTAAAAAGAAAAAACCGCAAAGAACGCGAAGCAATTCGCAAGGAACGCTATAAGTTATGCAAAAAATGACTTAATTTATTGGCAATATTTTTAAACTATTAGCGACCTTTGCGCAATCTTTGCGAACCTTGCGGTAAAAAGAAAAAACCGCAAAGAACGCGAAGCAATTCGCAAGGAACGCTATAAGTTATGCAAAAAATGACTTAATTTATTGGCAATATTTTTAAACTATTAGCGACCTTTGCGCAATCTTTGCGAACCTTGCGGTAAAAAGAAAAAACCGCAAAGAACGCGAAGCAATTCGCAAGGAACGCTATAAGTTAAGCAAAAAATGACTTAATTTATTGGCAATATTTTTAAACTATTAGCGACCTTTGCGAAACCTTTGCGAACCTTGCGGTAAAAAAAAATCGCAAAGAACACAATAGCGTGATTTAGTTAAAACGTGGATTCTTGCTTATACCATGACTGAACTTTTTTTTATAAGCATATACGTTCTTTGTCTGCTGCTCATTTTGCTGTATTGCATGGCAGAAGTGCATCTTGCAAGGCAGTATGCCCGGTATAAACAACATAATCCGCTTCCAATGCCGGCACTCCCCCCTGACATGCCGCCTCAAAATTACCCGTTTATTACCATACAACTGCCCGTTTACAACGAAATGTATGTGGCAGAACGCCTTATTGATGCCGTAGCAGCCTTAGATTACCCCAAAAGCCGCTTTGAAATACAAATTTTAGACGACAGCACCGACGAAACCACTGCCATTATTGCCCGAAAAACCGACGTATGCAAAGCGCAAGGCATTGCCATACACCATATTCGCCGAAACACCCGCATCGGGTTTAAAGCCGGCGCTCTGCAACATGCCCTGCCACTTGCCCAAGGCAACTTCATCGCCATTTTTGATGCCGATTTTATTCCGCCTCCCGATTTTTTGCTAAAAACAGTACCATACTTTCAACATCCGCGCATTGGCATGGTGCAAACCCGATGGCTTTTTACCAACGCCCAATACTCCCTGCTAACCCGCATACAGGCCTTTTTTATTGATGCCCATTTTACCGCAGAACAGGGCGGCCGCCACGCTGCCGGCTACTGCATGAACTTTAACGGAACCGCCGGCATTTGGCGCAAACAAGCCATAACAGACGGCGGCGGCTGGCAACACGATACCCTTACCGAAGACCTTGACCTTAGCTACCGCGCCCAACTGGCCGGCTGGATATTTACCTACGCCGATACCATTGGCTCACCCTCTGAACTGCCCGCCGATATGCCCTCTTTTAAATCGCAGCAGTACCGCTGGATTAAAGGCGGTGCCGAAACCGCCGCCAAAAACCTGCCTGCTGTTTGGCGCTCCAACCGCCTGCCGCTTGCCGCCAAAATACAGGCAACAACACATTTGCTCAGCGGCAGTATTTACATAGTTATGTTGCTCTTTATTTTGCTGAGTGTTCCGTTACTGTTGATAAGTGACCGGTTTGCCATATATCATTACCAACACTATGGACTTGTTTTTTTGTTGAGCAATGCTGCTGTTTTGTATGTACACTACATATCGGCAAAATATACCGTTTGTAAAGGCAAAAATCCGTGGCGGCATGTGGCTTTGTTGTTTCCGCCGTTTTTGGTGGTGAGCATGGGGCTTTCTTTGCACAACGCCCTGGCAGCCCTGCGCGGCTGGCAGGGTAAAAAAACGCCCTTTGTAAGAACCCCAAAATTTAACCTTACGAACAAACAGGGCATCTGGCATAACAAACACTATACCGACAAAAGCCTGTCTGCCGCCACCCTTGCCGAAGGAGCGTTATCTGCCTGTTTTCTACTGGCGCTTATATATGCTTTTACAACCGGCCACTGGTTTATGCTGCCGGTTCATTTGCCCGCATTTCTGGGGTTTTCTGCCGTTTTTGTTTATTCTGTGGCACATACAAGCATGGCCGGTAAACAGTAAAAACAGCTTCATTTTATGCCCCGCACAAGGTAAAAATCCTAATTGCCTGCAATTACTGCAAAAAACTGCATTGTAGTATTTTTTGTTAAAATATACCGTAATGTACACGCTGTATTTGCGGTTTTTTTGTATGTTTGTGGAGTTCTGTTGCGTAAATACCACCAATATGCGGGTATTTGCGCAATAATATGCGGAGATAAGTAAGTTGGCAGCAATAGACCAACCAAACAAGTGCGCAATTGTGACGGAAAAGTTAAAAACCTGCCGGCGGGAGTTTCATCAGGAGCGAACCGCCTGTGAATGTACGAACTTGGCACAGAAAGCCGAAAATGGAGTTGAGACCAGGCGATTTATTACTAACTTTACGGTATGAAAAAGTGGTTTCTTATAACGTTTTTACTCACATCAGCATTTTTGTTTAATGCCTGCGAAAAAGAATTAGTTGTTTCTCCGCCAACATCAGAAAATTTTAAGACCGGCGGACTACTTAGCGAAATTCAAGATTCATTACAAAATTCCACATTAGGCAACAAAATAGCAGAACTTGGAACGCTAAAATGGAACGAAACTTATACCTATGTTATCAATGCAGCAGATACGAATAAGAACCTTATAAAGGTAATTATTCCCATAGAAAGCAGCCGGCAAGCCCAAGGAGTAGAAACCCTGCTTGTTTTAATTAAATTTAGCAACGGCGTTTGGAAAATAAACTTATGGGACGAGGCTTATTTTCGCATATTAAGCGCTGTAACAAAACAAGAAGTAAACCGGTTGGCTTATGAAAATATACTCCAAGAATTTGAAGGAGTAAGGACAAGACGAGGACATCCTGATTTTTCAGGTCCACGAGAAGAACCCATAGATTGCTGGTATATTTTTGAATTTACAGACGGAACATTTATTTATGTTGAGTGTGACGGTGGCGGATTTACCATTCTAAGCGGTCCGGGTTTAAACGGTTGTTCCTCCGAAGAAGGCTGGCAGGGGTCTGCTACATCTGTAACAGACATGAACGGCACAGAATGGTCTTTGGATGCCAACGGTTGGAACTCGGGGGAGTATGGCGGTTTTGAAAATTCATGGTTAGGAGAAAGCGATTTTAGTACTGTGCTTAGCACGAATACCGGCGAGAACAACAGTGAAGGTGCCGGTTTATCGGGCGTTAACTATACCCTTCCGTTGTGTCAAAATCCCGATTTTTGGGGCAGTATGTCTCCGCCCATCTATCACGATTTTATACTCGGAATAGCTGCTGTTATAGAGGAATATGACTTGTCTGTTCAAAATAATGCACCCGTAAATGCAGGTAATTATTGTGCCGATTGTTACAGTCTGTCTGATGTTTATTGTGCTGCCATCAATGCAGGTTGTTTTGAGTTGGTTAATGGCACACTTAGCCAGGCTATTTTAGAAGATTGCCTCGTGCCGGCTTTACAAGCTAATGCGCCCTTACCACCCAACCCGCCCGATATACCTCAATCCTTTGCCCAAATAGTACTTGCCAGCCCTACTGCCCAAACCTTAGTTGACCAATTGCAGTTATTTGACACGGAATTGGAAGCAGAATATCGGAATTATTTAGAGAATAACCCCGATTTATTAACCAATTTTTTAGATTTCATACAGTCGCACCCCAACTACGAATCGGACACATACAGACAAGTAATTGGCGAAATACTGCAATTTATAGCCGAAACAGGTTTCGAGGCAGATGCCAAAACAAGCGCCTTGGTTATAACCAAGCTGCTTCAGCAATCAGGCACAGCGCATTTTGACGAGGTAACAACTTTTCAATTTTACCAAACGGCAAACCTTTACTTAGAGGAAAACATCCTAAACCCCGATTTTGCAACCTATTGCGGTATTGAATACTACCTCTATGGGCAAACCTACCCCGATTGGTCGTCTGTCAAAAAAAGACTTTGGAGTTTTTACAGCGGAATTTCTGAACAACTGCATCTTGCCTTAGATTTGATAGGCTTGGTGCCCGTAGGCGGCGAAATTGCCGACCTGGCAAGTGGTATTCTTTACACCCTTGAGGGTGACGGCATCAATGCAGCTTTGAGTTTTTCGGCAATGATACCTGTTACAGGCTGGTTTTCGACTGGTGCCAAGTTTGGATATAAAATAATAACTACTGCGGGGAGAAAGGTTACTTTAACGTTGACAAGGTTACCAACAGGAATTATAAGTTTTGGCAACAAATCCCAATTGCGATCAGTGTTAGCCATGGCACCTATTACTGTAGATCCACGCCAAGCCCACCATCTAATACCTTGGGGAAAACGAACCGAAAATTTGGTACAACATGCCGCTGGTGCTCAATTCCCCTTCCATATAGATGAATTTAGTAACGGATTGCCTATAGCAGCATGGCGAAATCAACCTAACCATCAACTATATGACCAAAGAGTTGTACAAGTCATGGATAATATAGAATTTGATTTAATTAGTGAATACGGCTCTCTTGCCTTAGTGCCGCCTCAAATTGCTGCTAACAGGCTTAGACAGTTAGAAACAATGCTAACAACGAAAATATTAGAAAATCCTACACTTCACCTGAACGACATACCTATACCATAATTTTAATTATATGATTTATTATAAATTAACAACAAGCGTATTACCCGAAGAAACGGGCATTGGAACTCAAATCCAAGAGGCTATGATGTCAGCCACTCACCGCGACCAACTATACCCCAATATAGACCACTCTATTGGGCGTATAGCCGAAGGTAGCCAGTTTATGCACTACAAACTGCATGGTAAAGCTAAGTGGACAGATTTGTTAAATTGTGTATTTTTATTTCACCCCACTACACTACTTGTGACAGAAAAAGCACTATTTGTATTTAAGCAATTCGATTTGCCAACCTATCAAGTGTTTGATGCCTTAGTGCATAAAAGAGGTAAGCAAAAAAGCTACTATATTTTTCACTTGGTAGGTGATTACGCTCAAGACTTTGTAGATTGGGAAAAAAGCACCTTTGTCAAGGCTGGAAAACAAATGTTCACAGGCATGAGGCACTATAGACCTATTGTTGATAAAGTAACAATATATAATTTACAGGACTATAG
The DNA here is from genome assembly GCA_002212725.1 of Sphingobacteriales bacterium TSM_CSM. GTDB lineage: Bacteria > Bacteroidota > Bacteroidia > Chitinophagales > UBA2359 > UBA2359. Next base: position 1,694 of record MTCR01000032.1, on the reverse strand, counting down.
ACAAAAGAAAAATTTAATGCGTTGTAATGAAGATCTTTTTGCTGGCCTTGTATATCAAACGCTCCATCTAACCCAATCTATTCAAAAAGATTTATTTTGCACAAAAACACCTTTGCTGGGCATGTATTGCAGTAAGCGGTTTAAGGCAGGAATTGAAGCGGCTGGCTTAACGGGTTTTCGCTTTGAGGAAATGCCCAGTATATTAACCAATACAAACTTGATTTACCTTGACAAAGACACCGGATTACCTATAGAAGGCTAACACTTTTCCCCTCGCCGCATATAAATCAGGTGTGGTGGGGGTATTTTCGGGCTTTAAAAAATGACATATAATCCCACCCATATCGATAAATATAAACTCTAATGGCTCTTTTGATGCGCATTCTGCTTATGATGATATGATTAAGGATAGGTTGGCTACTTGGGCACAGATAACAATGAGCGGAATCTATACACCTCAGCAAGCAGCAAATCAAATAGACTTAATTATATCCCAAGTACGAGTTGCAATAGCTGCTAATCCTACTACCCATATTAATGACATAATACCATAGGTTATGCTATATAAGTTCAAAATCCCTACCAATGCATGGGTAACTCCATATTGTGAAACAATGACTGATAGTTATTATCATAGCATAAACAACTTAGGCGTAAAAGGAGTGGAAGAATTGGTTTGGCCTGGAAAACCCGATTTTGTTCCATTAGCTGATGCTTTTATATTGCGTTACCATGCACATAGAGTTGATTTTTTAACAGCTGCTCGCTTGAACTATCTTTCTGGGTGGCTTATATCTGAAAAAATGTTAGATATATTGCTTGGCTTCAAATTGCCTGAACATGGCATATACGACGCATGGGTGGTGCATCGAAAAAAGCGGTATCTTTACAAAATTCTTCACTTATATCATTCATACGATAATGTGGTGGATTTCGGAAAATCGTCTTTTTATGTAGTAGACTATTTAGATAAAACTAACGAAAGAGTATATATTAAGGACGAAAAAGAGTACCACTTAGCATTGAGTAAATTGTCTCAACATAATCATATGGCAGCGCACAAACTTTATTTTATTGAGGAGAGTTTAATAGATGTGGATATTTTCAAAATGCAGTTTATTGGTTCAGGTATTTTCTTTAAGAAAAATATCGTTGATGCGCTGAAAGCCAATAGTATTACGGGTATAGATTTTGAGCCTGTAACACAGCCTCTTACTCGTAATATTCGTTGGGCAGATACAGGTTTACCCGTAGCAGACTAACACTCTGCCCCTCGTCGCATATAGATACAGGTGTGGCGGGGGTTATTTTCGGGCTTTAAAAAATGGCATAAACCCACCCATATCGCTAAATATAAACCCTAATGGCTCTTTTGATGCACATCCTGCCTATGATGATATGATTAAAAACAGAATGGATGTTTTTGCTCAGCCTTATATACAAAGTGGCACTCCCATTCCCCAAATGGCGGCCTTCAACAAACTCAACGAAATTATAGGTAGTGGGTTAATTGGGTTGAATGTTGTATATTTGCGTTTATTTAAACATGCATAATCGTAAAATCTGGCACATCAAAACATTGACATGCCCACATTGAGGAAGCAATAATCTGACCAAAAATGGTCACCGCCCAAATGGTACCCGGCGTTGGCGTTGTAATAACTGCAAAAAGAGTTTTCAATTGGATTACACCT
>MTCR01000109.1 GCA_002212725.1 Sphingobacteriales bacterium TSM_CSM | reverse complement strand
GAATGCAACGCCACCTTGAGTTTTGAAGCCACTGCAACGGATAATTGCGGGGTATCGAGTATTGTTTACCGTGTAGGAACAACGGTTATCACCTTCCCGTATGATTTTGGGGTAGGCAGTACAACAGTAACCGCCACCGCCACGGATGTAAACGGACTGGCAAGCAGTTGCAACTTTACCGTTGTGGTAGTTGACAATCAGCAACCCGCCATTACCTGTCCTACACCTGCCGCAAGTTACAATACCGATTTGGGCGAATGCAACGCCACCTTGAGTTTTGCCGCCACTGCAACGGATAATTGCGGGGTATCGGGTATTGTTTACCGTGTAGGAACAACGGTTATCACTTTCCCGTATGATTTCCCGGTAGGCAGTACAGCAGTAACCGCCACCGCCACGGATGTAAACGGACTGGCAAGCAGTTGCAGCTTTACCGTTGTGGTAGTTGACAATCAGCAACCCGCCATTACCTGTCCTACACCTGCCGCAAGTTACAATACCGATTTGGATGAATGCAACGCCACCTTGAGTTTTGCCGCCACTGCAACGGATAATTGCGGCATATCGGGTTACAGTTATGCAGTTGGAGGCAATTCTATCACCTTCCCGTATGATTTCCCGGTAGGCAGTACAGCAGTAACCGCCACCGCCACGGATGTAAACGGACTGGCAAGCAGTTGCAACTTTACCGTTGTGGTAGTTGACAACCAGCAACCCGCCATTACCTGTCCTACACCTGCCGCAAGTTACAATACCGATTTGGATGAATGCAACGCCACCTTGAGTTTTGAAGCCACTGCAACGGATAATTGCGGCATAGTGGGTATTGTTTACCGTGTAGGAACAACGGTTATCACCTTCCCGTATGATTTTGGGGTAGGCAGTACAGCAGTAACCGCCACCGCCACGGATGTAAACGGACTGGCAAGCAGTTGCGACTTTACCGTTGTGGTAGTTGACAATCAGCAACCTACTATTACTTGTCCTACGCCTGCCACAAGTTACAATACCGATTTGGGCGAATGCAACGCCACCTTGAGTTTTGCCGCCACTGCAACGGATAATTGCGGGGTATCGGGTATTGTTTACAGGGTAGGAACAACAGTTATTACTTTCCCGTATGATTTCCCGGTAGGCAGCACAATAGTAACCGCCACCGCCACGGATGTAAACGGACTGGCAAGCAGTTGCAATTTTACCGTTGTGGTAGTTGACAATCAGCAACCCGCCATTACCTGTCCTACGCCTGCCGCAAGTTACAATACCGATTTGGGCGAATGCAACGCCATCTTGAGTTTTGCCGCCACTGCAACGGATAATTGCGGGGCATCGGGTATTGTTTACCGTGTAGGAACAACGGTTATCACCTTCCCGTATGATTTTGGGGTAGGCAGCACAATAGTAACCGCCACCGCCACGGATGTAAACGGACTGGCAAGCAGTTGCAGCTTTACCGTTGTGGTAGTTGACAATCAGCAACCGGCTATTACCTGTCCTGCATCACCCGTTACTGCCGAAAATGACCTTGGTCTTTGCGGAGCATCAGTTAGCTATTCGGCATCAGCAACCGACAATTGCGGAACGGTTTCGGTAACATACAGCATTAACCCGGGTTCATTCTTCATTGTAGGAACTACACCTGTTGTTGCAACAGCTACCGATGCATGGGGTAATACAAGCCAATGTACATTTAACGTTGTGGTTCAGGATACAGAAGCACCCGCACTTGTATGTCCCGAAAACCAAACACGAGGCACGCAAAGTCCTTTATGCGGCTATGTTGCAGATGCACCCGAGTTTAACCCTGTTTCGGGTGGCGACAACTGTGTGATTGTGATAACTTCCTATGAATTAACGGGAGCAACTACCGATAGCGGTTTACTTCCGCTCAATGGGGTTGAGTTCCAAAAAGGAGTAACCACCGTTGAATGGACTGCACAGGATTTATCTGGCAACAGCACGGTTTGCTCCTTTACCGTTACGGTGCTCGACGATGACAACCCGCAGGTGAATTGTGTAGGCGATCAAATTCGAGCAATTGATGTAAATGCCTGTACATACACAACTGTAGGCAATGAGTTTGACTGGACAGACAGCTACGACAACTGTGGTGTAATTGTTTCGGCAAATTATACCTTAGAGGGAGCAACTTTGGGAAGCGGGGCAAACACGATTGCCGGAATAGTATTTGAAAAAGGCGTTACTACCGTAACCTGGACGGTAACCGACGATTCGGGAAATACCGGCGCTTGTTCATTTACGGTAACGGTAAAAGACTATACATTGCCCGTGGTTACTTGTGTAAATACACAGGAAAGGGTTGCATTACCCGGAACCTGCCTCTATACAACTATCGGAAATGAGTTTGACCCTTCAGGAACTACCGACAACTGTGGTGTAGAGTCTGTGGTTTATAACCTGTTTGGTGTTACAACCGGAACCGGTTACAACACACTTGACGGCCTCAATTTTAATGTTGGGCAAACGGTAGTGGTATGGATTGCGTCAGATGCCTCGAACAATACCAATACTTGCACCTTTAATGTGGTGGTTGAAGACAAAGAACCTCCGGCGCTTACCTGTCCTGCCGACATTTTGCAACCCGCCGATACCGGAACTTGTGCAACTGTGGTAACATATGCAGCCACAGCTGACGATTTGTGCAGCGGTACAATTGTTGATATATTCCCGGCATCGGGCAGCAGTTTTTCCGTAGGCACACACAGCGTTCAGGTAACTGCAACAGATGATTACGGAAATGCATCGGTTTGTAACTTCAATGTTACGGTTGTGGATACAGAGCCTCCTGTGGTAAGTTGTCCTCCCAACATTACCACCAATACTTTGCCCAATTTATGCTGGTCAATAGTAGAATTTGAGGCAGCAGCAACCGATAATTGCGGCAGTGTTACCACTTCGGCAACACCAGCGTCGGGAAGCGTGTTTAGTGCAGGCGTTACAACCGTAACGGTAACGGCAACAGATGCTGCCGGTTTGGAAAGCGCACCCTGTTCGTTTACCATAACCGTTACCGACCTCGTACCGCCGCTTATTTACTGCCCCGACAATATTGCACAACCAGCCGAAGCAGGCGGTTGCAGCGCTACGGTAACTGTTCCTTTACCGCTTGTATCAGACAACTGTACCATAGCTGCTGTTACCAATGATTATACAGGAACCGCAAATGCAAGCGGAGTTTACTATGCCGGAGGCACTCTGGTAACTTATACGGCAACCGATAATGGGGGAAATAGCGCTGAGTGTACTTTTCTGGTCACTATAACCGATGTTACCGGCGCAGGTGCAGCCATTGCTTGCCCTGCCAATATTGAACAACCGGCTTTAGAAGGATTTTGCAATACCCCCATATATTGGGAAGAACCCGAACCGGTTGATTTATGTGGCGGTTCCATAATAGCACTTATCCCCAGCAATGCACCCGGCAGTACTTTCGATGTAGGTGTAACTACGGTGGTGTACACTGCCATAGATGAAGCTAATAATACCGCCACCTGTTCATTTACCGTAACGGTAACCGATATGCAAGCGCCCACAATCGTTTGTCCCGATAATATTACACAGGTAGCTGCTGAGGGAGCCTGTACAGCAGAAATTACCGTTCCTTTTATATCTGCCTTTGACAATTGCTTGGTTACCAACCTCACCAATGATTATACTGGCTATGCGGATGCAAGCGGGCTATACAACATTGGTACAACACTGGTAACGGCAACAGCCTTTGATGCTGCCGGCCACCAAACTTCCTGCTCATTTGAAGTATCAGTAACCGCGGATCCTGTTATTAGTTGCCCCACCAACTTTAATTATGTGCTTCCTGTTGGAACATGTAAGATGAATGTGTTCGGTTTGTCGCCGGTTGTAAGCGATGCCTGCGGTACTGGTAATGTTGTAACCTACAGTACAACAGGTGCTTCCTCATTATCAGGAACAGTTGATATCAGCGGGCGTGAATTTGTAGCCGGTACTACAGAGGTGGTTTATACGCTTTCCGATACCGATGGAAACACACTCGATTTTTGCAGCTTTAACGTAGAAATTACCGATACGGAGTTGCCGCTTATTACATGCCCGAAAAGCATTAGCATTAGCAGCGCCATACCGGTAGCGGTATTTTACGAAACACCCGTTGCTACCGATAATTGCGGCATCAGCAGTGTGACACTAATATCGGGGCTTAGTGCGGGTTCATTTTTCCCGATTGGAACGAATACGGTAATCTATGCTGCAACCGATGTTTCGGGCAATTCATCCTCTTGTTCATTTACCGTTACCATACAGCCGGTTATTGTGCCAATGCAATTTATATCCTCTACTGTACAAAGCAATTCGGTAGTGTATCCCGGCCCGTATGATGGCGCTATAAGTGTGGTGGTAACAGGTGGTAATCCTTGTGCAGGTGGTACTTACAACTACGTTTGGGCAGGTCCCATTTCGTGGACGGGTGCATCAACTGCCACCGGAAGTTCCATTACCGGTATTCCGAATGGTTGGTACACCGTAACCATTACCGACTGTGGGCCCGACGGAGTTGTAGCAAGCGGCGATGAGCAAACGCTCATTAATTGGTATTATGTGCCGTTTAAAGCACGCGGGCGAGGTAAAACCGAATTAGAGAAATTGGGCACTTTAGAAGTGGTTCCCAACCCGTTTGAATACCATACTACCGTAATGTTTGCTGCCGAGAGAAGTTGTGAGGCCGAGGTAAGCATAACTGATATGAGCGGGCTTGAAGTAGCCAAACTCTACAAGGGCTTTGTAGAAGCCGGTCAAAGTTATGTTTGGCCGGTAGATGCAACCCGCCTGCCCGAAGGGTTATACATTTGCCGCGTACTTGCTGCCGATGGCATGCAATTGACCGAAAAATTGCTGCTGTTGGAAGGGCAACGTTAATAGGTTTTTTTGTTGAAGTTTCATTTTTTATCCGCCGCAGAAAACACACCTCCTGCGGCGGATTTTTTTAGTCAGGTATCAGGGTTGTTGGTCATCGGGTTTTTTACCTTCTACATAGTGGTATTTTACCTCCCAATCCAAAATGCTGTTGCTGTCGGGGTTTTGAAGTGGGGGGTATTGTTTGGGCACCCAAAAGGGGTCCTCGTGTATAAGTTCGGGTTGTGGTTCTTCCTCTTCCAGTTCCCACTCATAACGGGGGCGCGGGTTTACATGCCTGAAAAGGTAAGCGCAAGCAATGCCGGTAATGGCGCCGGCAATATGCCCTTCCCACGATACGCCGGGTTGTATGGGCAAAAGCCCCCAAACCATGCTGCCGTAAAACAGCACCACTATGGAGGCAAGCGCTATGGCTTTTACATCTTTGCGAAACACGCCGCTGAAAAATACAAAAAAAGCCAGACCGTAAATGAGCATACTGGCGCCAATATGGTAAGATGCTCTGCCGCCCATCCATACCAGCAGGCCGCTGCCCAGCCAAACAATGGTAATTACCTTTGCCGCAATTTGCCGGTAGGAGTATAAAACCAAAAAACCCAGCACCACCAAAGGCATGGTGTTGGATATGATGTGTGAAAAATTGCCCAGAATATCGTTTCCGCGTGCATCGCCGTGTATGAAGGGTGCGGTAAGAATGCCCGGCAAACCACGAAGGGAGCGGGGGTAAACGCCCAGCCCGCCAAGGTCAATGCCCGAAAATACTTCAAACAACTTAATAGCCCATAAAAGGGCAACAAAGTAAACGGGCCAAAGCAAACTTTGTTTCAGCCGGTTTTTTTCGAGGTTTTCAGAAGGTAAGGTGTTGTTCATGCAGGCAAGATACGGTAAACCGCTAAAAAAACGCCTTTTTTAATCGGTATCTTTTTCTTCGGAGGCGTTGGTTTGCAGGTACACCTCCAGCAGGCCTTCGGGCAAATGTATGGAAATGGTTTTTTGTTCTTCGTCTATATCTTCTACCAGATCATCGTGCAGCGGAATAAGAATTTCGCGGTTTTGGTAAAATACCTGTGCCAGTTCGTGTTCGGGCAGGGCAAAAACATCTTCAACCGTACCCAGAGTTTGGCCGGTAGCGGCGTTGGTAAGGGTAAAGCCAATAATAAATTCCCATTCAAATTCATCCTGTTCGGGCATTATATCATCGGGCAGTTTACCTGCTTCCACAAACAGCGCCTTGTTTTGAAGGGCAAGGGCATCTTCGCGGCTGTTAATGTCTTCAAATTTTACAATTACCTGCCCGTCGTATTCCGACACCGGTTGTATATTCTCTACAAAATAGGGTAGGCAGCCTTCCTTGGTTTGCACAAGCAGGTAGGGCAGTTTACCTTTCAGTTCCTGCAAGCGGTCGAACAAAAAAGCCTCAAAGTAGGCTTTTACATCTCCTTTGAGGCTTTTTGGCTGGCCAATGTACCCGACAGGAATTAAATCTTCGGGTTTCATGGGTTTAATGTGCTGTTATGTTAAATAAATCAGGCTTCGTCTTCTGTAGTGGTTTCGGGTGCGGTATCTTCAGCTTCTGTGGCTTCCGAAATCACTTCTTCTGTTTGCGGGGCAACTTCTTCGGAAAGAGTTGATACCACTTCTTTTACCTCATTTGCTACCGGTGCGGCAACAACAGTTTTGGGTTGTGCATGTGCGGCCGATACGGCAATGTTAAAACGGGCAATTCCTTTTTTCACCCGCTCATCGAGCCATTTTTTGAAAAGGCGGTCGGCTTCTTCCTGCGAAAAAGCGCCTTTGGTTACCCCGCGTTGCAAGTGTTTTTTGTACATAACACCCACTGCCGATAAGATAGAGCGCACAGTATCGGTAGGTTGGGCGCCACAGCCAAGCCATTTCAGGGCTTTGTCATAGTCAACATCTACGGTTGCGGGGCTGGTAACGGGGTTGTAGATGCCAATTCGTTCAATAAATTTACCGTCGCGTCGGTTGCGCGAATCGGTGGCTACAATGTGGTAGAAAGGTCTTTTTTTGCGTCCGTGTCTTTGTAATCTGAGTTTAACTGCCATCGGTTAAGATAGTTTGATGTTAAAAAAGCCCACCTGCCCGATGAACGGGTAGCGGGAATTGCGGGTGCAAATGTACGGTTATTTTTTGGGGTTTGTTGCCCAATTGTAAATTTTTTACCCTTATTTTTTTGAAAATGGGATTTTACCGTCGTTTTCTGGTGGTACAGGGTATTATTTGGGGCTGTAATGCCGGCGCAGCCATTTGCTAAGCCCGTCTAAACCCGGAAACAGCACCCGTTCGGTTATGTTGGCCTGGTCTAATTTATCACGTATTTCCCACTTAAGCGTGGCCGGGATAATGATGCGAAAAAACAAATCGGGGTGGCTTATTAACCATTCATCGAGCAGGGCGTTTGGGTTAGACATGAGAGAGAACAAGGCATATTGGTTTATGATGCGCTCATCTAAAGACGGAGGTTCAAGAAACACCACAAATTCTGATTTTTGCAGGGTGTCAAATTCTTTAATGGTAGTGCAGGCAAGTTGCAGCATTTCGGCGGTAAAAATATTTGAGCCTTCTTCCGACAGGATATAACGCAGCCGGTGGGGTAAAAACTCATTGGTTTTCACATAATTTACACACCAAATTACCCCGTCTGTATCAAAAAGGCTCAATTCGGAGGTGCTAAAATGCAGGGCAACATAGGGCGAGTAAGTCCAGTCCAGCAATCGGGTAGGCAGCCCGTAATGCTGTGCAAGCGCCAGCAAATTCCAAATGGTGTTCATTTCTTGGGTAATCCTGTCTTTTCGGGCATATTTTCTGAAATTCCGGAGCAAATGCCCTTCAAGCGCTTCAAACGAACCGCCTAAACGCGTCAGGCTGGTTTTAAGGGTGTGGTCAACATCAGACAAACCCCTATATACAAAAGAGGAGCGGTATCTGCCCAATGCCGGGTCCCAAGAGTTGCTGAATAGCGCATCTTGCAATTCTGTCCAGCTTTTTACAGTGATGTCATTGCTCATGTACAAACAAAAAAAGAGTTGGTTATTGCCGGTCACCCGCTTGTTTTGGGTGTCAAAAATGAAAAACTTTAAATCGAAAGAGACAAAAATGCCCCATTTTTAAACTAAATTACTAAATTTGTTCCAAATTAGGGGTTTTGCGCGGTTGTAAATCCTCAAAACACCATAAATTAACCCTTATAGGGTGCAAAAATACACAGTACTTCAACTTTTAAAGGCATTTTCAGGTTTAAACCCTTTACTTTCTTCTATCCGGCTTATATGAAGTTAAAGTTCAGACTTCCGCAACTCATCAGCGCCAACGGTAAACAAACCGAAAATCTCGATTTTGTTTATCCCGATGCCGCCAATATCAACTCCGACTCTAATTTATTTATTATCTGCGATGGCTTGGGCCCTTTCAGGAATGGTAACAACGTAGCCGAAATAATCGGAAAACTGTTTTATGACTACTTTACCCGGATTGCACCGCCCAAACAAAGAGTTGGACAAATTTACATGAACGATGCGCTGCGGTATGCAGAGCGTAAACTCTGGCAATTTGTGCAGGAAAACCCCGCAAAGCAGGGTATGGGGTGTAGTCTTATGTTGCTGTATGTTAATAACGATGACAGCATTTCCATTGCATGGGTTGGCAATATTCGGGCATACCATGTGCGCGATAAGCAAATAATGTATGAAACCGAAGACCACCTCACGGTACTGCGGGAAAACGGGCGCAACATATCGGTTGAACCGCGGGTAATTTCGGGTAGTGAGCCGGTTTGGGCAAGTGTAACGGTTATTTCAGATATACAGTCCGATGATTATTTTCTCATCTGCACACAGGGTATTTACGAAACTTTTGACCACCGCAACATCAAATACCTGCTCTCGCAGGGCGACGGAACCGATGCTACCAACCGCGCTATTGTAGCCAAAATGCAGGAGTTGTGTACCCAAAACTGGGATGATGATTTCTCCCTGCTGCTTATACCGGTGCAGGAGGGTACTACGCTTCCAAAAGTAACCGGTCTGCCCAAAGCCGCCGCCAACACCGGCGCAGTGGCACCGCCTAAAACGGCACAGTTAGACAACCTTCCCAGCGGTATTGTAAAGCGCAAAGAAAGAAAACCCGAAGCCTCAAACCGAAAACCGCTTTTTTCGGGTGGCAGTAACATGAATATGCCTTCGCCGGCCCGCGCAGGTATTATTTCGTTGCTGGTACTGCTGGCCATTACGGCCGCATTTGCCTACCAGTTTCTTATATCAAAACCCGAAGATGTATTTAAGCGTTGCCTGAACAAGGCCGAAGAATACCTGACTGCCGGCGATTTTGAGAACGCAATAAAACAATACGAAAACGCATTAGAAGTAAAACTTACCGATACCTCGGCTTTTAACAGCGTAAGGGCGCAATTGGCGCAAACGCGGCAGACGTGGTTTTCCAAACAGGCCGAAGCACATTTTAATGCCCAAAACTGGGTAAAGGCAAGGACTAAATATCAGGAACTGCTGGCGCTTAACCCGGCCGATACTTTGGTGAAACAGCAAATTGAAGTGCTGAACCAAACCATTCTTGCCGAAAAAACAAAATTGCTGGCTAAGGCAGATACGCTCCTTGGCATGAAAGATTATGCCAATGCCAAACAGCTATTGTCTGAAGCCCTTTATTTTGACCAGTCTAACGAGCAAATACTGCAACAAATAAACCTCTGTAACCAATACCTTAACCTCCAGCAGTTATCCCTGTCCGATGCCGTGCAACTGGTTGCCCGCATGGACTCGCTGGGCGAGTTTAGGGCAAACAGACTGGCGCTGGTTACCACCACCCATACCGATACCGCCGGCGTATTGAGCGATGGAGATATTTTTGAACAGGAACCCAACCCAGATAATGTTTACACCGACCAACTGCCCGAATACTCATCGTCAACTACTACCCTTAACGACAAGTACACAGCATTGGTAAAACAAGGCGATGATGCCATGAATGCCGGTGATTTTGAAACCGCCAAATCGCGCTTTACCGAAGCGCTTACCTATAACCGAAATACCGGATTGGAGGAAAAAATTAACGCAAGTGAACAGGCAATTCTTGAAAAAAAGTATAATGATGTAATTGCCCTTGCCGACCAGGCTTTTAACAATGCCGCTTACGAAAGTGCAAGAAATTACTACATTGAAGCATTGAAATATAAAATTAACGACGAATACGCCGGCTCTCGTGCCGAAGAATGTCAGGATAAACTTACAAAAGTGGCATCGGCAAAAGCAGGCCAAGCCAAATCTGACCGCTATGACAAACTCATTGCAGAAGCTGACGCAGCTTTTGCCGCAGAAGATTTTGCTACGGCAAAAAGCAAGTACAAAGAGGCCTTGCAGGTTTCGGCAGCAGATGCGGCAAGGTTAAATGCCAAAATTGCCGACTGCGACTCAAGAATAGCCGATATTCAATCTGAAAGTTCTTCCAAGAAATTGAAAAAAGCCGAAAAAATATGCAAGTCTGCCAACTATGGCGAGGCTTGTTATGATTACCTTAAAGAAAACAATCTGCTTTACAGCGCTGATGCGCAAATTTTAATGAAAGTTAGCAAATATTTTGAAACTAAAGATCCGGTCAAGTCTAAAGAATGTGCCAATATTGCCAACAACCGTTAAGCCAGTATTTTGTATTTATATAATTACTTAATTTCATGCAAATAAAATTATTGCGCATAACTTTTTTTGCCTTCTTTGTTATTGTTTTGGAGCTGGCCTGCAACCCCGGCAATAGCAATACGGCATCTTCAAACAATCAAACCGGCAATTCCAACGAACAGTTTAATCCAAAAACCGGTATGCAAAAAGTAACTTTTCCTGCAAAAGACGGGCTTACCATTACCGCCAACCTGTTTCACCAAAACTCCGATTTAATTCCGGTTGTATTATGCCATCAGGCCAATTCAAGCAAGGAGGAATATACCGAAACTGCCAAACGCCTCAATGAAATGGGTTTTAACTGCTTGGCCATTGACCAGCGTTCGGGCGGTAATCTGGTGGAAGGTGGCAATAACGAAACTGCCCTGCTGGCACAAAAAGAGGGTAAAAGCACCAATTATACCGATGCGCAACAAGATATTGAAGCAGCAATAGATTACATGCACACCCTGTACAAAAAACCGGTTATTCTGGTGGGCAGTTCCTACTCTGCCTCATTGGCTTTGGTTATAGCCATGCACAACGATAAAGTGCGGGCGGTAGCTGCTTTCAGCCCCGGTGAGTATTTTGCAGGCATTAAAAGCGAAACTTTTGTGCAAGAGTCTATGAAAAATATTAAAAAGCCCGTGTTCATAACCTCCTCCAAAAAAGAAGTGCCAAGGGTTAAGGTCTTTTTTGATGCAGCATCGGGGCAAATTAAGGAAATGTATCTTCCTAAAGAAGAAGGCATTCATGGTGCCCGCGCCCTTTGGGATACCACACCGGGCAGTGCAGGCTATTGGACAGCCTTTAGTGCCTTTCTCACCAAGGTAAAATAAATAGTGGCACAATCAGTACAGCACAAAAAAACCGCTTTGTTGGCAAACAAAGCGGTTTTTACTTTTACAATAACATTTGCTCTATTTGGTTACCAGCGTAATGTTTAGGTCAAACTCGTCATAAATAGTTTTGTCGCCTAAACCGTCAAAAAAACTGCCCGAGCCATATTTTACATCATACTCTGAACGGTCTATGGTAACCTTAGCAGTTGCCACGTTTTTATTGTCGGCATTTTTGGTAATTGTGGCAAAGAACTTAATGGGCTTGGTGGTACTTTTTATCGTCATGTCGCCAAGTATTTTATAATCGCCCGGCTTACCCATAGGCACTACCCTGGTTATATTGAATTTAGTCGTAGGGTAGTTGGCTGCTCCAAAAAAATCGTCCGATTTAAGGTGGCCTACCAATTTGCTGGCCCACTCACCTTCCAGATCGGTGCAGGTAATGGAGTTCATGTCAATTTCAAAGTTTCCGCCGGTAAGGTTTTCTCCATCAAATGTAAGTGTGCCTCTTACCAGGTTTACCGTGCCTGTGTGTTTGCCCGTTACTTTGTAACCGGTCCACTCAATTTTGCTGTTTTGTACATCTACTCCGTAGCTGGCCCGGTCGCCGTTGCTAAAACTCATCCAAACAAAGGCAACTACTGCCAACAATAAGGTACTTGTCTTCCAATTTCTCATAAATGTTTCTTTTTAAGGTTAATTGATTTAGTTTTGCAATCAAAATCAATGTTTAAACATTGATTTAATTTTAAAACACTTTCTCTGCCAGAAGGTTCACAAATTCATCAAAAAAGACAAAAAATTTTTCAGGACAGGGGCAAAGATGTCATCAGTCCAATATGCTCACGTCCTTTAGACCAATGCCAGGTATTTCGGGCATTAAAGTAGAGATGCCAGCAATGGTTATATTTTTTTACATCCAGCGCATAAACATGGCTGTGCATCCAATTGTAAGCACCCGGAGCCAGCAATGGTATTGCATCGGCATAACTCCAGTCAACTCCGTCATCAGAGGTTAATAGCTGTATGGCAGAGCCGCTTTTTTTTGTAACGGGGCTTTGGTAAATGCTGTTCTGAAAACCCACAAAACCATCGGTACAGCAAATTACCTTTATTGCGCCTGCTCCAAGGTTACAACGGTTATCGGCGGCATCGGGAAAAATCACCGGTTCAGACAGGGGTTTATAAACACCCGTTATTTTTTCCGATGTTGCTACCCCTATGTATTTGGGTTCATTAAATCCGCAATCGGGCAAATGTACCAGCGAGGCGCTGTAATACAGCCTGTATTGTTTACCGGTTTTTACCAAACAGGGGTTGCTTACCGCACTGCCCAATGTTGCATCGGTATGCCAGGAAAGACAAGGCTTTAGCAGGGTTTGTGGTTTACTCCAACGAATTAAATCATCAGAACGGCGAACCACTATTTCCGAATACCATTTAAGTCCGGGCAGCCATGAAACCAGCAGTTTCATTGGTGCATACCGTTCATACAGCAGGTAAAAGGTTTTATTTTCGGTATATACATGTGCCCGCATAGCACCGGTAAACAAAAATTTCCGGTGTTTCCAGTTAAGTCCGTTTACAGATATGTAATGATGCAAACCCCATACCGAATGTGCAAACAAATGCCATAACCCGTCTGGTGTTTCATCGGGACATAAAAAGGTGGGGTCTGCAATAATGGGTGAGCCAAAAGGCGGGGCAATTAACGGATTTGGCTCGTGCAATTGCCAATGTAAACCGTAAAACTCGTATAAATAGGGCTGTGCCTGTGCCATGAATTTGATGCCGTTTTAAAAGATGGCAGTTGCCGCTGCCGAAATGCATGCGGCAACTGCCGCTAAATTACCGAATGAGTGTTACATTACCTTTTACAAATTCCTGTGTGCCATCGGTAAAGGTAGCAACGGCATAATAAACATAAACGCCCAACTCGGCATTTACGCCTTTTTTGGTGCCGTCCCAGCCTTGTAGCAGGTCAGAGGTGGTGAAATTGTACATTTCGTTGCCCCATCGGTCATAAATATATAGTTCTACGCTTTCTATATTGTAGCCCGAAACCCTGAACACGTCATTAAACCCATCGCCATTGGGCGAAAAGGCATTGGGTATAATAATGGAATTTGGCTGGATAATAGCAATCGTTACCGATTCGGTGGCGGTGCAGCCCCATTCGTCAATTGCGGTAACTGTGTAAGTGGTGGTTTGAGCCGGCGATACCGATGGGTTGGAACCCGAAAGCCCTTCCCATGTAAGGGTAACGTTACCCCCCAAGCCCGATGTGGCCGAAGCGCTTAACACAACCGTTTGTCCGGCCAATATGGTGGTATCGGGCCTTATATAATCAAATACAACAGCACCCACTTCAATCTGTGCCGTGGTGGTATCGGTACAGGCCCCCTGTTCATAGATAACCCAAAAAGTGGCATCTGTAACAGGGCTAATTTGGGTATTTACCGGTTGCGCTCCCAAGGCAGGATTGGCATTGTACCACGTAAAATTACCGGATAAACCGGGTTGCTCCAAAATGCTCAGGTCGTAAGAATCACCGGCACAAAGGTTTACCGGTTCAATCGGGTCTAATGTAAGGGCGTTGTCAAACATTACTGGGGTACCAGCCGCTACCGAAAGGCAAACATCGGCAAGGTCAATACCGCCCACACCATTGGGGTTGCCTGCCACCGCAGATATATAATAGGTAACACCGGCTTCCAGAGGAGGCGCAATGGTAAAGGTGCCATTGTCGTTTTGGGCAAATACCGTGCCGAGCGTTGTACCGCTTCCGGCGTGCAGCAGGTAGGTAAAGGCATCGTTATCATCTAAAAACTCATCGCCGTTGTTGGTAACCGTAACCTGTCCGCTGCCGCAAAATACATAAGGTGTAAGTGGCATTGTACCGGCATAGGTAACGCAGTTACAATCGGTGACGCCATCAATAACCACCGGCAAACAACTGCTGCCGTCTGTAATGGTAATGCTGTAAGGTATGCCCGATGCCAACGGCGCCGAGGTAAATATGCCGCTGCCGGCATCATAGCTGCCCAGAACCCCGCTTACCGAATAATTGGCATTGTTGCCGCCCGTCAGGCCGATGACCACTGTATAAACCGGCCCACTGCAATTGGCGCTTAGCAGGTTGGCGGTTAATTGCTCTTCAAAGAGTATGCTCACATCATCGCTGCCGTTGCAGGCCGGGGTTGCTCCGGTAACGGTCCATGTAAAGGTATAGTTGCCAAAATCAGGTACCGAAACCTGTGTATTGCCGTTGTTGGGGTTGGCAAACACTGCACCGGCGGGTGTGCTGCTCCAGGTGCCGCCGGTATTGGGCGATGCATCTAAATTGTAGGTAAGTCCGCAAATAGTTTCATCGGTACCGGCATTTACCGACGGTGCATCGGTAAAGGTAATTTCTACATCGTCAAAAGCCGTGCAACCGGTTGCCGGGTCTGTTACGGTCCAGGTAAAGGTATAGCTGCCAATAGCCGGCATGGTAACATCTGTACCGGCATTGCCGGGGTTGGTAAATATGGCGCCAGAGCCTGTCCAGCTTCCGCCTGCTGCCGGCAACGCAGAGAGGGTATAAGTTAACCCGCAAATGATATCATCGGAGCCTGCATCAGCCACCGGCAGCGGGTTTTCGGTAACGGTTGCCGAGGCTGTTTCCGTGCAGCCTGCTGCATCAGTAACGGTAACGGTATAGGTTGCGGCAAATAAAACTGTAATGTCGGGAGTTGTATTACCGCCCGGCGACCATTCATAGCCGGCGTAACCGGGTGTAGCGCTCAGGGTGGTGGTTTCACCCGGGCAAATTTGGGTGTTTCCGCTTACGGTTACCGGCAGTGCAGGACAATCGCAGGCAGGGCCGGTATTGGCAATTACCACCGGCGGGCAGGTGCTGCTGTCGTCAATCAGGTAATTATAAGCCGAAGCGCTTGGCAGGGTTTCGGTAAACGTATTGCCGGCAACGGGTGCTCCGTTAATCGTATAGGGCGGGCTGCCTCCAATTACATTCAGCGTAACGGTAAAGGTGCCCGGTGCAGGGTCGCAAACGGCATTATCGGCAGCGGTTAGCGGCGCTATGAAATTAAAAATTTTGTCGGCATAAATGCTGCTGCACGCAGGGCAATTACCCGCAACATCGCACACCCACCTGAAACGGTAATGACCGTAAGGAGCAACGGTAACGGTTACATCAGGGGTAAAGGCATCGGGTATAAAAGTTACGGTTTCCGAACCTGCCGGGCCATCAAGGAAGTCCCATTCCCAATGGCAACTTCCCGCAATAGGAGAACAATCAATACCAAAGGCCGCCAAAACAGCGTTCCATTCAGCGCTGCCTTCGGGGCAATCACTATTGGTACAAAGGCTGCCCACCACACTGCCGGGGTTTATGGCTGTGCTGTTGCCGCAAATTTCTTCTTCTTCGGGCGGGCAGGCGCCTGTAAGTTGCGGCTCGTCAATAAAACCTACCGTTACATCATCGGCACTTTGGCAAATGCCGTTGTCTTCGTTCCAGGTAAACACATATACATCGCAGGCGTTAACGGTTACATCGGTTATCGGGCTGTTTGCAGATGCAAATGTGGCAGTTCCGCCGCCGGTATAAGTCCATGTGCCGGTTGTACCATCAGACTGAAGCGTGTAAGCATAACCGCACACTAATGTATCCTGACCGGCATTAACCACAAGCGGTGCTTCAACTACAGCATTTACCG